>CAYWYB010000083.1:0-17024 GCA_964462145.1 uncultured Rhodospirillaceae bacterium
GTAGCCGCATCCGCCGCCGTGCCCCCCGCCGACAGCGCATCCCGGGCCACCAGTGCCGCGCGCGGTTCCTCGGCCACGATGCCGCCCAGGAAGCCCTCGACGGCGCCGATCTGGCCCACCTCCGGCGCCGGTTTGCCGCAGCCTGTCAGAAGCAGCAGGGCAACCGCCAGCCCTGCCCCGAACCTGCCCCCCAGCCCTCCCCTGAGACCTGTGCGTTGACGGCAGGTAGCGGCGAACCTAGTTTGGATATGATTAACTGATGGAGCCGTGGGCTTGCGATACATAATTGGACTTCTACTGCTTTCTATCTCGATGCTGGCGGCGCCGCTGATCCTGCCGGTGCCCTCGCTGCTGGGGTCGGGCACGGCCCAGGCGCGAAAGATCAGCTTTATCCGCGATGCGGAGATCGAGGATACCATTCGTATGTTCGGGACACCACTGTTCGCGGTTGCCGGACTGGAACCCTCGGCGGTGCGCGTATACCTGGTCAATGATCCCACCCTCAATGCCTTTGTCGCCGGCGGACAAAAGATTTTTATCAATACCGGCCTGTTGATCGCCTCGGACAACGCCAATCAGGTGATCGGCGTGATCGCCCATGAAGCCGGACATATCACGGGCGGCCATCTGGCCCGCACCCAGGATGCCCTGCGCCACGCCTCGGCGCAATCGATCATGGCCTTTGTTTTGGGCGCTGCCGCCGCAATTGCCGGCCAGGGCGGCGCCGGCCAGGCGATCATGGCGGGCGGTAGCCAGGTGGCACAACGCTCATTCTTGAAATACAGCCGCATTCAGGAAGGCTCGGCGGACGGCGCCGCCATCGCCATGCTGGAACAGACCGGACAATAGGCCCAGGGCATGTTGGATTTCTTCGACAAACTAGGCGATCAGGAGGCGCTGTTGACCGAACGCCCGGCCCCCTATGTGAGACCCCATCCCCTGACCCGGAACCGGATCGATGCGATCCGCGCCCATGTCGCGCGCTCGCGCTTTACCAAGGCGGTGGAACGGCCGCTGTTTGTGGAACGTCACGCCCGCATGCGGGCCAAGCTGACCGCCTTTCTGGACTCCACCGTCACTACTTTTCGCAAATACCCCCCTACCGACAACAGCATGCCCGGCCGCTACGCCCGCGCCATCGCCCGGCATAAAAAACGCGAGACCCAGAAGGCCCTGGCCTTGATGGCCGGGTTATTGGACGAGCGCCCCGACGATCCATACTTCCATGAATTTTATGGTCAGATCCTGTTCGAAAGCGGCCAGGCGGATGCCGCCGTCACGCCCTATGAACAGGCCGTGGCCCTGCTTCCGAACGAGCCACTGTTGCGCATTGGTCTGGGCCAAGCTCAGGTATCGGTGGAAAGCGACCGGCATATCGATGCGGCGATCGAGAACCTGCGCCGCGCGGTGCAACTGGCGCCGGGCAATCCGACCGCCTGGCGCTGGCTGGGCATGGCCCATGGCCGCAAGGGCAATATCGGCCAGGCTGCCCTGGCCACCGCCGAGCGCTACATCCTGACCGGCAAGTTCCGCGATGCCATCGGCCAGGCGAAACGGGCCGAGCATGCCTTGCCCAAGGGGTCGCCGGGCTGGCTACGGGCCCAGGACCTGAAGGCGGCAGCGGAACAGGCCGCCAAACGCAGGAAGAAAAAATGAGCGCCGACGAATTTGTCCTCGCCCTGGACCAGGGCACAACCTCCAGCCGCGCCATTCTTTTCGATGGCCAGGGCATGGCCCGGGCCAGCGCGCAGCAGGAATTGCCGCAGATTTTTCCCAGGCCCGGTCTGGTCGAGCATGACGCGATGCAGATTTGGCGCGACACCCTGGCCACGGCGCGGGCGGCCATGGAAGAGGCCGGCATAGGGGCGGAACGGATCGCCGGCATCGGCATCGCCAACCAGCGGGAAACCACCGTGATTTGGCGCCGCGATAACGGCCAGCCGATCCACAACGCCATCGTCTGGCAGGACCGGCGCACCGCCGATCTGTGCGAGGATCTACGCCAGGCCGGGCATGACAAGCTGATCCAGGAACGCACCGGCCTGATCGTCGATCCATATTTTTCCGCCAGCAAGATCGCCTGGCTGCTGGACAACGTGGGCGGCGCCCGCAAGGCGGCGGAGGCGGGCGAGCTGGCCTTTGGCAGTATCGATTGCTGGCTGTTGTGGAACCTGACCGGTGGCCCAACTGGTGCAAAAGCCGTGCACGCCACGGACGCCACCAACGCCTCGCGCAGTATGCTGTTCGATATTCACCGCCAGTGCTGGGACGAAGATCTTTGCCAGATGCTGGATATCCCCATGGCTTTATTGCCCGAGGTGCGCGATTGCGCCGCCGATTTCGGCCATACGGACAAGGCGCTGTTCGGCGCCCCCATCGCCATCGCCGGCATCGCGGGCGATCAGCAGGCCGCCACCATTGGCCAGGCCTGCTTCAAGCCGGGCATGATCAAATCCACTTACGGCACCGGTTGTTTCGTCATGCTGAATACCGGCAATGAAGCTGTCAGCTCGCAAAACCGCATGCTGACCACCGTTGCCTACCGCCTGAACGGGCAAACCACCTATGCCCTGGAGGGCAGCATTTTTGTCGCCGGGGCCGCCATGCAATGGCTGCGCGACGGCCTGAAACTGATCGATGCGGCGCCTGACTCAGAGGCCCTGGCCAGCGGCCTGGAGTCCACCGGCGGCGTCGTCATGGTGCCCGCCTTCACCGGCCTGGGCGCGCCCTATTGGGATGCGGATGCCAGGGGCGCCATCGTCGGCCTGACCCGCGACAGCTCGATCGCGCAAATCGTCCGGGCCGGGCTGGAAGCGGTCTGCTATCAGACCAGGGACTTGCTGCTGGCCATGCAGCGCGACGCCACGACGACGGGGGCCACTGGAGAACTGGCCCTTGATGTGCTGCGCGTTGACGGCGGCATGGTCGAGAATGACTGGCTGATGCAGTTTTTGGCCGATATTCTCAACGTTGCCGTCGACCGTCCCGCCGTGACCGAGACCACGGCCCTGGGCGCGGCCTATCTGGCCGGTCTGCAAACAGGTCTTTACCCATCCACCGAAGCGATCGCGGCGCAATGGCGGCGTCAGGCCAGCTTTACTCCGAACATGGCGGACGGGCGGCGCGATCAGCTGTATGACGCCTGGCGCAAGGCGGTGGCGCGGGTGCGCACGGTACCGTGATCACGGGGCGCTGATATCTCCTTGCCTCGGGCGGCATCCCACGACATGATCGGCAAAATTTTCCAGAATTTCCACTGGGGCACCACCCAAGCGTTCGTACGGAGACATTATGACCGTTTCAGTATTCCGCCGCATCGGCCTGTTTGTTTTTGTTTTTGCCCTGATGCCGCTGACAATGGCCGGCGGCGGCGCGGCGCAACAGTCCACCGACCCGGAAACCGCCCGCATCGAAAAGATCATCCGCAACTATCTGCTGCAGAACCCGGAGCTGCTGGTCGAGGTGATGCGGAAACTGGAAGCGCGGCAAAAGGCCGAGGAAGAGGCCGGCATGGCCGGCAAGATCCAGGCTAACCGCAATGCCCTGTTTGCCTCCCGCGATGATTTCATCGCCAACCCCATGGGCAAATTTCCCGTGGTGGAGTTTTTCGACTACCAATGCGGCTACTGCAAACGCTTCCTGCCCACCATGGCGCGGTTGTTGAAGACGGACAAATCCGTGCGCTTCGTATTCAAGGAATTCCCCATATTGGGCGAAGTCTCGGTGACCGCCGCCAAGGCCGCCCTGGCCGCCAAGATGCAGGGCAAGTACCGGACGTTTCATGACACCCTGATGGGCCTGCGCCGCCGCCTGAGCGAAGCCGCGATCTACCAGACCGCCAAGGACATCGGGCTTGATCTAAAGCGCCTGAAACGGGATATGGAAAGCCCAAAGGTCGCCCGTATCATCAAGGCGAACCGGGAGCTCGCCGCCAGCATGGGCATTCGCGGCACCCCCAGCCTGATCGTCGGCGAACGGTTGGTACCCGGCGCCATCGATTACGACCAGCTAACCGCCTTGATCGAACAGGCGAAAACCAACTGCAAGGTCTGCTAGCGAGCGCGGTTTCGGGCCAATGGCAATCTCATCATCCCATTGCCCAGGCTGCCGGAGCGCGTCCGGACCTGAACCGGCATTCCATATTGAAACCAGCGCGGGAATGCGATTGCTCTTGATCGATTGCTCGAACGCTTGGAACATCCAGACCATCAGGACACAATCATCGACTTTCAATACCTGAATTAGATATTAACAAACCGTGGCTCAATGCTAATATCAGCGCCTGCATGAGGATCCGGGATGCCCACGACTTACAAAATTGACAAGGACCTTGGTCTTATTTGGAGCGAATTTTCAGGTCTTCTTGATTTTGAATGTGTGCAAACGCATCAAAAGATACTGTCAGCGGATTTGGATTTCGATCCATCATTCGATCTATTAGTGGATCTACGAAAGGTCGAAAGGGTGTCGCTTTCATCGAAGGATATGGCAACACTCCAATACCACTCGCCTTATGATAAAAATATAAAGTCGGCCATTCTGACGTCCGAGGACATTCAATTTGGAGTATCCCGCATGTATCAAACGCTCCAAAACAAGGGTGATGATAAATCCATGGTATTTCGGAGCCTGACTGAAGCCCGCAAATGGCTTGGGCTTGATTGCGGATAGCAGCCTCGGGCGATCTTCAATTCCTTGCATATCGAGGTGTGGAAACGGACTTAGTGAGATGGCCCGGAACCAGGACTACAATGTGCTTTTGCTCACCTCGGTGCCGGGCATTATCGATAGCATCACCGCCATGGCGCGGGCGCATTTGGCCAATGTTGAAAGCCTGTATTGGCAAATGGGCCAAAAGGAGACGAAAGCCGGCGTATTCGAACGGATCGCGGCCTCCGATTACAACCTGATCATCTCCCATGTCAGCAGCATTATTTTGAAACCGCGCCATCTTGCTCAGGCGACGTTCGGCGCCGTCAATATTCATCCCGCCCCGCCCGAACATCCGGGCGCCTGGGGCATTTACTGCCAACCCGTGATCAAGCGCGGCATTCGAACCCATCACGGCGTCACCCTGCATGAGATAGCTGAAGAGATTGATAGCGGGCCGATTTATGCGGTTGAACGCTGGCAGGTGGGCGAAAACGACAGCATCAAATCGGTCCTGAAGGAAAGCATGCGCCGGTGCGAAACCATGCTTGAATTCACGGTGAGACAGCTGGCGGACAGCGCCAATGGCACAAAATGCTTTCAACGTATCGACGCGCATTGGGACGCCGGCAACGGCCATCATGGAACAGGGGACGTCCAGGCCTGGTTCCGCGACCTCGACCCCGGACACCCGGCCCATAATGAGCGCATCGTCCTGAACCATCCCAATGCCATCATGGCGCCGCCGTATTTCTCCGACCGGGATTGATGGCGCGCCTAGTCCGCCGCCGCGAGCTGTTTTTCCATCGCATCGAAGGATGCCGGCCAGAATTCCGACAAGAAGGCCGACGTCCCCGCCTCTGACTCTTCGGAACGGTTCCCTGCCTCGTCATGGGACTGGCCCATGGTGTAGCGCAGCTCCGTACCCGTCTCGGTCTCGGTCAGATGATAGGTCTCGCGCAGGCTGAAGCCTTCATGCATGGGATCATTGATGCGGGTGGAGAAATACGCGAAAGGTTCCCAATCGGTGACCCAGTAGAAGAAGTCCGCCGCCTCGTGCGCACAGTGATAGGCCGAACCCGTGCCGATGCGGCCCTCGGGGCGGTCGACGCTGACCGCAGTCATGCTGTCCATCCAACGTTGTTTCAATTCCGGCGCGGTCAAGGCGTCCCAGACCAGTGCGATCGGAAGCTCAAAATGGCGGCGGTAAGTCCAGACGCCGTCCGCCTCCTCCAGGAAGTGACGCTCGCGTCCGGCGCGAAAGGTCTCCCAGGCCTTTGCCAGGTCGTAAACCTGCATCGAAACCTCGCCAAAATGCTCGAACGATTGCGAAAACCCGATCAGCGCCGTCTTGATTTCCATGGCCTCGACCGCCGCGTCGCTGAATAGCGCATAGCTACGCACGCCGGTGGCCTCGCTTACATCCATCTTGGCCATGCGGTGAACCAGAATGACGTCGGCGCCGGAAATGTCCTTCACCGGGCCGATCTGCATCTCTTCGAATTCGCCATGATGGGCCATGATCTTCAGGTCCAGCATGGAGACATTGGCGCACGCCTGGCAGGGACAGGTGGTGTTGGCGATGATGTTCTGCCGGCATTCGGCAAAGGCGTTGTAGAGATTTTCGCAAATGGTCAGAAAGGTCTCGCCCGTGGGAAATTCCTGTTGCGTCGAATAGGCCAGCACCGCATCGCCGTCCATCTTCCAAAAATGCAGCGGCTCGCCCACCTGCTCCAGCAAAGAGCCCAAAAGCGATTGCAAAATGGGGTTGGCATGGTCCTGCTCGGACGATGTCAGAAACTGGGTATAGCCGGAGATATCGGCGATTAGGAGATAGCCAGTATGAGTCGTCATCGTAAAACCCCACATTTACCAATGAATCGATAGATTATAACGCTTATAACCCCCGGACCGCGGGATGGAAACCGGCGGGCGGCAAAAATAGGACTAGCCAGGTAAATTACACTTTGCCCCAGCCCCGACACGGTTCTCGACATGGTTCCCGGCATGGTTTAGGCATCCCCCTATCGATCATCGGATGGGACGGGGCGAAGAATGCCTGAGCGTTTAAGAGTAGCCGTTGTCGGCGTCGGTCATTTTGGCCGCCTGCATGCGGAAAAATACGCGGCAATGGATGATGTGGAACTGGTCGCCGTGGTCGACCAGGATTCCGAGCGCGCGGCCGAGATCGCCGCCGCCCATGGTTGCCAGGCACTGGCGCATTACGGCGAGCTGGCCGGCCAGGTCGATGCCGCCTCGTTGACCGTGCCCACCAGCCTGCATCATGCCGTTGGGCTGGAGCTGTTGGAATTGGGCCTGAGCCTGTTGGTGGAAAAACCCATTACCGAGACCGTGGACAGCGCCAACGCCCTGATCGCCACCGCCAAGGCCAGGGGCCTGACCCTGCAGGTGGGGCATCTGGAACGCTTTTCGCCAGCTTATTTTGCCCTGGCCGAACGGGTCGGCAAACCGCTGTTTATCGAGGCCAACCGCATCGCGCCGTTCCAGCCCCGGGCCAAGGACGTCAACGTGGTGCTGGATCTGATGATCCATGACATCGACCTGATCATGGCCCTGGTCAAATCACCGTTGATTTCCGTCGATGCGGTGGGTGCGGCGGTGGTTTCGGAAGGTGAGGATATCGTCTCGGCGCGCCTGGGCTTTGGCTCGGGCTGCGCCGCCAATCTGACCGCCTCCCGGGTCAGCCTGAAGACCGAGCGCAGCATGCGCATTTTTCAGCCCGACGCCTATCTGGTGGCCGATCTGGCCCAACGCAAGGTAACCTCAAGGCGCAAGGGCGAAGGCGAAATGTTCCCCGGCATCCCGAACATCGAAACGGAAGAATTCAGCTTCGAACAGGCCGATGCTCTCGCCCACGAAATCGCCGATTTCGTCCGCTGCGTGCGCAACAAGGAAACCCCGGCGGTGGACGGCGAAGCAGGCCGCGACGCGGTCCAGGCCGCCCTGATGATCACCGACAGCCTGCAAGCCCACCGCCGCCTGTTGGAGCAGAGTGGCGTGATTTAGGGCGGCGCTATTTAGTTCCGGTATTCCGGTTCTTCGCGGTCCAGAATGCGTCGTAACGCGGCGAAGTGGCGTTCGGCCACCTTGGGCCGTTCCGTTTGCATTTGCTGGCGCACCCGGTCGCGGACCTCTTGCGAAATCGTGCGCATTTTGGCGCCCGTGGAGCGCGCCAGGATCTGGAATTCCGCCGCCCGTTCCAGGTAATACAGATCGTTGAAGGCATCCGCCACGGTCGGGCCCACCGCCATGACGCCGTGGCTGGCCATCATCAACAGGCTGCGGTTGCCCATTTTTTGCGCCAGGCGGTCGCCCTCCTCGGCGCTTAATGCCAGGCCCTCGTAGTCATCGTCATAGGCGATGCGTTCGTCGAACATCAGGGCGTTCTGCTCGCACATTTCCAGACGGCCACCGTCCAGCAGGGTCAGCGCCGTGGCTTGCGGTTGATGG
The DNA here is from genome assembly GCA_964462145.1 of uncultured Rhodospirillaceae bacterium. Classification (GTDB taxonomy): domain Bacteria; phylum Pseudomonadota; class Alphaproteobacteria. The sequence goes on from CAYWYB010000083.1 coordinate 8,122, forward strand.
GTATGCATGGCGACGGTGGCGGCGGGACAGGCCAGATGCACCCGGCTGTGAATATAGAAGGCCGTATCCTCGACCTCGTTGTCGCCTTCCAGCACATTTCCATCAACATCACAAAGCACCAGGGACGAGGCGGTAATCTCCGACCAGTGCCAGCCATAGGGATTGATCAGAAATTTATCCCCGCGCACCACGCCGTCATCGCCCGCCACGGCCATGGAGAAATGATTGTCCACCCCCTCGTTCAGGCCAAGCCGCGCCGCCCAGCGCAGGGAGGCCGCCAAATCGATCCGCATCTGCTGTATATTCGACATGCTATTCAAACTTTCCCCATAACAAGCACGTTAACTGGAGGGCAATGTGCCGCTCCGCAAGGAAAACCGCAATCCCCCATTTTCCGTTGCCGTCCTGGACACGGATGCCCGCATTCCTATAATCAGCTAATATGACCAGGGGTAAATAAGTATGGGGATACGACCTTGCCAATCCAGATTGATCCGGCGACAGGCCTGAAAAAATTCAACACGCGCGCCGCCAAGGCCTCCGCCAACATCGCCGGCAAGGGCTATTCGGTCATTGATGACGAGGCCCTGAAGACGCTGCCGCCCGCACCGCCCGGCGCCGTCTTCAATGCCGAGGAACAGGCCAAATACCGTGAATTCAAGGAACAGCGCCAGGGTGCGGCCGACTACATGGCCATGGAAGGCGAGTTCAGCAAATATCTCGAGGATGTCTATTCCGCCGCCCCCGTGGAGCGGGAGGCGTTGGAGGACGAATGCGAAATTCTCGTGGTCGGGGCCGGCTTCGCCGCTCTGATGCTGTGGTACAAGCTGCGCGCGGCGGGCTTTAGCGATGTGCGCTTTTGCGAAAAGGGCGGCGATGTGGGCGGCACCTGGTATTGGAACCGATACCCCGGCATCGCCTGCGACGTTGAATCCTACAGCTACCTGCCGCTGTTGGAGGAGATGGAATATTTCCCCACCATGAAATTCGCCTCCGGCTTCGAAATTCTCGAATACTGCCAAAAGATGGCGGAGAAATACGGCTTCTACGAACATTGCCTGTTTCACACCACGGTGGGCGAGACAACCTGGGACGAGGCAACAGGCCGCTGGACGGTGACCACGGACCGGGGGGATCGGATGCGGGCCCGCTATGTGGTCCTGGCCAATGGCATCCTGACGACGCCGCGCCTGGCCCGCATTGACGGCATGGAAACCTATCAGGGCGATGCCTTCCATACCTCGCGCTGGGACTACAGCGTCGATCTGAAAGACAAGCGCGTGGGCATTATCGGCACCGGCGCCACCGCCGTGCAGGTCATTCCGGAAATCGCCAAGATCGTCAAGGAGCTTCACGTCTTCCAACGCACGCCGTCTTCCATCGACGTGCGCGACCAGCGCGCCACCACGGCGGAGGAAATCGAGGTCTGGAAAACCGAGCCGGGCTGGGCCCGGGCCCGGCGCGAGCGGCTGGCCACGATCTCGTCCGGGCGCACCGCTTTGAAGGGCAACGACGATTTCCTCTCGGGCAAGGTGGCGGATTTCAAACCGCGCAAGAAACATGCGCGGGAGCTATCGCCGGAAGAACTGATGGAGAAACAGCTCAACACCAATTTCCGCATCATGGAGCAGATCCGCGCCCGCGTGGACGAGACCGTCGAGGATCCGAAAACAGCCGCCGCCCTGAAGCCCTATTACACATACGGCTGCAAGCGGCCGGCTTTTCATGACGAGTTTCTGACCACATTCAACAAACCGCACGTCACCCTGGTCGATACCGCGCCAACGGGGGTCGGCAAGATCAACACCAGGGGCGTGGTACACGAAGGCAAGGAATACCCGGTGGATGTGCTGATTTACGCCACCGGCTTTCAATGGATGGCGACGGCGACCTTCGAGGGCGTTATCGGCCGCGATGGCCGGACCCTGCGGCAAAAATGGCTTGACGAGGGCACCAAGACATTCCTGGGCCTGCACAGCCATGGCTTTCCCAATATGCTGATCATGTCCGGGCCCCAGGGCGGCGGCGGCCAGTTCAACTTCACCAGGGGGATCGAGGCGCATACGGACTATGTGGTCTGGATGCTGTCTACGTTACGGGAAAGAGGCGCCGGCATTGTCGACATCACCCCGGAATCGGAAATCGAATACGCCGAGCACTGCCGCCTGGCCGATTTGAACACCCGCCCCTTGCGCGATTGTGTTTCCTATTACAACGGCGAAGGTAATGCGGAGCCGGGCAGTCTGGCCTATTATGGCGGGCCGGCCAAATGGCACGAACTGCGCGCCGCCGCGCAGGCGGCAATGGACACATATGTCTTTGCACCGGCTCCGGCTTCGGATTTGGGGGCAATCGACGCGGCGCAATAGATGGCGGTCATACGATGGTGAGCATTTGGGGAAAACTACGCAAAAAGGGGAAGCATCTCATGGCGAGCAAAAGTGAACGGGCGGTTTTGGCGGGCGGCTGCTTTTGGGGCATGCAGGATCTGATCCGCGCCCTGCCCGGCGTGATCGACACCCGCGTCGGCTATACGGGGGGCGATATCCCGAACGCCACCTATCCCAATCATGGCAACCATGCCGAGGGCATCGAGATCATCTTTGATCCGGAGACAATCAGCTTTCGAACGCTGTTGGAGTTTTTCTTTCAGATCCATGATCCCTCCACCCTGAACCGCCAGGGCAACGACCTGGGCCCCTCATACCGGTCGGCCATCTACTATGTGGACGAGGCCCAGAAAGCGGAGGCCGAACGCACCATTAGGGATGTCAACGAATCCGGCCTGTGGCCGGGAAAGGCGGTGACGGAGGTCGAACCGGTGGGTGATTTCTGGCAGGCCGAACCGGAGCATCAGGATTATCTGAAACGCATCCCGCATGGCTATACCTGCCATTTCATCCGCCCGAACTGGAAACTGCCCCGGCGTGAAAATGCCGGCGAGGACGCGGCCTGATAGGCGAAGGCCGCCGAACGCCTATCTGTTATCGTCCCCGCCCCCACCATCGCTGACAGCGGTGCGTGGGTGGGGAATATTTTCGAGCAGGTCAGTCTCCTCAAAGTACGTTAGATCAAGGCGGCGAACTTCGTCCTGACGCGAAAACATCACGCTGGCGGCATCCTGCAGCAGATCGCCAAGGTCCGTCCTGGCGTCGAGGTGCTCGGTCACCGCGTGGCCGAGAACCTCCATTAGGTCGATCGTAACGGGGAGCACATACTCTCCATGGTCCTGAATACCGGTTAAGCGGACGGTCGTAATCGACATCGTCATCGGCGTGGGCGACCCGGTATGCGGACCATGCCGGCTGAAGGCGCTCCGGACAGAATCCGACCACATATCCTTGGTTCACGAGGATTTGGATCGGGCGGGTCTCATCCTGGTTCTGGGGCGCGCCGCGCCACAAATGCAGATCAATGCGATGCGCCTGGCTAGCGCACAATGGATGAATTGTCGTGTGGTCCATCTCAAGCTCCATTTCTAGACTGATGACGAACAAGTCCAGTACATGTGTGCGCCGCCGCGCTGTACTGAATCAACTAATTCGGGCTACATTTATATGTTATGCCCATATATGGTTGATTTTAAAACATGACAACAATTCACAATGGCATCTAAATATGCCAAACGCAATGGTTGCTTGGGAGGAAAATCGGTCTATCGCTCAATCCGCATGACCGCCAGGTGCTTTCGTCGACAAGATACCCATTGAGTATTTCGAAGCGGGACCCGGACGATCCGGGAACGCCAATAGTGCCGGTCCGCAAAACAAATTTTGTTCAGGTCGCGCCAACCGTGCCGGATGGAAAGGGCACAATCGCCGCATCCGAGGCGGCCTTGCAGGAAAACGTACCGTAGATGAAATCAACGCCATCGCTGCGCTCCTGCACGGGCGTTATGAAACAGCGAAATAGAACCGGCGGACCGGACTCGCCGCGATAACGGCCCGCAAGGATGACGGGACCGCGTTCCACCAAGGAGCGTTGGCAGCTCTCCGCGAACCGCTCCCTGAGACCATATGGAACAGCGTTTTCCACGGTATTGCCCAGGTGCTTCATACCCCACTTGGCCCGCAATACCTCGCCACAGGCGACAAAGACCGCTTCCGCCATGAAATGGTCTCTGCGGATCAGAAAGCCATGCCGCCATTCCTCGGTGGCATCGCCTATTCCCAAGCTGACCAATGACGGCAACACCCCGTCGCCACACGCTTCCCGCCAGGCACGGCAGGCACGGCCCACGGCCCGCCGTTCGCCCATGATGCAATTGGCCTCGCATTCGGCGCCGTATCTGGCATCGGCCGCACCAATTTGGCAGACCTCCACCTCATCGTTAAATTCAAAACTCCGTACTAACATCAAACAGATCCCCCCGTAATTGTGGATCAGCATAAATCTGCCAAATACCAAGCAGGAATCGTGCCAGTTTTTATTAGTTATAGTTAAGATCGCGTAAGTAGTTAATAAAACGTACACAATCCTTCAGCGGCCCCGCTGCCAGCAGGAAGACGTGGCGGAAATTGTCCCAAAATGCGACATCCCCATGTTCGCACAGCGAAAAATGGCACATGCGAAACAGCTAATTTTAAATTTTTTACCGGCTTACGGGCGCTGGCCTGGCAGGGCTTCTTACATCGGCCCGTGCTAAATATCAGGCTGAATATCAGGTCGCGCTGATGGTCACTTTGCACACAAAACGGATGGCAAATTGAGCAACCCCTGGATATGCTGCCCGCAACAGTTTTGGAGCAAGCGAACCATGAAAATTTCCAACACCATCAGCCGCAATATGCAGGTCAACGGCAAAGGCACGGCAACGATCTTTGGCGGGCGGAGGCAGAGCTGGAACCAGTTCGGCGAGCGTATCGCGAGGTTGGCGGCGGGCCTGACCAACCTGGGCCTGGAACGGGGCGACCGGGTGGCGGTGCTGTCCCTGAACAATGACCGTTATATGGAAAGCTATTTCGGCGTCCCGTGGGGCGGCCATGTCCTGGTGCCGATCAATACCCGCCTGGCGCCGCCCGAAGTGGTTTTTTGGCTGAATGATTCTGGTGCCACGGTGCTGATGGTGGACGAGGCCTTCGTGCCCATGCTGCCGAAAATTCAGGACCAGCTCGAAACCGTCAAGCATGTGGTCTTCCTTGGCGACGGTACGCCGCCGCAAGGCATGTTGTCCTTCGAAGGCCTGCTTGAAGGCCGCTCGGCCATGGCCGCAGTGGAAAGCAATAACGACGACCTGGCCATCCTGCTTTACACAGGTGGCACAACGGGGCGTTCCAAGGGCGTGATGCTGAGCCAGAATAATGTCCTGTTGAACGCCCTGCAATTCGCACCGACGGTAGGATACCGCAGCGATTCAGTCTATTTGCACGCCGCGCCGATGTTCCACATCGCCGACGGCACCTGCACCTATGCCATCGCCTCCACCGCCGGAACATCCGTGATCATCCCCGGTTTCGAGCCCGAGGCAGCCTTGCGCGCGGTGCAGGATCACAAGGTTTCGGTCACCCTTTGGGTGCCGACCATGGTCAACATGGCGGTGCATTTCCCGGGCGTGGAAAATTTCGATCTGTCTTCGCTGGCCGACATGATGTACGGCGCCTCTCCCATGCCCGAGGCGGTGGTCCGCCGGGCCATGGAGGTGATGCCCAACACTCGCTTTCATCATGCCTATGGGCAAACGGAATCCGCCCCCATTCTGACCATTCTCGATCCCGCCCGCCATGTCCCCGACACCGCGACGGGCAAGTTTGGCTCCTGCGGCCAGGCGATCATGGGCGTGCAGCTAAAAATCGTCGACGAGGATGATAACGAACTGCCCGCCGGTGAAGTGGGCGAGCTTTGCGCCCGTGGCGATAACGTCATGCTGGGCTATTGGCAACAGCCTGAATTGACGGCGCAAGCCCTGCGTAACGGCTGGCTGCACACCGGCGACGGCGCCCGCATGGACGAAGAGGGCTTCGTCTATATCGTTGACCGGGTCAAGGACATGATCATCTCGGGCGGCGAGAACGTCTATTCAGCCGAGGTCGAGAACGCTATCTATCAGCATGCGGCGGTGGCCGAATGCGCGGTGATCGGCATTCCGCACGAAAAATGGGGCGAAGAGGTGCACGCCATCATTCGCCTGCACGAAGGACAGGAGGCGGATGCCCAGGCCATCATCAATCATTGCCACGACCTGATCGCCGCCTTCAAATGCCCCCGATCCGTGGAATTCAAGAGCGACCCCCTGCCTTTGTCAGGCGCCGGCAAAATTCTCAAGGCACAATTGCGGGAACCGTTCTGGGCCGGCGAGGACAAGGCCGTGCATTAGGGCCGTGCATTAAGGGGTTGCGGCCTGATCGGATAGTTGCACTCGGGACGCTAGAGGTCTAAATTCCGCCGGCCTAAATTCAAACGTCTAAATTCAACTGTTGTCCCGTGTCTTGAAAGGTCCCGGTAGCATGTCATTCCTTGCTGATTCTCTCGCGCGCGTGAAGCCATCCGCCACCATGGCGATCAGCGATCAGGCCCGCAATTTGAAAGCGGCGGGCAACGACGTTATCGCGCTCAGCGCCGGCGAGCCGGATTTTGATACACCGGACAACATCAAGGCCGCCGCCATTCAGGCGATCCAGGAGGGCGACACCAAATACACCGATGTGGGCGGCACCCCCGCCCTGAAGGCGGCCATCGTGGCCAAGTACAAGCGCGACAACGGCCTCGACTACGATGCCAATCAAATCATCGTCTGTACGGGGGGCAAGCAGGTGCTGTACAGCGCCCTGATGGCCACTATCAACCCAGGCGACGAGGTGGTTATCCCGGCACCCTTCTGGGTCTCTTATCCGGACATGGTCTATCTGGCGGGCGGCACCCCGGTGATCGTCAACGTCACCGCCGAAACCGCCTTTCGCATGACGGCGGAGGCGCTGGAGGCGGCCATCACGCCCAAGACCAAATGGCTGATTTTCAACTCGCCCTCCAACCCGTCCGGCGCGGCCTATAGCCGGGAGGAGTTGAAGGCCCTTACGGATGTCCTGATGCGCCACCCGCAGGTCTGGATCATGACCGACGATATGTACGAGCATCTGGTCTATGACGACTTCACCTTCGCCACCCCGGCGGAGGTAGAGCCCGGCCTGTATGACCGCACCCTGACGGTCAACGGTGTTTCCAAGGCCTATTGCATGACCGGCTGGCGCATCGGCTATGCCGCCGGGCCGGCTGAACTGATCAAGGCCATGTCGAAGGTGCAATCGCAAAGCACCTCCAACCCTTGCTCGATTTCTCAGGCAGCCGCGGTCGAGGCCCTGAACGGTCCCCAGGATTTCATTGCCGAACACAACGTCAGCTTCAAGGAACGGCGCGACCTTGTCGTCTCCATGCTGAACCAGGCCGGCGGCATTGATTGCCTGACCCCCGATGGCGCCTTCTATGTCTATCCGTCATGTGCGGGCACCATCGGCAAGACCACGCCGTCGGGCAAGAAGATCGAAAGCGACCTGGATTTCGCTACCGAGCTGCTGGCCGCCGAGGGCGTCGCCGTGGTGCATGGCGAGGCTTTTGGTCTGTCGCCGCATTTCCGCATCTCCTATGCCACCTCGATCGAGGTCCTGGAAGATGCCTGCCAGCGTATCCAGCGCTTCTGCGGCGCCCTGAAATGAGCCCTAAAAATAGCAGTGGCTTGAAAATAGCCGTCATGGGATCGGGCGGCATCGGCGGCTACTTCGGTGGCCGCCTCGCTGATGCTGGCGAAGATGTGACGTTCATTGCCAGGGGCGCACATCTGGCCGCCATGCAAAAGGACGGCCTGCGCATCAACAGCCCCCTGGGCGATGCCCATATCGGGTCGGTCAAGGCGACGGATGATCCGGCCACCATCGGCCCGGTCGATATCGTCATATTCGGCGTCAAGCTATACGATGTGGAAGAGGCTTGTGAGCTGATCAAGCCGCTGATCGGGCCTGACACGGCGGTGATCTCGTTTCTCAACGGCGTCGATTCCGAAACCCGCATGCAGGCCATCCTGGGCCCGGACGCCGTGGTCGGCGGCGTTGCGCGCATCCCCTCCAACATCGCCGCCCCCGGCGTGATCCAACACATGGGCCCCTTCGCCGAATTGGATTTCGGTGAACTGGACGGACGCGACAGCCCGCGCCTGAAGGCCTTTCATGCGGCTTGCGAGGGCGCCGGCATTCAAAGCTATCTGGTTGATAATATCGAAACCGCGATCTGGTTGAAGCTGGCCATCCTGTCACCGTTTGCCAGTGTCTGCACCATGACACGTCTGCCGGGCCGGATCATGATCGAGGATCCGCATGTGCAGGAAGTCGCCTTTGCCGCCATGCGGGAAGTTATCGCCGTGGCCGAGGCCAAGGGCATTCCCCTGCCCCCCGATGCCCTGCAGAGCCGCATGGACATGATGAACGGTTTCGTCAATGCGAAACCGTCCATGCTGCACGATTTCGAGGCCGGAAAGCGCATCGAGCTTGACGGATTGCAGGGCGCCGTCGTGCGCCTGGGCGCGGAGCTGGGCGTGCCAACGCCGGTGCATCAGGTCGTCTATGCCGCCCTGAAACCGTATGTGAACGGTCCGCCCGGCGCCTGACTCAGACGATTGAATAGGGCGCCTAATCCGGGCGAAAAATCGGGATAATTCCGCGGTTTTTTGTTTTTCGGTGCGAATCCACTTGCGCCCGCCCCCCCGCCGTTGATTAAATTGAATCCTGGTTGATCAATGGAGGCCGTGGTCCCGGATTGGTCCATGAAACGGCCCGCATCAACCCTGTATTCGATCGCGTCGAGCATTTCCGAATAGGAAATGCTCCAACACTTAAGGAGAGAGCAATTTTCCCGATCACTAAGAATCGCTTCGCGATTCACATTGGATCGAAATTGCTCGGGCAGACAGCGTAGATAGG
>CAYWYB010000084.1:0-16933 GCA_964462145.1 uncultured Rhodospirillaceae bacterium
GGCGTTGCAGCCGTTGCTGGCGGACGGGCAGGCGGATACGGACGGCGAGCAGGTTTCGGCGCATGTCCAGCTCGGGATCGAGGCGCGGCCGACACCCATTCTGCTGGCCGCGCTTGGCCCAAGGATGTTGCGGTTTGCCGGCGGCAGGTTAAGCGGCACGACGCTGGGGCAATGCGGGCCGCGGACCATATCATCCTACACCCTGCCGCATCTACACGCCGGCGCCGAGCATGCCGGCCGCGGTGATAGCCCACGCATCATGGCGCTGGTGCGGATCTGCCTCACCGACGATTTCGCGGGGGCAAAGGCTCTGGCGCGGGAAATCTCCGCGCAATACCAATCCAATCCCTCCTATGCCAATGCCACCAAGCACGAAGGCCTTGATGATCCTTCCGACCTGCACCTGATCGGCAGCTGGCAGCAGATCTTGGATGGGCTGGCGGAATACGCCGAGGCGGGCGCGACGGATCTGCGTGTTCAGGTTGCCGCCCACGACGAGACATCCAGCCAGAGGACATATGACGCCCTGGCGGACTATCTGACTTAATGCCCGCGCCCCATGCGGCGCGTTCCGCTTCTCGGGCCGGTTGATGGTGAAGCGGCCATCGGCGTCGTCTTTCATGGCTACAATCGCTTCGTTCGCGTCGGTCGTTGTTGTTCCACCAATCTACCTATCGGCGGGAAAGATACCGCTTTGTAATCCTATTCTATATGCTATTGGTGGATTTCAAACAGGAGAGGACAGGCAGATGAAAAACCACAAACTATTGTCGCTGGGCGCGGCGGTATTCGCCATCGCCCTTACGGCTGGCGCCGCCCAGGCCCAGCAAATGAAATTCTTCCGGATCGCCTCCGGCAGTGCCGGTGGCACCTACTTCCCAATGTCGGGTCTTTTGGCCCAGGTTATTTCCAACCCGCCGGGTGCGCGGACCTGTGCCAAGGGTGGCAACTGCGGCATGGAAAACCTGGTGGCCATCGGCCAGTCGGCGCACGGCTCCGTCGCCAATGTCAATTCAATCAAGTCCGGTCAGGTCGAGTCCGGCTTCGCCCAGTCCGACGTTACCTATTGGGCCTATACGGGCACCGGCCCGTTCAAGGGCAAGGAGCCGGTCAAGAAGCTTTGCGTGCTGGCGAGCCTGTTCCCCGAGCACGTGCACGTGGTTGCCGGCAAGGACCGGGGCATCAAGTCGGTCATGGATCTAAAAGGCAAATCGGTTGCCATGGGCCTGCCCGCCTCCGGCGCGTTGGTCGGTGCCCGCCTCGTGACAGGGGCCTATGGCCTTGTCGAGAAGAAGGACTTCACGCCCGAATTCGTAAAATCCAAAACCGGCGCGGACAAAATTCGTGATGGCCATCTGGATGCCTTCATCACGGTCACGGGCTATCCCAACGCCTCCGTTACCGAGATGGCCGCGACCCAGGGCATGAGCCTGGTTCCCGTCGACGGCGCGGCCCGCGCTGCATTGATCAAGAAGGCGCCGTTCTATGCCGCCGACGTGATCCCGGGCGGCACCTACAAGGGTAATGCATCCGATGTGGAGACGGTGACCGTCTCGGCGCTTTGGGTTTCCCGCTCCGATGTTGCCGAAGATCTGCAATACGGCGTGGTCAAGGGCCTATTCGACAACAAGAAGGCCGCCAAGATTCTGAAAAACGGCCACGCCAAGGGCAAAGCCTTGACGTTGGCCACGCACCATGTCGGTGTGCCTATCCCGTATTGCGCGGGCGCGGCCAAATTCTACAAGGAGAAGGGTGTCTACAAGGCGCCTGCCGCTCCCTAGTAAGAAGAGCCAACAATCGCGGCCGTGGCCGGGGATGCATAGCCGTCCCCGGCATGCGGTCGTCTGATCCCCATTGTCGGTATCTCCGGGCGGACCATCACCGATGGCTGAAATAGAGACTAAACTGGACGTCGAAGCGGCCGAGGACTTCGAGGCGCACTACGATCCGGAAATGCATTTCCGCCAAACCTTCGGTGCCGGCAAATGGGCGATGGTGGCGCTGCTCTTTACCCTTTCCCTGTTCCACTACTACACGGCGGGTTTCGGTGTCCTTGAGCACCACTGGCATGTGGGTGTTCATCTCGGCTTCGTCCTGGGGTTGATCTTCCTCGTCTATACGGCGCACCGGGCAACCGGCCAGGCAGGCACGGTCGCCGTGCCGGAAATGCGTCCGCAAGTACGCTGGCCCGACGTCGTCAAGTGTGCCGCGGCAGGCATATTCCTGAGCGGCATGTTCGGCAGCGGTGTGGGGGTCATCGTCGGCGTCGGTTTCCTAGTGCTGATCCACTTCAGCCGGCGCAGGATCGCGCTCAGCGAATTCCATACGGCGGATACGACGGATTATGTCTTTGCCGCCGTACTGGCCGTTTACTGCGTTCTTGCGGTTGGTCAGCACTTCGGCGTTATCGGGCAAAATCTTTGGGGCAACAACTTCCCGCCGCCGTCGCCAATAACGATCAATATGGCGATGATGATGCTGTCGCTGATATTTGAAGCCAGGCGGCGCATCCCGATCGCCACCGTCCTGTTCCTCGCGGGCGCGTACTTCTTCGCGGGCGGCGTCAATGGCATTGCCCTCGGACTTGAAAATCAGGGCTCGGCCCTGGTCGCCATAACGGCGGTTGTCGTCCTTTTGTTGGGGTTGGAGCCGCTGCTCCGGCCGCGCACGTTCCCGGGTCCGGAAGACCGCAAAACCGCCGATGAGGGCCGGTTCGGCGGCGTACCGGCCTACGATTGGTTCCTGTTCGTGCTGGTGGCGCTTGCCTCCATGTACGTGGCGCTGACCTACGATGGCTACGACGGTATCTTCGGCAAGCTGGACGAGCTGAATTTCCGGATCGGAGATCCCGCCCGCCTCGACCTGCTGATGGGCACCGCCATGGTGCTCCTGGTCGTCGAAGCGGCGCGGCGCACCTCCGGTTTGGCGCTGCCGATCATCACCAATATCTTCGTCATGTACGGCCTGTTCGGGCCTTATTTCTCGTATCCGCTGGTTCATCCGGGCACGGAATGGCCGGGCCTGATAGACCACCTTTATCTGAAGGGCGAAGGTGTCAACGGCCGGCCCGTTTTCGTCGTCGCCACCTATGTCTTTCACTTTGTCCTATTCGGCATGATCGCGATACGCGTCGGGCTGGGCCAGCTCTTCATCGACATCGCCCATTGCGTCGCCGGCCGCTACGCGGGCGGCCCGGCCAAGGTCAGCGTGCTGGCGTCCGGCATGATGGGCATGATTTCGGGCTCCTCCATCGCCAACACGGTGATGACCGGCTCGCTCACCATCCCCAACATGAAACGCGTCGGCTATAAACCGCATTTCGCCGGCGCCGTGGAAGCGGCCGCCTCCACCGGGGGGCAGATCACGCCGCCAATTATGGGCTCGGCCGCGTTCCTGATGGTCGAGTTCCTCGAGATCCCGCTACGCGACATTATCCTGGCCGCTGTCATCCCGGCTTCCATGCATTACATCGGCGTTCTGGTGATGGTCCATTTCGAAGCCAAGCGGCTGGGCCTGCGGGGGCTTAGGCCCGACGAGCTGCCGGTATTCGCCAAGGTGGTGGCGCGGCGCTGGCTGACCATCTTGCCGTTCATCCTGATCATCTACATGATTTTCGCTGGGCATACGCCGTATTGGGCGGCGTTCTGGTCGATCAGCGCCTGTCTGGTCATGGGGTTCGCCAACCGCTTTATCCGCTGGCTTCTCAAGACGGCGCGGGATATTCCCGAAGAAGTCTCGGGCCGGTATCTTGGCTGCGACCCCATCGGCCTGCGGGAGTTCATCGATGCCTTCCAGATGGGTGCGAAGTATGCGCTTTCGGTGGGTGCGGCGGCGGCAACGGTGGGTATCATCATCGGCGTGCTGACGGTGACGGGCACGCCGTTCAACATTGCCGCCATGGTGACCACATTCGCGGGTGACGCCGGCGGATTTGTCTCGTCACTGGATCCGACCGGCTGGCTCACCCTGGACGATGCCAAACAGTTCATCACGCTCATTCTGGTCGCGCTTGCCTGCATCGTCATGGGGGCCGGCTTGCCGACCACGGCAACCTATCTGGTGTTAGCTACCATGGCGACGCCGGCGCTGGCGATCCTCGGTGTTGAAGCGCTGCAGACCCATATGTTCGTGTTTTATTACGGTGTGCTCGCGGACATTACACCGCCCGTCGCATTGGCCGCATACGCGGGCGCGACCATCGCACAATCGAACCTGATGCAGACGGGCAATACGGCCTTCAAGCTTGGGATTGCCAAGGCCCTGGTGCCGTTCGTCTTCATCTACGCGCCGTCAATGCTGATCGTCCTGGGGAGCTTCAGTTGGGAGGAGTTCCTAATTTCGTCCATCGGCTGTGCCATCGGCATCGTCATGATCGGCTCGGCCATGACGGGATACCTGATCCATACCATGGCGATGTGGCACCGCTGGCTGATCGGCTTCGGTGCGCTGTTTGTCATCGCGCCCGGTATCGAATCCGGCATGATCGGCCTCGCCATTGCATCGCCGGTGTTGCTGCTGCAGTTCTTCGGTTGGCGGCAGACCCGGACCGGTAACCATCAACGCTGACCAATCAGGCGGGTTTCGACCTATCGGCCGAACACGCGTTCGGCGTTCTTGCAGGTAATGGCGATGAATTTCAATTAAAGCCGGCCCGCTTGGATGAAATGTCAACCTGGAAAGATGCTGGCACGGAACAGCCGACCCGATATCAACGATGAATTTGAGGAATATCGGCCCAGTTGTTTTATACTCGCGGCGATGGGTATTGAGCCAAGAGGGTAGATATGAGCAACGCGTCCGACAACGATCCGGTGGATGTCCTCATTATCGGGGCCGGCGCATCGGGCGCCGCCGTGGCGTGGAGCTTGGCCGAAACGCGGATGCGTATCCTGTGCCTGGAACAGGGCGATTGGACCACATCGTCGAAATACCCGACCAACTCCAAAAGCTGGGAGGCGCCGGAATTTGGCGCCTTCTCCATAAACCCGAACGTGCGGGGGTTGGATACCGACTATCCCATCAACGGCGATGCCTCGCCCATCGACGTTGTCAATTTCAACGGCGTCGGCGGCAGCACAATACTATATGCGGCCCACTTCCCGCGCCTGCATCCCTCCGACTTCAAGGTGAAAACCCTCGATGGCGTGGCCGACGACTGGCCTGTCGATTACGAGCAGTTGGAGCCTTACTTCGTTGAAAACGACCGCATGATGGGGGTGTCCGGCCTGACCGGCGACCCCATGTATCCGCCGAAGAAAATGCCGCTGCCGCCCTTGCCCATGGGTCGTGTCGGGGAAGTCATGGCGAAGGGATATAACAAACTCGGTTGGCATTGGTGGCCGTCCGATGGCGCCGTCATCTCGCAGCCCTACGAGGGCCGGGACAAATGCATAAACATTGGTACCTGTATGTCGGGTTGCGCCCAGGGCGGTAAATCAAGCACCGATATCACCTATTGGCCCCAGGCAATCAGAAGCGGTGTGGAGCTGCGCACGCGCTGCCGGGTGCGTGAAGTAACCTTGAACGGCGACGGCATGGCTGATGGCGTGATCTATTACGACGGGGACGGCCAGGAGCGCTTCCAGAAGGCGGAGGTCGTGATCATGGCCTGCAATGGTGTGGGCACGCCGCGCATTCTTTTGAATTCGAAGTCGGCGCAGTTCCCCGATGGGCTGGCGAACCGCAGCGGCCTAGTCGGCAGGAACCTGATGTTTCACCCCATCAGTGTCGTGCGTGGCGTGTTCGAGGAACGCCTGGACAGCCATATGGGTCCGCAGGCCTGCTGCATTATCAGCAAGGAATTCTATGAAACGGACCAGGACCGGGATTTCGTGCGCGGCTACAACATGCAGATTTCCCGCGGACCGGGGCCGCTGGTGATGGCATTGCGGGGCCATGCCTCGGGCGAGATCCCTTGGGGGCCGGGGCATCACGAGGCATTTCGCGAACATTTCGATCATGTTGCCTCTATCGTCAATGTCTGCGAGGACCTGCCGGAGGAAAGCAACACGGTTACCCTTGATCCCCAATTGACGGATTCCAACGGCATTCCGGCGCCGAAGATCACCTACCAGGTTAGCGAAAACAGCCGCAGGATGCTGGCCCATGGCCTGGAACGGGGCCGGGAAGTGATGCAGGCGGCGGGCGCCAGGAAAATCGACACCGTCGATTTGTTGCGGCCGGCGGGTTGGCATCTGCTGGGTACGGCACGGATGGGCAATGACCCGGAAACATCGGTGGTCAATTCCTGGGGGCGCAGCCACGACGTGAAGAATTTGTTCGTTGTCGACGGCAGCATCTTCGTGACCTCCGGCGGCGTCAATCCAACCAGCACCATTCAGGCGCTAGCGCTCTACATCGCCGATACCATGAAGCAGAACCTCGCCAATTTATTTGATTGATGATCGGAACGCGGTCCATGACAAATGACGCAATAACAACGGCTCATCCCCTAAAGAGCGCGCAGGTGCAGCGTCTATCGGCGCTGCTCGATACCATACTGCCGGCCAGCGCCGATGGCTCCATGCCCAGTGCCAGGGAAATGGACTTCCCTGCCTACGTAGCAGAGCAATCGGAGGACTTCATGCCCGCGCTGGCGCGGATATTGGATCAGTTCGATGATGAATTTCCTGACCGTGCGTTGTCTGTCCGCGTTAGCTTGGTGGAAGAATACGCCAAGATCGAAACAGAGGCGTTCAATGCGCTGCTGTTCCACATCTACGACTGCTACTATCAGGATGACCGCGTGCGCGAACTTATTGGCGTGCTGCCCGGTGCGCCGTTCCCCCAGGGTAACAGTATCGAGTCCGGCGATCTGTCCCTGCTGGATGCCGTCCTGGCGCGGCCACGCAGTTATCGCAGTTAGACCGATTTTCGACTCAGCACCCCGATATTGAATTCAAAGCCAATGCAGTCACTACCGAAAAAGTGAAAATTGTGTTAAAATCAGTTTAGGCCGAATTATCCGGTAAAATTTTCTATTTGCTGCAATTTTCACGCATTTTCCGGCCCAAAAAAGCATCTATTCGCAATCATGTGTCGGTCGAATTGAGCTATCCTCATAGCCATGATTCCGGAGCGCGGCGCCGGTCCAGCGCCGAGCGGCAATGCTGGCTTGGGAGCGCAAAAAATGAACATGTTCGCACCGATCGTTACCGCCGAGGCCATATTGGCATCCGGCAACCATGCGGTCGCGCGCGGTGTCTGGGAGGCTGGGGCGACAATCGCGGCCGCTTATCCCGGCACGCCATCGACGGAAATTCTGGAATATCTTTCCGATTTTTCTGAATTGGATGCGCATTGGGCGACCAATGAGAAGGTCGCGCTGGAGGTCGCCTATGGCGCCTCCCTGATGGGCGCGCGGGCCTTTTGCGCCATGAAGCATGTGGGCCTGAATGTGGCCGCGGATGCGCTGATGTCCCTGACCCTCTCCGGGCCGGTGGGCGGGCTGGTCATCGCGGTGGCGGACGATGTCGGGCTTTCCTCCTCGCAGAACGAACAGGACTCGCGGTTTTGGGGCCGCTTCGGCCATTTGCCGGTGCTGGAACCTTGCGATTCCCAGGAGGCCTACGAGATGGCCCGGGACGCTTTCGAGCTGTCCGAGCGGTTCCAATGTCCGGTGCTGTTGCGCCTTACGACGCGGGTCTGCCATGTCAAGACCAGGGCGGTGTACGGCGAACGTCAATCCGGGCCGGCCGAGGTTGCTGTCAATGCCGGCTTTACCCAGGACCCGGGGCGCCTGGTGCTGGTGCCCGCACACGCCCAGAACCGGTTGCAGGCGCAGGTCGAGCGTGACCGTCTGCTGGCCGAATTCACGGAGCAATGCGGCCTTAATATTGCCAAGCATGGCACCGGTGGCATCGGCTTCATCACCTCGGGCCCGGCCTATATGCATGTGCGTGAGAGTTTTCCCGACGCCCCTGTGTTCAAGCTGGGGCTGAGTTATCCGCTGCCCCTCGACGGCATCAGGAAATTCGCCAGCGGCCTGGAGCAATTGGTGGTGGTGGAGGAAACCGAACCCCTGGTGGAAACCGAGCTGCGGGCGGCGGGCATACCGGTCGTGGGTAAGGAATTGCTGCCCGACAAGGGCGAGTTGACGCCCGAGGTATTGCGCCCGGCCCTCCGGGACCTGATCCCCGAAAGCGGCGATGCGGCAGGGCCTGCGGCGGGGGCGGAGGTTTTCGCCCGCCCGCCCACCATGTGCGTCGGCTGCCCGCATCTGGGCGTTTACTATTGCCTGTCGCGGTTCAAGAAGAAGGCCGTCATCGCAGGCGACATCGGCTGCTATTCCCTGGGCGCCGGACGGCCCTGGCAGGCCCTCGACAGCGTCACCTGCATGGGCGCCTCTATCGGCATGGCCTTAGGCATGGATCTGGCCCGCCGGCAACAGGGCGACGACGGTGCCGACCGCGACAAGGCGGTGATCGCGGTGATCGGCGATTCCACCTTCCTGCATATGGGCATCCAGGGCCTGATCGACCTGGTTTACAAGGGCGGCAACGTCACGGTGATGCTGTTGGATAATTCAACCACCGCCATGACCGGCGGCCAGGACAATCCGGCCAGCGGCCGCGATGTCGCCGGTCTGCCGGCGCCGCGGGTGGATTTCGCCGAGCTGGTGCGGGCGCTGGGGGTCCGCCCGGAACGGATCCGCGAGGTCGATCCCTATGAAATGCCGACCCTGTTCAAGATCATCAAGGAAGAAACCAAGGCGCCCGAACCTTCCGTCATCATCACCAACAAGCCTTGCGTTCTGATCGACGATTTCCGCCGGCATAAGGCTCTGGCGGTGCGCGAAGAGGCCTGTACAGGCTGCACCAACTGCCTGCAAACCGGCTGCCCGGCGCTGCAGGTGACGCGCCGGAATACGGAAGTAACGAAAAGCGGCAAGCGCTTTGACAGGGCATGGGTGCGGATCGACGCCGTCGCCTGCACCGGCTGCGGCCTCTGTGCCGAAACCTGCGGTCCCGGCGCCATTGGCGACCCGGCGATGGCGGAGGTGATGGCATGAAGCGGGAAGGGCGGGCCATGCGCACGGACAGCGGCAAGGAAGACTTCAACATCATTGTGGTCGGCACCGGCGGCCAGGGCGTAATGACCGCCTCCGAGGCGCTGGCGCAGACGGCGGTGGCGGCGGGCTATGACGTCAAGAAGACCGAAGTCGCCGGCATGGCACAGCGCGGCGGCAGCGTCAGCTCCCATGTGCGGATCGGATCGGAGGTATTCTCACCAGCAATTGCCCCCGGCAAGGCGGACCTGCTGCTGGCCATGGAGCCGGCCGAGGGTCTGCGCTATTTCGCCTATCTGAAGCCCGGCGGCGCGGCCTTCGTCAACCTGGCCGCTGTGGTGCCGCCCGTGGTGTCAGCCGGCGTGGCCAGTTATCCCGACGATCCGGTCGGCGCAATGCAGGCCGCCAACCCGTCGGTGCAGGGCATTGACGCGGCGGCCGTGGGCCAACGGCTGGGTGAGCCGCGCCTGGCAAACATGGTCATGCTGGGCGCAGCCAGCGCCGAACTGCCATTGGAGGCGGCGCTGCTGGCCGAGACGGCGACGGCGCGTTTCAAGGGCCGCGGAGACGATTTGGCCAGCCTCAATCTGCGCGCCTTCGAGGCCGGACGGGCCCTGGCGTCAGCGCCAGCCGGGTCCCTTCCTTAAGGGTCTCCAGCACGATGTTGGAATGCACCCGGGCGACCCCGTCGTTGGGCAACAGCACATCATTGACCAGCGCGGACAGCGCCCGCAAATCCCGCACCGAGACCTTCAAAAGGTAATCCGCCGATCCGGTCAACGCATGCGCTTCCAGGATTTCCGGCGTCGCCGCCGCCAGTTCGCGGATGCCAAGGGCCCCCTTCACATTATGGGCGTTGAGGGAAACGGAAACGAAGACGGTAACGCCGAAGCCCAGCCGTTCGCGGTCCAACACCGCGTGATAGCCATTGATGACACCGCTTTTTTCCAACCCGGTCCGCCGCCGCGAACATTGCGAGGGTGACAATCCGACCTCGCCGGCCAGGTCCTGGTTGCTAATGGTCGCGTCGCGCTGCAGGGCATCCAGGATCTTCAGGTCCATCGCATCCAATGTGAGAGAATCTTGCACCTTTCCGCCTCCTCGCGCGTTCAATGTGCGGGCCAGGCCCCAATCATAGCATGATTTGGCACCTGTGGCAGATTGAAGCTCGAACCATGGGATCGAACAGATGAGCCGCCTGACACGCGCTCAAGGGATGGCGCGATATTGGGGATATGGCGGAAACGAGCCCGATGCATGTTGATGCCCGAGAAGTGCCAGTTGCCGCCATACAGCAAAGGTTGATTGGCGCCGAACTGTTGTCCTCGCTCGGTCTGTTAAGCGCGATCATGTCGCCCCGTGCAGCGGCCTGGCGCAGTTTTTTAGAGGTTTGTACTCGTCGGCATCATGCCAACGCCTTTTTACCCCAATTTGGTATTAGGGCATGCATGAGGTTTCATCGATGGCAGACATAGATTCCAGTGACGCAGACAGCTATTCTTCCGGCCTGCGCTTTGGACATCAATGATTTACAGGAATGCTGGCATTTTAGCCCAAAATGAACCTTGAAACGCTAGCTGAGGATCCGGAAATGTCGATTGAACAAGTGGATACTCTCGTTGTTGGCGGCGGCCAAGCCGGCTTGGCCATGAGCGAACATCTGAGCAACTGCGGCGTTTCTCACCTGGTCCTGGAGCGGCACCAAATTGCCGAACGTTGGCGCTCGGAAAGATGGGACTCTTTGGTCGCCAATGGTCCGGCTTGGCATGACAGATTTCCCGGCTTGGAGTTCTCTGAAATCGATCCTGACGCCTTTGCCCATAAGGAGATGGTTGCGGACTATTTGGTTGCCTACGCAGAAAAAATTGCCGCTCCCATCCGTTGCGGCGTCGAAGTCAAGACTGTGCAAAGGAACGTTGGCCGGCCCGGCTTCCGTGTCGAAACGTCGGAAGGTGTAGTCGAAGCCATCAACGTGGTCGCGGCTACCGGTCCTTTCCAGTACCCGATCAAACCCGCCATACTTCCTGATGACATTGGAATCATGCAGATCCATTCCAAAGCCTACCGTAATCCCGATCAATTGCCGGAAGGGGCAGTACTGGTGGTTGGAGCCGGCTCTTCGGGGGTGCAGATCGCGGACGAACTCTTGCGTACGGGAAAACCTGTTTACCTCTCAGTCGGCCCGCATGACCGTCCGCCACGGAGCTATCGCGGCCGTGACTACGTTTGGTGGCTAGGGGTGCTCGGCAAATGGGATGCGGAGACTGTGCAGCCAGGCAAAGAACATGTCACAATTGCGGTGAGTGGCGCCCATGGCGGTTTTACGATCGACTTCCGGCATCTTGCCGCGCGGGGAATGACGCTTCTTGGTCTGACGAGCGATTTTAAAAACGGTGTACTAAGGTTCGCACCTGACCTTGCGTACAATATTGCGCAAGGGGATGCCAACTACCTGTCGGTGTTGGACGAAGCTGACGCGTATGTTGCCCGCTATGGCCTTGACCTTGCAGAGGAACCCGATGCCCGTAAAATTGATCCGGATCCGCCTTGCGTGACCGATCCAATTCTTGAGTTGAATTTGGCTGAGGCCGGAATAACCGCAATTATCTGGGCGACCGGTTACGCCATTGATTTCAGTTGGTTAAAGGTCAATGCGTTTGACGAAGACGGTAAGCCGAAACACCAGCGCGGCATTTCAGCCGAGCCTGGGATCTATTTCTTGGGATTGCCATGGTTGTCGCGACGGGGGTCTTCCTTCATCTATGGCGTTTGGCACGATGCCATGTATCTGGCGGACCATATTGCCAAGCAACACAAATATCTGGCCTACCACAACGCCGCGCTGGGCAAGGCCGACGGCGCCTAAAATAATAGCAACGGCAACTGATCAAGAACGGCAGCCGCTTCGGGCTTTCCCAAGTTTGACTGGCCTCGACGGGGACTCGCGGCCCGCGTCGCCATCGATATCGCCGGCTATTTTGCCAGAGCGCCGCTGTTGCCGCGGGCTCGCCATCGGTCGGCACAGGCGCCGACGATGCCCTTGGGCAGGAAGATGATGAACAGCACCAACATGATGCCATAGACCAGCAGCGGCACGCCCGCGACGTTCAGGCAGATCTTGTCGGTGATGCAGGCCGCCTCGGTGCCGATCCAAATGCGCAGGACCTCCGCCAACAACAAGGTGATGACGGCGCCAATGGTGGGACCAAGGGAATTGTATATGCCCCCCACCACGACCGCGAAAACGATCTGCAGGGAAATACCGACCCCGCCGATGGTGTCGGGCGAGATGAACATCTGGTATTGGCAATACATTGCGCCGGCGAAGGCCGTCATTACCGCGCTTAGCACCGTTACCTTCAATTTCTCCTTGGTGACCTGAACGCCGACGGCGGCGGAAGCGTCCTCATCCTCGGAAATGGCTTCCAAGGCGTAACGCGCCATGGACCGGTCAACCATGCGCCAGATCACGATGCCCGCCATCCAGACGAACAAGGCAACAAAATAGAAAATGGTCCGGTCGTCCGATTGCAAGGCAATGACCGACCAGCCGTCGCCATGGCGCTCCGGCGTATAGCCCAGCGAGCCGCCAGTGGTATCGCGGGTGGCGATGATAATCTGGCGCACCACCTCCGACAGGGCCAGGGTCACCAGGGCGAAATAATGCCCGACAATGCGGAAACGGAAACAGGGATAACCGATCAAGACCGCCATGCCGCCGGCGCAAATCATGGCGACGGGGATGCCGATCCAGGGTGACAGCCCCAGTTCGTTCCACAACAGCGCCGTGACATAGCCGCCGATCGCCATGAAGGCGCCATGGCCCAGGGAGACCAGGCCGAACCGGCCCATGATCGACCAGCCCGTATAGGCAAAAGACCAGATCAGGATGACGATGACCAAATGCAGCGGGTAGCTATCCAGGCCGATAAAAGGCAGGGCAACCAGGATTGCGGCTATGACCGCGATCAGAAGTTTACTGTTCATGACTTCCTCGCGAACAAGCCTTCGGGGCGGACGAACATGGCGGCGATAAAGAAGGCAAAGGCCAGCACATAGCCCCATTCCAACTCGGCGAAATAGCCGCCGATGGTGATCAGCTCGCTAAAGACAAAGGCGGCCAGAAAGCCCCCGACCATGTTGCCAAGCCCCCCCATGACGCAGACCATGAAGGTGATCGGGCCGAAACTGAGGCCGATAAAGGGGTGAACATCGTACTGCAGCGCCAGCAGTGCCGCCGCCAATCCGGCCAGGCCACCACCGATGGCCGAGGTCAGCAGGTAAAGCTTTTTGGTGTTGACCCCCATCAGGATCATGATCTCGCGGTCCTGGCTGATCGCCCGGATCGCGGCGCCAAGGTATGAGCGGGAGAGGAACTGGTACAAGACCACGACCACCCCGGCCGCGATGGCGAAGGACAGCAGCCGGGTCCAGGAGAGGTAGATATCCTCGCTCACCGCCAGACTGCCCAGGCTGACGCCCAAATTACGGAATTCGATGCCAAAGGCGACCATGGCCGCGCCCTGGAAGAAAAACAGCAGACCGCCCGTGGCCAACAACTGGTTGATGGGGGCCGCCTGCAACAAATAGCCAATGACCAACCGATGGGTCAGCCAGCCCAACAGGGCGGTCACGCCAACCCCGCAGGCCGCCGCCAGGATTAACGGCATGCCGCCGTCCACATGCAGGAAATAAATCGTGTACATGCCCAGCATGATGATCTCGGCATAACAGATCCAAACCACGTCGATGACGCCGAAAATCAGGTTCAGGCCCAATGACAGCAGGGCCAGGACGCCGCCCAGCAGAAGCCCGTTGATCAAGGTTTCGACGAAGAAGATGCTGAACAGCGCTTCCGTGAATTCCGCGAACATTATTGCCTCACATGCCCATAAAGGCTTTTTGAATTTCAGCGCTCTGCAGCAGCTCGTCCGCCGTGCCTTCCAGGCGTAGCGTGCCCGATTCCAGAACGTAGGCGCGGTCAACGATGCGCAGGACCTGCTTGACGTTCTGTTCCACGATCAACACCGTCAGGCCTTCCGCCCGGATCCTCTCGATCAGGTCGAAGACCTGCTGCACGATCACCGGCGCCAGGCCCGCCGAAGGTTCGTCCATCAACAAAATCTTGGGGTCCGACATCAAGGCCCGGCCGATGGCGCACATTTGCTGCTCGCCACCCGAGAGGGTGCCCGCCATTTGACTGCGCCGCTCCAACATGCGCGGAAACAACTCGTAGACGAAACTTTTGCGCTCTTCATACTTGGCCCGGAACTGCGGCATGAAACAGCCCATGCGCAGATTGTCCTCTACCGTCATGCGGGGAAAGAGGCGCCGGTTCTCCGGCACATGGGCGATACCCATGCCGACAATATCATGGGCCGGGGCATCAAGGACCGATCTCCCCTGCATTTCAATATGCCCCGCCGTTGCCGGGATCATGCCGGAAATTACCCGCATCAAGGTGGATTTGCCGGCGCCGTTCGGCCCAATCACCGCCACGGCCTCGCCGGCATTGACGTCCAGCGAAACATCGAACAGCGCTTGAAAATCACCGTAACCGGCGTTTACGTTCCGAAGGGTCAGCATTACGCCGCAATCCTCTGTTGGGGTCTCTATTTGAGAATGATTAGGTGCGGGAGGCAGCGGCGGCGACTTCGTCGGCATCGCTGCCCAGATAAACTTCGATAACCTTGGGATCGGCCGCAACATCCTGCGGCCTGCCCTCGGCGATTTTTTCGCCATGATCCAGCACCATGACGCGGTCGACAACCCGCATCAGGACGCCCATGATGTGTTCCACCCAAATAATGGTGATGCCAAGTTCGGCGCGGATATTCTTCAGCATATCCGCCGCTTGATCCATTTCCGAATGATCCAGGCCGCCTAGGCTTTCATCCGCCAAAAGCAGGCTGGGCTTGGTCGCCAAAGCCTTGGCCAACTCCAGCTTCTTCAGACCGGCCGCGCCCAGGGTGTCGATGGAGGCATCGGCATTGGTTGGCAAACCAACCATTTCCAAGGCTTCCTCGGCGCTGCGCCAGGCCTGCTCCCGAGTAACCGCGCCGGCCTGGCCATAATAGCCGGCCAGCGCGGCGTTCTCGAGAATTGAAAGACGGCGAATGGGCCGTGGGATTTGAAATGTCCGGCCCACCCCCATTCCGCAAATAGCGTGCGGCGGTGTACCGGCGATTTCCTTTCCCTCCAATTGGATCGACCCGGCATTGGGTTTCAATGTGCCGGAGAGCATGTTGAAAATCGTGCTCTTACCCGATCCATTGGGCCCGATCAGACCCAGGATCTCACCCTTTTCAAGAGAGAAATCCACATTGTCGACGGCCGTGAAGCCGCCGAAATGTTTGGACAGTCCTTCAACGCGAAGCATTTTGATACTCACCTACCAATTGCCGATACAATTATCGTGCAGCCGATCACCTACTTCGCGTACGGCGATGACTTCGGCAGCGGCAGCACCGGATCGATGGTCTGCAGTGCCTTGGGCCAGGCGATGTAGACCTTGCGGCCCACATATTGCATGACCACCGGCGAGGCGCGGGTGTTCTGTCCCATCATGTCGGATTCGCCCGATTTGGGGAATTTCACGCCAAATCCCAGCAAGGTGCCGCCTTCGGGGATATCCGTCTCCATGGCTGCCTTGCGCAGGGAATCCGCGTCAATGCCGCCATATTTCTTGATCGCTCTTGGCAGAACGTCAGTGAAAAAGACATGCGCATTTGAAGCCGCCATGCCCACATGGGCCGACTTCACCTTGACGTCCGGTTTGGCTTTTTCGTATTCGGCGCCAACCTTGGCGGTAACCGCCGGCAGACCCTTGGCCAGGGACTTGGGATCCAACAGCCAGATCGAAACCGGATCGACGTTGAAGACGTGGTCCACGTCGTTGCCCAGCGCGTCATACAGCTTGTCCGCCACGCCATAACCCGCACCATGACCGATCAAAGCCTTCCAGCGCAGGCCTTGCTCCTTGGCCTGGCGCAGGAACAGGGTGATGTCCGGATTGTAGCCGGTGTGCAGAATGACATCGGGACGTTTGCGCTTCAATTTGGTGACCAGGGATGAGAGGTCGGGCGCCGTTGCGGAATAGCCTTCCTTCAGGACCAGGTTCATGCCGAACTTCTTGGCCGCCGCTTCATTACCACCAGCAACGCCGGAGCCATAGGGGCCGTCTTCGTGAATGATCGCGACACGAAGCTTCTTGGGCGACATGCCCAGTTTGCCCTGGGCGTTGGAATTCAGGAAATCCACCGACAACTCGCCAAACATGGCGCCATGCACCTGCGGGCGGAAGACGTATTTCAGATTGCGGCCCTTTAGAACGGCGGGCGATATGCAGGT
Source organism: uncultured Rhodospirillaceae bacterium (assembly GCA_964462145.1). Taxonomy (GTDB): domain Bacteria; phylum Pseudomonadota; class Alphaproteobacteria. Next base: position 16,358 of record CAYWYB010000084.1, read on the forward strand.
CGTGATCCACATGAACTTCTTCAGGGAATCCACTTTTGCAGCCACCGGCACACATTGCGCGGAAGAATAGAAGCCCAACAGCATATCGACTTTTTCTTGTTCGATCAGGCGGACAGCTTCGTTGATCGCCACTTCCGGCTTGGACTGGGCATCGGCATAGATCGGATCGATCATGTAGCCTTCGACACCGCCCTGGGAATTGATATGATCAATCATGATCTTGGCGCCCAGCGCCTGCAGATCCGAGCCACCACCGGCCAAGGGGCCGGTATAGTCATAGATCACGCCGATCTTGATCTTCTTGTCCGCGGCCTGACCAACGGTGGCAACGGCCGTCATCGCGAACCCGGCGACAGCAGCCGTGAGGCCCACCATAAGCCATCGCGTCATGGATAAATTGCGCATAGCTTTCCTCCCAATTTGGAACCAAGAAATTGGTTTCTTTTCCAGGATCGGTTGCCGTGCGGTGTTTTGTCAAGTTTTCTTTAACCATGATATCGGCGGTAATTTGCCTGGCGGAAGCTTGTGTAACCTGACGTCTGGAAATTCTTTTGGAGTTTGCGCTTTGTCCCCCAC
>CAYWYB010000085.1:0-16866 GCA_964462145.1 uncultured Rhodospirillaceae bacterium
AGCCGGTCTGGAAGAAGCGCCGGACCTTATCCTTGCCCGACAGCGCCCGGCGGGTATCGTACCAATCGTCGCCGGCAATCAGCTTTTGCACCCGAACCAGGCGCATGGCGCTGTCGCTGTCGAACAATTCGCCCCTGAAAACAGCACCATCCTGTCGGCCGCTCATCCACCATTGGGCAAGCAGCAGGGCGAGAATTGAAGCAATCAGAATTACCGCGCGGGGCATGTATCTCGCATCAACGAAGCCGAAGAATCAGTTATTTCTCCTCATGATATTCGGCTTCGGTGTTAACGGACCAGATATTCGATTTATCGCGCTCGCCGGCGACGATGTTATCCACCGCGACCATGGCGGTCAGCATGGAATGATCCATGTTGTTGTAGCGGTGCATACCGTTGCGGCCGAGGAGGTATAGGTTCTCCAAACCGTCGGTAAAGTCGCGGACTTCGCCGAATCGGTCATAGCTGCCGAAATAGGCCGGATAGGTTTTCGGCACCCGGATCACCACATGATCAAGCACCGCATCAGGCTCAATGACATTGATTTTCTGCAATTCGGCAATGGCGAAGGCACCCAGCGCATCATCATCCATGCGCCACAGATTGTCGCCCTCGTCACAGAAATACTCCAGACCGATCCAGACATGTTCGGGGTTGGCGACCAGATAGGGGCTCCAGTTATTGAAGAACTGCAACCGCCCCACCTTGACGCCGGTTTCCTGAACATAGATCCAGTTGTCGGACATTTTTTCGCCGATATCCCGGCCCGTGGCGTCACCGCCCAGCTTCAAACGCTCCAACAACAGGCCCACGGTGATAAAATCCCGGTAAATCAGGCCGTCCGAGACCTCCACGGCGGTACTTGGCGGGGCCGGCTCGATGGCCGTCATCAGCTGGCGCACATCGGTGGTGGAAAAGTAATAATCGCCCGCCACAGCCTTCGGCTCGCCGCTGCCATTCATCATGGTGGCGCCGGTAATCTGGCCGTTTTCATGGCGCAGGCCGGTGACCTTGCAGTTCACGTGAACCTCGCCGCCTCTTTCGCGGATCATCTCCGTTACCCGCTCCCACATCTGGCCGGGGCCGTGTTTGGGATAGAGAAACTTTTCGATCAACGAGGTTTCCACCTCCTTTTGCGCCAGATCGTTATTGCGTCGGAAAACAGAGCTCAGTGCATGTTTGACGATGCCCAGCAGAGACAGCCCCTTGACCCGTTGCGCGCCCCATTCCGCGGATATCTGGTCACATGGCACACCCCAAACCTTTTCCGTGTAGTCCTTGAAGAAAGTTCGGTACAGGCGGCGGCCAAAGCGGTTGATGAAGAAGTCTTCCAGGGATGTTTCGGGCCGGATCGGCGCGATTTGGCTGCGCAGAAAGCTGAAGCCCACCAGCATGGTGGTGCCCAGGCCCATCTTGCGCAGGGTTTCCAGGTTCAGCGACAGGGGATAATCGAACAGTTTGCCGTTCCACAGGATGCGCGATTTTCGTGCCCGCACCAGCATGACGTCATCCACCAGATCCGGGTCCGGACCATCGGCCGGCATCTCCAGCCAGCGAGAATTGTTCTGGTAATTCAGAGAGATAGGCCCGGCGTCGTCATCCTCCGGGCCCTGCAGGGGGAGGATTTTCGACCACCAGTTCATGACCCGGTCGGATTTGGAAAAGAAACGATGCCCGCCGATATCGATCCGGTTGCCCGCGTGCTGATAGGTGCGCGCGATGCCGCCCACATTGTCCGAGCCTTCGTAGACAATGGGCTTGATATCCGTGCGCTCCAGCAATTCCAAGGCCGTGGTCAGGCCGGCGGGACCGCCGCCGATGATGATCGCCGTTTGTTTATCAGTCATGCTGTCATTCGCCATGGCCGGGCTCAGGTGGAAAACAGAACCAGTTTACGGACGATGAAGTTAAAGGCGAAGGATGTCACGGCCGCCGCCGCTTTGGCAAATAGCAGTGACAATGCCACGAATTCGATACTCAGCCACATCATGGCCTCATTAACCGCCAGACCGCCGACGCCGATGGTCACGAAAATGGCCAATTCCAGCCCGCTATTGGACATTCTGCGGTTGCGAAACGCCCAACGAACGGAACCGACATAGGCGACCAGGGCGCCAAGGGTAAAAGCAATGGGATTGGCGAGCAGATAATGGGCCCCGAAACCAACCGACAGGACATACAAGGTTGCCACATCAACCGCCAATGCCCCGGCACTTACGACCAGATACCTGGACAACTCGCCTGAAATTGCTGGGTTGGCGATGTTATCGGCGATTATGTGCGATTGAGGGCTCGAAGCCTCTTGTTCATAGGTCAGATGCGACATACGGTTCCCTCCAGCTCTGGGCTAAATATCTGGTGGTCTTGCTGTTGTTCGCCAGTGACCGCTCTCACACTACCTGTAAATGGGGCGGCAACCGCCGCCGGGCCATAAACCAGGATACTAGAGCAGATTAGGTAAAGGCCGCGTGAACATGGGGATATTTGCATGATCGACGAACCGTTTCATCCGGTAAAGGCCTATCGGGACGAAGCCTTCCTGAACAGCCGCGCGGCCCGGCCCCTGCGGATAATGGCCGAATATATGGAGCCCGAGGAACGTTTCCGCCAGGCACAAGTGCGCGACACCATCGTGATGTTCGGTTCGGCCCGCATTAAGTCCGCGGAGACGGCACTGGCCGCGCTGGAGGCTGCAAAAGCCGGCGGCGGCGACCTGGCCAAGGCGGAAAAAGATCTTAAGATGTCCCGTTATTACGAGGATGCCCGCGTCTTGTCGGCACGTCTGACCAACTGGTCAAAAAATTTAGGCCGCGACGACAAGCGTTTCGTCATTTGTACGGGCGGCGGCCCTGGCATCATGGAGGCGGCGAGCAGGGGCGCTTCCGAAGCCAAGGGGCTGAACATCGGTCTGAATATATCCCTGCCGTTCGAACAATTCGCCAATCCCTTCGTGACCCGCAGCCTGGCCTTTGAATTCCACTATTTCTTTACCCGGAAATTCTGGTTCGCCTATCTCTCCAAGGCGATTATCGCTATGCCCGGCGGTGTCGGCACCCTGGACGAATTGTTCGAGACCATGACCCTGATGCAAACTGGAAAGATCCGTAAAAAAGTGCCCATCGTGCTGTACGGCAAGGAGTTCTGGGACCGGGTGGTGGATTTTGATGCCCTGGTGGAATTCGGCACCATTAATCCGGAGGATCTGAAACTGTTTCATCGTGCCGACAGTGTTGATGACGCCTTTGATTATTTGACGTCAGAGCTCACGGCACATCATCTGGCAGATCCGTCACCTTATATGTAAAACAATATGTTATGTCATAATTCTAATTTCGTATCTGAATGTGGAGGGTTCGGCCTTTATCGCGGCCCCCAGCGCGGGCATGACCCTGGCGCAAATGGGCGCGGAAGTGATCCGCTTCGACCCTCTGGGCGGCGGTCTCGACTATCGCCGCTGGCCGGTGACCGGGAATGGCGAAAGCCTCTATTGGGCCGGTCTGAATAAGGGCAAGAAATCCTTCGCCGTGGATATCCGCAATCCAAGAGGCCGGGAACTGCTGACCCAGTTGATCTGCGCACCAACGGACAAAAGCGAAAACAACGGCTTCTTTTTGACCAACTTTCCCACCTCCGGCTGGATGTCCTACGACAACCTCAAAGCCCAGCGCGACGACCTGATCATGTTGAACATCAAGGGCAACCGCGATGGCACCTCGGAAGTGGATTACACCGTTAATCCGGCGACAGGTTTTCCCAATCTGACCGGCCCGGCGGGGGCCGAGGCGCCGGTCAACCATGTCATGCCGGCCTGGGATATCGCCACGGGCCTGGCGGCGGTCAACGGCATCCTGGCCGCCGACCGTCATCGCCGTCTGACGGGGGAGGGGCAGTTCATCTCGTTGGCTTTGACCGATATGGCCTTTGCCACCATGGGAACCCTGGGCTTTATCGGCGAAACCCAGATCAACGGCAGCGAACGCCCGGCCACGGGCAACGAGCTTTATGGCGCTTTTGGGCGAGATTTCGTGACCAAGGATGGCCGCCGGGTAATGATCGTCGCCATTACGGGGCGGCAATGGCCGGCCCTGGTGGAAACAGCAGGGATCGCCGACGGCGTGGCCGAGATCGAGGCCCGGCGCGGCCTGAATCTGCGCCAGGAAGGCGACCGCTTCATGGCTACGGCGGAGATCGCCGCGCTGTTGGAGCCTTGGTGCGCATCCCAGGATTTTGCGGAATTATCCGCCACCCTGACATCGGGCGGCGTTTCCTGGGGTCCGTATCAGAGCGTCGCCCAGGCCCTGGCCGAAGCCTGGCGCGGGTCCACCGAGAATCCGGTGTTCGCGAACGTGGAACAACCGGGCATCGGTAGTTATCTGACCCCGGGTTCTCCCCTTGATTTCGGTGCCGCGCCCCGCGAGTCGGTCCAGCCGGCCCCGGCCCTGGGCCAGCATACGGACCAGATTTTGGCGGATGTCCTGGGCTTGAGCGATGGCGAGATCGGGCAATTGCACGATGACGGCATCGTTGGCGGCGGTGGAGGGTAAATGAACATGAGCATGGATTTGCCCGCGCTGGATATCGCCAAGGTCGAGCCGGTCCTGTTGCATGCGCCGATCGATACGCCCGTGATGACCTCGTTCGGCACCCTGACAAAACGGGCCGTGCTGCTGGTCCGGGTCGAGGATGCGGAAGGTGCGGTGGGCTGGGGCGAGGTTTTCGGCAATTTCCCAATGCATGGCGCCGAGAATCGCGCCCATCTGATCCGCGATTATCTGGCGCCCATCACCTTGTCGGAAAACTGGCCGAGCCCCGCCGCGGCTTTCGAGGCTATGACCCGCCAGACCCATATCATGACCATCCAGTGCGGCGAGCCGGGCGCCTTCGCCCAGGCCATCGCCGGGGTTGATATCGCGCTCTGGGATTTGGCGGCGCGGCGCGCGGGCGAGCCGCTTTGGCAGCTGCTGGGGGGCAGGGGCGATACGGTGCCGGTCTATGCCTCGGGCCTTAATCCGCGTGGTTTTGAAGACATTGTCGCGGCCAAGCTGGGGGAAGGCTACACCGCCTTCAAGGTCAAAATCGGCTTTGGCCGGGAGACGGACCTTGCCGCCCTTGCCGGCGTGCGGCAGTTGATCGGCGGGCACCGCTTGATGACGGATGTCAATCAAAGCTGGGACCTGGACATGGCCCGCGCCAACTGGCCGGATTACTCCCAATACGATCTGACCTGGATCGAGGAGCCTATTGCGGCCGATCAGGGCCTGGACAGTTGGCAACAATTGGCGGCATTGCCCGGCGCGCCCCTGGCGGCGGGTGAAAACCTGCTGAGCGATGGACAATTCGACGACTATATCGCGGCCAAGGTCTTGGCCGTGGTGCAGCCGGATATGTGTAAATGGGGCGGATTTACCAAGACCCTGCCGCTGGCCCGGCGCATTATCGAGGCGGGGCAGAGCTATTGCCCGCATTTCCTGGCCGGTGCCGTGGGCTTGCTGGCCTCGGGCCATTGCCTGGCCGCCGCGGGCGGGGACGGCATGTTGGAAATCGACGCCAATCCAAATCCCCTGCGTGAACAACTGACCGGCGGCCTGCCCGCCATTATCGACGGTAAGATGACCCTGCCCGAAGGCCCAGGCCTGGGCGCGGCACCGGACCCGGATTTCATACGGAACTTCCAGAGCGAAGGATAATCATGGAAATCCGCCCGGCGCGGCTTGAAGAAACCGGTGTTTTAACCGCGCTTTGCCTCCGCTCGAAACAATCAAATGGCTATGACGACGCCTTCATGGCGGCCTGCCGCGACGAGCTGACGGTCACGGCGGCGGACTTGGCCACGGGGGAATACTGGGTCGCCGAGGCTGGTACGGTATGTGGTTGCGCCTGCCTGCTGGCGGAAGCGAATAGCAGCGCAGGCGAAGTACATGCGTTTTTCATTGACCCGGAATGGAAGCGGCAGGGTGTTGGGCGTCGGCTCTGGCAAAAACTGCTTGAACGCGCCCAGGACAGACAGCTTGCCACGCTCTATCTTGATGCAGATCCAAGCGCCGTTCCGTTCTATCAAGCCTTGGGGTTTGAAGTGGTCGGCAGCAAGCCGTCAGGCTCCATTCCGGGCCGAAATATACCGCATATGAAAATTACGCTCTGACGCTGGCCTTGGGTTTTCGATAACATAACCAGGCATTGGAAAATGGACTGGGAATAATCGGATGAAAATCGCCAACGTGATCTGCTCTGCCGGTGTCAGCGGCTATTTCAACAAGGATCTCGAAGCGGCCCGCCTTGGCGCGCGCCAGGACGGCTTTGGCTTTATCGACCCGCCGGTGACGCCGGGCTTTGATCAGGTGCTCCAACCCGGCCAGGCACTGTCCGTGATGCTGATGTTGGTGGACGGGCAGGTGGCGTTCGGCGATTGCATGGATGTCATTTTTACCGGTGCCGCCGGCCGCGACCCGCTGTTCAAGGCCGAGGCGCACCGCGCGGTGGTGGAAGGCCCCATCCGGGATTTGCTGATCGGCCGGGATTGCACCGAATTCCGCCCTTTGGCCGCTGAAATTGAAGCCTTCGAACAGGACGGCGGGCAACTGCATACCGCCCTGCGCTTTGGCATCTCCCAGGCTCTGTTGCATGCCGCCGCCCTTGCCGGCCGGCGTACGGCGGCGGAAATTATTGCGGCGGAATACGATTGCCGGATCGCCACGGCGCCGGTTCCATTGCTGGGCATGTGCCCGACGCCGCAGGAATTTATGGTCGAAAAGATGATCATGAAGCGGGTCGATATCCTACCGCACGGTTCATTTGCCAACGTCGCCAACGATCTTGGCCCTGAGGGGCAAAAGCTGATCGATTATGCGGCCTGGGTTTCGGGGTTGATTACGAAAAAAGCGGGCGAGGGCTACAAACCGGCCATCCACCTGGACGTCTATGGCACCATTGGGGAGTTATTCGGCGGCGATATCGACAAGATCGCGAACTATACGGGCCGGGTGGCGGCGGCGGCGGCGCCCTATCAGTTGTATCTGGAAACGCCGATGATCGCGGCAAGCCGGGCGGCGCAAATTCAGGCCTTCAAGGATCTGCGCGCGGCCCTGAAACAACGCGGCCACGAGGTCATTCTGGTGGCCGACGAATGGTGCAATACCCTCGACGATATCCGGGCCTTCGCCGACGCGGGCGCGGCGGACTACCTGCAAGTCAAGGCGCCGGACCTGGGCGGCCTGGGCAATTCCATCGAAGCCCTGCTCTATTGCCGGCGCCAGGGCGCCGGCGTCTATATGGGCGGCTCGGCCAACGAGACCGATCAATCGGCCCGGCTATCGGCGCATGTAGCCTTGGCCTGCCGGGCCGATTTTCTCATGAACAAGCCCGGCCAGGGTGTCGATGAAGGCATCGCGATCCTGACCAACGAAATGCACCGAACCCTGGCCCTGATCGCGGCCCGTCAGGGCTGAGTTTTACTGGCACGGCCAGGTATCCGACAGAGCTCTGGCAATGAGACTTAGCGCTGATTTCTGCCGTTCTTCGGGGCGGTTTGCCAGCCAGGCCCTGACGGCATCGACGACCTCTCCCTTGGTGGTGCCTTTCGGTTGGCAGACCGCCAGTGGCCGGCCCTCCTGCTTGGCGCTGTCCATGATGTCGATGACGTAGCGGAAGCAGTAGCTTTGGCGCCACTTATTGGCGCTGCCGCCACAGTTTTTGTACAGCGTCTCCGCATTTTCCCGGCCGGGGCTTGGTGCCGCGGCGAAGCTCATTGATGGCGGCAACAGCAGAGCCAGGATCAACGCCAAGTTCTGTATTTTCAACATATCGTCACTCCGCCTCGCGCAGCATGTTCTTGGCGATCAATAATTGCTGGATCTGGTTGGTGCCGTCGAAAATCCGATAGATCCGTACGTCCCGGTAAAAACGCTCGACCGCCGCGCCCTGCATAAAACCGGCCCCGCCATGGATCTGCACGGCGCGATCGGCGACGCGGCCGACCATTTCGGTGGCGAAAAGTTTGCAACACGCCGCCTCCGTGGACGCGGCCTCGCCCCGGTCGATGCGGCGGGCGGTTTCGAGCACCATGCAGCGGGCGGCATAGGCCTCGGTCCGGCTATCGGCCAACATGGCCTGGATCAATTGGTAATCCGCGATCGGTTTGCCGAACTGCTGCCGCGCCTTGGCATAGCTCATGGCCTCGTGGATAAGGCGCTCGGCGTGGCCGACGGCAATGGCGGCGACCTCCAAACGCACGATATCCAGGCGCTGCATGGCGATGGGGAAGCCCTGGCGCTCGGCGCCCAACAGGCAGCTGGCCGGCACCCTACAGTCCTCGAAAATCACGTCGCCGGTATCGTTGCCGTGCAGGCCCATCTTCTGGTCCGCCGGCCCACGTGTGAGACCGGGCGTATCGGCGGCGACAAAAAAGGCCGAAATGCCCTTGGCACTCTTATCCTCCGGATCGGTCCGTGCCAGCACCAGAAAGACATCCGCATAGGGCGCGTTTGTAATGAAGCGTTTAGTGCCGTTCAGAACATAGTCATCGCCATCTCGGCGCGCCGTGGTCCGGATCGACGCCGCATCGGAACCGGAAGCCGGTTCCGTCAGGGCAAACGAGGCCGTAACCTCGCCCGTGGCCAGTTTGCCAAGCCAGGTACGCTGTTGTTCCGTGCTGCCGGACTCGGCCAGGACGTAACCTGGAATAGCGTTCGATGCCAGGCGGCGGTTAAAGGCAGGCGAGGTCCAGCCCATTGCCAGGGTGACGGATACTTTTTCCTCAATCGTCAGACCGGCGCCGCCGAATTCCTCCGGCAACGTCAGGCCCGCTAGGCCAAGGGCGCGCATCTCGTCGACGATGCCGTCGGGGATCTTACCCTCGCGGTCGACCTGCTCTTCGTGAGGTACCAGGCGCTGCCGGACGAAGCGCGAAATTGTGGCAAGGGTTTGCTCCAGCGCTTCCTGGTTTCGGATCATTTTATCTATACCCAGACGGCCTTATGGCGAACGGCCTGATATTACGGCGATTGTGCCGGGATTAAAGCTCTCGTCAAGGTTCTCAACCGCACGCTTTGCTTTTCCGGCGGCGGGTATGGCATCCTGGAAGGCGCCTGAATTATTGAGAAAAGAGGAAAATCCATGCCCATCGTTGCCGAAATCGCCGCCATGGCGGAGGAGCTTGTTGCCTGGCGCCGTGATATCCATGCCCACCCGGAACTCGGCCTGGAGGAAGAGCGCACGGCGGCCTTTGTCGCCGGCAAGCTGGAGGAATTCGGCATTCAGGTAACCCGTGGCATCGGCAAGACCGGGGTTGTCGGCGTCCTCAAGGTTGGTAACGAGACCAGGGCGGTGGGCCTGCGAGCGGATATGGATGCCCTGCCGATCATGGAACAGAACGGTTTTGAACACCGTTCCACCACGGATGGCGTCATGCATGCCTGCGGTCACGATGGCCATACGGTGATGCTGTTGGCGGCGGCCAAGTATCTCGCCGCTTCTCAGGATTTTCGCGGCCAGGTGAACTTCATATTTCAACCGGCGGAAGAAGGCATCGGCGGCGCCAAGGCGATGATCGCTGATGGTCTGTTCGAACAGTTCCCCTGCGATACTCTCTATTCCATGCACAACCGCCCCGGCATGGCGGTGGGCCATTATGGGGCTACCTCGGGCCTGCGGACGGCGGCGGGAGCTTTTTTCGATATTGATATCAAGGGCAGGGGGGCCCATGGCGCCCATCCCGATCATGGCATCGATCCGGTGACCATCGCGGGCGAGATGATAGGTGCGTTGCAGACAGTCGTGGCGCGCAATCTACCGCCATCGACCACCGCCGTGCTCTCCATTACCCAGGTCCATGCGGGCGATGCCTATAACGTGATCCCACAGACGGCGCGGCTGTCGGGCACGGTGCGGACCATGACCATGGACGTGATGGAGCGTATTCAGGAAAGGATGGAAACTCTGGTCAAGGGTATCGCCGAGGGTCATGAGGCCAGCGCCGAAACGGATTTCCGCGTTATTTTCCATCCCGTCTTCAATGCCGAGGAACCTACCGAGTTGGCGGCGGAAGTTTGCGGTGAACTGGTCGGCGCCGAACAGGTCCAGCGCGATATGCCGCCCGGCACCGGCTCCGAGGACTTCGCCTTTATGTCGGAGCAGGTGCCCAGTTGCTATATTCACGTGGGCAACGGGGCTGATAGCACACCGGTGCATAATCCAGGCTACGACTTCAACGACGAGGCACTGGTTTATGGCGCCAGTTTCTTTGCTCGCATTGTTGAACGCAGTCTACAGCCTGAATGAGGCCAAAAGCGCTCTAATTTGCATCCCCCCTTCACCTGTAGCCACCGGTCTGCCACTATGGTGGCCGTAGTATGGCGACATTGGTAGAGGAGGGGCTGAAAAGTGAGCGAATTAATCAGCGCGGAGGCAAGATCCTGGATCGGGCGCGAAGGCGAACCTGTTCATATCGAGGTCAACCGCAGCGACATCATCAAATATTCCATCTCGACGGAGCAGCAGCAGGAAAAATTCCTGAAAGGCGACGAGGCGCCCGCGATGTTCCTGTTCGGCGCCTTGCGGCCCATAGCACCTTTGTCCGAGCTGGGCCCCGACGGCCTGCCCGAGGATTCATTCCTGCCCGACCTGCCATTGAAGCGGGTCATGGCGGGCGGTACTGAGATGACCTTTCACCGTTCCATACATCCCGGCGACAAGCTGGTGGCGACGCGCTCGTTGGCCGATCTGATCGAAAAACAGGGCAGCACGGGGCCGTTGATTTTCGTGGTCTACAACCTGCGAGTGGAGACAGAGGCGGGCGAGTTGGTGATGGAAGAAAAGCAGACGAGGATCATGCGATGAGTGACATTGATATTTCCAACCTGTCAGTGGGCGAGGCCTTGCCCGAGCGTCAGCATACGGCGACCAATGTTTCCCTGTTCTGCTACAACGCGGCGATCTGGAATCCCCATCGTATCCATTATGACGAACCCTATACCAAGAACGTGGAGAAGCATCCCGGCGTGGTCATCGACGGCCCCCTGCAGGGCGATTGGCTGAACCAGGTGGTGGTCAACTGGATGGGTGACGATGCCACCTTGGTGCAATTCAACTACTCCAACCGGCGCGCTTCCTACATCGGCGAGACGTTGACTTCGGGTGGCAGCATAACGGCGATCGATCCCGCGACGGGTATCGTGGAGATGGATGTCTTCATCAAGAATGAAAACGGCGATGTCATCACGCCGGGCACGGCGCGGGTCAGGTTCGGCTGAAGCCGGATGAGCGGCGGGCATCAAGGGGGAGAATTGAGGGTATAGGTTCAGGCTAAGAAAGGACCGGCGAACGCCGGCGAAATCGAGGGAGCGTTTCGATGCATATGGAATTTCAGGACGTCCTGATTTTTGTTCACGTCTTGCTGTTCGGTTATTGGCTGGGTTCCGACCTGGGCGTGTTCTTTTGCGACAGCCAGCTGACCCGCGATGATTTAAGCCTTGATGAACGCCTGCGGGTGCGCGAGATCCGGCGCAAGGTCGATATGGCGCCGCGCACCTGCGCACCGCTGATCCTGCCCATTGGCTTTACCCTGGCCCTGCAACACGGCAGCCAAATCACCGGCGGTTGGCTGGTCTTGATCTGGGTCCTCAGCCTGGCCTGGCTGGCCATGTTGTGGGTGGAGAAATTCACTATCGGCACGCCCAGGGAATGGACCCTGAACCGTATCAACCGGGTGCTTTGGTTCGTGGTTGCCGCCGCCATGACGGCGTTGGGGGTCTATGCCCTGGCCACCGGCAACTTGGTGCCGGAGGGTTGGCTGGCCCTGAAAATGGCACTCTATGGTCTGATGGTGTTGAGTGCGACCTGGATCCTGCATGCCGCCGATCTGTGGGAACCCATATTCGAAATGGTGCGCGCCGGCGGCGAGCAGGCGGTCGAGGGCGAAAAGCGCATGAAGAAGAACCGCATCAACGCCGGCAGCGCCGCCGTGACCTTGTGGTGCGTGGTATTGCTCATCGCCTTCGTCGGCTCGACCAAGCCGTTTTAACTCTAGGGAGTGGGATGATGCGGCGGTTTGCCCTCATACTCAGTCTTGGCCTGCTGCTTTTGTCGGGGCTGGCGGAAGCAAAGGCACCGGGACAGAACAAGGCGGCAAGCCGGCAAGGGAAATACGAAGGCGGATACTATCGGATCAATATACCCGCGAACTGGAATGGCGGCCTTGTACTTTTCGCCCATGGTTACGAGGGCGAGAGCGCGGGCCTTGGCAGTCTGCGATACAATCCTCTGCGCGCTTATCTGGCCCGGCACGGCTATGCCTCCGCCGCGGCGGGTTACCGAAGCCGGGGCTACCGGCCTGACTGGTTCGTTGATGACATGCTGGCGCTTCGGGCGCTGTTCATCCGGCAGTTCGGCAAGCCCCGCTGGACGGTGATCCACGGCCAATCCATGGGCGGGCATATATCCGTCGCCTCGATGGAGCTGCACCCCGGTACCTACCAGGGCGCGCTGATCGAATGCGGCGTGGTCACGGGGGTGGGCGAGGCGGACTTCCTCTATGCATACACGGCGGCGGCCGAATTCATTTCCGGTATCAAACTACTGGACGCGCCCGACCGGAAAACGTTCCAGCGCATGGTTTCCGAGCAATGGCTGCCCGTGATGGGGCGCCCGGGAGATTTGACCCGGAAGGGCCGGCAATTCGAAAGCGTGGTTAAGCACCTGATGGGCGGCGGCCTGCCGCTGTGGCGGCCTCACTTGCGCAAACGCTATTTGATGAACCTAAAATTTCGCGGTGATTCCGAAAGCGAGAAGCGGCCAATCCATCGTGCCGCCAGTACCATGCACATCAAGTACCGCATTGATGACGGCCTGGGCCTGAGCGCAGAGGAATTGAACAAAGGCGTCAGGCGGCTGGCGCCTCTGAAGGGTGCGCGCTCGCCGGATACAGCGCCGGTCTTCGCGGAAGTTACCGGGCGGATTGCCGCGCCGATCATGACACTGCACAACACCGGGGATGCGTGGGTGCCTTTCAGCCTGCAACAGGACTATCGCCGCAAGACCATGGCGGCGGGAACAAGCCATCTTTTGGTCCAGCGCGCGGTACGTTGGCCCGGCCATTGCAATTTCATCGATGCCTCCGAGCGTGAGCGGGCCTTTGAAGACCTGGTGAAATGGATCGAAACCGGGGCGCGACCGAAAGGCGACGACGTATTGGCCGCCGATCCGTCCGCCATCGGCCTGCCTTGGACGGCGATGCTCCACCCGGCGGATCCGGCCAGCAATTAGCCTGCATCACGAACGCTGGTCAGTCGTCCGGGGCCAGTTCGATCAGCTCGCGCTTAAAAGGTATTTCCTCGGATGCCTCCGCGCCCAGGTCACGGGCGAACTTGTGGCCGGCATAGACCGCATCTGCGATGAGCGAAGGGGCATGGCAATCGCCGATCCGCGTTACCCTGTTGATGCCCGATTGCTTGAGTGCGGCCTCGTCCCGGCACAACCCGTGATACAGATCATCATTGGGGATTCTGGATGTTACGAGAACGACCGAGGCCGCTTCAACATGGCTGGGCTTGCCGGTGTAAACACAGGTCAGATCGATGCCTTCTGTGCCGACCGCCGCCAAATTTTGCTGGGCAACAATCCGCACGCCAATTTCGATCAGCTTCGCCTGCACATGTTCCTGCTCTAACGTATAGGTGCTGAACTCTGACACGACCGAAGAGGGCGTGATCAGGGTAACGTCGAGGCCCTTCTGCCGCAGCAGTTCCGCGATTACGCTGCCCATGTAGTAGTGATCGTCGTCGTAGATGGCGACCGGCCCCATTATTTCCAAGCCGTCCATAATATCGTCAGGGGTGTAGATATTCGTGCTTCCAGCCCCCGGCACGGCCTGGTGGAGGGTTCTGCCGATGCCGTCTCTGGCCCAGCTTGATCCTGTTGCGATGGCAACCAGCGAACAATCGGCCTTGAGTACGTCGGAGGGCCCCATCGGGCTGTCGAGATAGATCTCCACGTTGGCCATTTGTCTTAGCTGCGTGGCACGATAATCAAGGACGCGCGACCAGACGCTCAATCCCGGCAAGCGGCTCTCGCGCGGCACACGGCCGCCGAGTTCGGTCTTCGCCTCGGCCAGCAGCACCTGGTAGCCCCTTTGCCCCAGGGCGCGGGCGGCTTCCAGCCCGGCTGGGCCGGCACCGACGATCAGGGCCCGGTCATCGGTATTCTTGGCCGGTATCCGCTCCGGGTGCCAGCCCTTGCGCCATTCCTCGCCCTGGGTCGGGTTCTGTGTACAGCGCAAGGGCACGGACATATTGTTGTAGGCGGCGCAGATATTGCAGCCAATGCATTCGCGGATATCATCCAGGCGGCCTTCCTCGATTTTTTTCGGCAGGAAGGGATCGGCGATGGATGGCCGCGCGGCGCCGATGAAGTCGAGAACGCCGCGTTTGATTTGTGAGACCATGCTGTCGGGCGATGTGAACCGGCCAACGCCTACGACCGGCTTCGTGGTGAGGGATTTAACAAAGTCGATATATTGTTCCTGAAAGCCTTCCGGTGCGAAGCGGGAGGTCGCTGAATCGTTCTCCCAGGCGCTGATATTCACATCCCACAGGTCCGGCAGTTCCGCCAGCATTTCAACCAGCTCCCGGCCCTCGGCGCCGGCGGCCATTCCGTGCTCGCCAAGTAATTCGTCAACCGCCAGCCGCACGGCTACGGCGCAGGTATCGCCGACGGCGTCGTGCGCATCCTCGATACATTCGCGAAACAGCCGGGCGCGGTTTTCCAGGCTGCCGCCATACTCGTCCGTGCGTTGGTTGTACTGTCGCGAGAGAAAGAACATCAACAAAGTGATCGCGTGCCCCGCATAGACATAAACAATATCAAAGCCCGCCTGTTTGGAGAGCACGGCGGCGCGGCGGTGCCATTTCCTGAAATCAGCGATGTCCTGGCGGTCCATCACCCTGGCCTGGCCGGGGAAAGGCGCGCGCACGGGAATGGCGCTGGGCGCGATGGGTGTCTCGCGGGCGTAATAACTGGCCGAATAATGGCCGGGATGGCAAAGCTCGACGGCGGCCAGGCTGCCGTGGCGATGCACCAGCTCGGTCATTCGGGCATGGGTGGGGATGTCCTTTTCATCCCACAAGCGGATTTGCGTACGCACATCGCCGGTGGGATGAATGTCGCATTGTTCGGTGGAGATGACGGCCCAGCCGCCCTCCGCCTTGATCCCCCGCATCACTGCCGATGAGGTGGGAAAATGCCGTCCCATCCCAGTGCAATGAGGTACCTGGTAGAAGCGGTTGCGGGCCGTCACCGGACCGATCTTTACCGGCTCGAACAAAACATCGTAGCGGCTATCGCGGGCCATGGGGGTCTCCCTCGGAAAGAATTGCGCTATCGCCGCAGCAGGCGGCCCAGGCCGGGCAGGGCGGGTTCCAGTCCGGCGGCGTTCATGGCGGCCCACAGGGTCGCCTGGCTGGATGTCACCACTGGTTTGCCCAGGGCTTGTTCCAATTCATCGATAATGCCAAAGGTCGGCAGATCGGTGCAGCTGATCAACAGGCCGTCGGCAGCAGGATCATCGACCCTGCGCGCCAGCGCCACGACATCGCCCTTTGGTACCTTATGCATCAGGGCGTATTCGTGCGGTCCGTTGGCGCCGAATCCCAGGCCCTCGATGGCCCGTACAGTGATGCCCTGACTATCGAGGAATTCGGCCTCGTGATCATTCAGGCTTTTGTCATAGGGCGTGGCAACGGAAACGGAGGTCACATCAAGCGCCAGCAGGGCATCAACGATCGCCGCGCCGGTGGTGACGCAGGGCAGGCCGCAGACCTCCGTCATGAAATCGGCCAGTTCATGACGCGGCGTCATTAGGGAACCGGCGGTGCAGCCATAGGCGATGGCATCAAGACCGGCGGGGGATAGGCTATTGATCGCCAGGCGAAGATCTTTCTTTGATGCCGCCTTGCCCGCCTCGGAGGTGACGTCGGTGTGGAGCACGATACGAGCGCCGTGGATGGAGACGCCCTCGGGTGCGGCCATGTTCCATTCCGCCTCATTGACCGTGTTGGTGGTCGGTACGATCAGGCCAAGCTTGGCGCGCCAGCCATATGTGGACCGCTGCTCCGTCATTGTCCCGCCATCACATGAAGATCGTGTCCACGTCGTGGCCCAACATATAGCGGCCCACGGTTTCATAGTTGGTATGCCGGGCCTGGACCTGTTGCGAAACCGCGTGAATATCGCGGAAACGCCTCTCGAACGGCTGGTTGTCGAAAATCGCGGTGGAGCCGGCCAGGTGATAGACTTGCTCGGATACCGCCGTGGCCTGGTTGATGGCATAGGTGGTGCACAGGCGAATGCGGGCCCGGTCATCCATGCTCAGTTCGCCGGTGGTGTCCACGGTCTGCCAGATTTCGCTTAAAATCGCGTGCTTATAGGCCCGTGGCGAGCCGAGCTGGGCCTCCAGCTCCGCCAGCTTGGTCTGAAACACGGCGCTGTCGCGCAGGGAACTGCGGGCGCCCCTCGGTGTCTTGTCCCGCGCCAGGGCCAGCAGATCGTCGAACATGCTTTGCGCGATGCCCAGGGCGACGGAGGAGAACAGCGATGCATAGACGGCGGTGGTGGGAAAGATAAACAGCGTGGTGTTGACCCGGCGTTCGGCTTCCGTTTCCCGGTCGGATGTTAAACCTTCAGGGATGAACATGTTTTCCACCGTATAAGCCTCGGAGCGGGTGCCGCGCAGGCCCATGACGTGCCAGTCATCGGCCATTTCTGCCCTCTCGCGGGGAAACAAAGCCGTGCGGTTGGCCTGCTTGCCGTTTTCAGCCAGCCGAGGGGAGCCATCCGCCTCGAACACCTTGGAATGGCCGCCCAGCCAGGTGGCGTTGT
>CAYWYB010000086.1:0-16781 GCA_964462145.1 uncultured Rhodospirillaceae bacterium
ACCGAGACCTTCACCCAGCTGGGCGGCGAAGGCATCCCCTGGCTGGGCCAGGCCGCCTTTACCGGGGAAGAACATATCTTCACCAACCTAGGGGACGGCACCTATTACCATTCGGGCATCACCGGCATCCGTGCCGCCGTCGCCGCCAATGTCAATATTACTTACAAGATCCTGTTCAACGACGCCGTGGCGATGACCGGCGGCCAGCCCCATGACGGCCCGCTCAATCCATGGCAGATCAGCCAGCAGGTGCATCACGAAGGCGCCTCCAAGATCATCGTGGTCACGGACGAACCGGACAAATACCCCACCGGCACCGATTGGGCGCCCGGCGTAACGATCCGCCATCGGGACGAGATGGACCGGGTGCAAAAGGAACTGCGCAAGACCAAGGGCTGCAGCGTGCTGATCTATGACCAGACCTGCGCGGCGGAAAAGCGGCGCCGGCGCAAGCGCGGCACTTTCCCTGATCCCGACCGCCGGGCCTTTATTAACGAGGCGGTCTGCGAGGGCTGTGGCGATTGTTCCGTGCAATCGAACTGCGTCTCGGTGGAGCCGTTGGAGACGCCCCTTGGCCGCAAGCGGCAAATTAACCAATCCGCCTGCAATAAGGATTTCTCCTGCATCCGTGGTTTCTGCCCCAGTTTCGTAACCGTATCGGGCGCCGTGCCGCGCCGGGCCCAGGCCGCCAGCGCCGACGCGTTGGACACGGCGGCGGCCGCGTTGCCTAACCCCACTGTTGCCGAAGCCGAGGGCGGCTACAACATTCTGGTCACCGGCATTGGCGGCACCGGCGTGATCACCGTCGGCGCCCTATTGGGCATGGCGGCCCATGTGGAAGGCAAGGGCGTCACGGTATTGGATTTCACCGGCATCGCCCAGAAAAACGGCGCCGTGATGAGCCATATCCGCATCGCCGATAAACCGGAAGATCTGCACGCCGTACGCATCGCCGCCGGCGGCGCCGATCTGTTGTTGGGCGCCGACATGGTGGCGGCGGCCTCACCGGATTCGCTGCGCAAGCTTAGCCGTGGCGGCACCCAGGCGATCGTTAACAGCCATCTGGCGCCGACCGCCGATTTTACCCTGAACCCGGATACCCAGTTTCACGGTGGCGAACTACGCGATTTGATCCGCGACGGCGCCGGCGATAACCGCACTGAATTTGTCGACGCCACCGGCCTGGCCACGGCCTTGATGGGGGATGCCATCGCCGCCAACCTGTTCCTCCTCGGCCATGCCTATCAGCGCGGCGCCCTGCCGGTCAGCGGCGATGCCATCGACAAGGCGATAGAACTGAACGGTGTCGCCGTGGCCATGAACCGCCGCGCCTTCGCCCTGGGGCGGCTAGCGGCGGAAGACCTGGATCAAGTCACGAAAATGGCGCAACCGGCCATGCCCGCCAAGGCGGAGGTCGAGGAAACCCTGGACGACATGATCGAGCATCGCGCCGGCATGCTGACAGAATACCAGGACGACGATTATGCCGCGCAGTACACGGCTTTTGTCCGCAAGGTCGAAACGGCCGAGTTGAACAAAGGCAAGGGCATGACCGGCCTAACGGAGGCCGTGGCGCGAAACCTGTTCAAGTTGATGGCCTACAAGGATGAATATGAAGTGGCGCGGCTGTATACGGGCGAAGCCTTCCAGGCCGCGCTGGCGCAGCAATTCGACGGCGATCTGAAACTGAAATTTCATCTTGCCCCGCCTTTGCTGGCGCAACGGGATCCCGACACGGGCGAACTGATCAAGCGCGAATACGGCGCTTGGGTCATGACCGCCTTCAAGCTGCTGGCCAAAATGAAGAGCCTGCGTGGCGGTGCTTTTGATATTTTTGGCCGCACCGAAGAACGCCGCGCCGAACGCGCCGCGGCACCGGCCTACTGCGCGGTGATCGAGGAAGTCCTGTCAGGCCTGAACCCGGACAACCACGCCCTGGCCCGGGAGATCGCCAGTATCCCGGCGCAGATCCGCGGCTTTGGCCATATCAAGGAACGCAGCCAGAAAGCGGCGGCGGCGCAACAGGCGCAACTGCTGGAAACCTGGCGCAACCCCCAATCGCAACCAACAGCGGCGGAATAGATCATGACCGATACACTTCCCAATGCGAATTCGGGCACCTGCATCATCGTTGGCGTTGGCCCTGGTTTGGGAGCCGCCTTGGCGCGGCGCTTTGCCGCCGCCGGGCATGCGGTGGCCGTGGCCGCCCGCAATAGCGACAAGCTGGACAGTGTGGTGGACGAGATCACATCCAGCGGCGGCACGGCCAAGGCCTATGCCTGCGATGCTACCTCCGAAAGCGCGGTCGCGGCATTATTCGAGGCGGCGGAGGCCGACCTGGGCGCCATTGATGTCGCGATCTACAACGCCTCGGGCCGGGCCAGGGGCCCCATCGCGGAAACCACATTGCAGGAATTTACCGACGCTTGGGAGCGCTGCTGCCTGGGCGGTTTTCTGGTCGGCCGCGAAGCGGCCCGCCGCCTGGGCCCAAAAGGAGCAGGCAGTATTTTGTTCACCGGCGCCACGGCCTCGATGAAGGGCTTCCCCCACTCAGCGACCTTCGCGGCGGGTAAATTCGCCTTACGTGGCCTGGCGGAATCCATAGCCCGGGAATTGCAGCCCCAGGGCGTGCATGTGGCCCATTTCAATATTGACGGCGGCATTGGCGAGCACGGCGAAGATGCCCGTCTGCGCCCGGACGCCATTGCCGAAACATACTATCAGACCCATATCCAGCACCGCAGCGCCTGGTCGCATTCCATCGAAGTGCGGCCCTGGGTGGAGAATTTCTAAGGACCGCATGAGCTTCGTCAAAGCCATCATCGACTATTACCGCCGGCGCCGTCCGGTGACGTTGTTATGGCACCATGGCCTGCTGTTCGGAACCTTCACGGTGTTGCTGCTCGGTGCGCGGGCGCTCATCGGGCCGGATGTTCCGTTGTTCTGGCCCTTGTTGATCTGGTACGTCGTCTTCTCGCTGCATTTCCTGCTGGTGCGCAGCCTGACCGCGAACGACGAATGGGCCGATGAGCGCGCCGACAAGGTCCGCCGCCATGCCTATGATTTCGCCCATGTGAAAGACATCTACGTCAAACCCATCACCTTCGATCCAGACGAGGATGAAGCACGCCGTTCCGGCAGATCGGAACAGCCGGATAAATCCGGCACACCGGACGGCCCGGACAAACCGGCTGACTAGAGATCATGTCCGAACAGAGTATGACCTCGCGGGCCTCGGCCCGGCATTATCTGCTGCTGGGCGCGCTGGGGTTTTCCTGGGGCTCCGGCTTTTTGTTCGTGGAGCTGGCATTGCAGGATCTGCCCCCCGTCATGATCGCCATGGGGCGCACGGCGGTGGCGACGGCGGTGCTTTACGCCGTGGCCCGGCGGCAAGGCCACAAATTGCCCGCGCTGACGGGCAACGGACAATTATGGCTGATCCTGGCCGTCCTGGCCGTGGTCGGCCACGCCCTGCCGTTTTTCCTGATCGCCCAGGCGCAAACCGCCGTGGACAGCAACCTGGCCGGCATCTTCATTGGCGCCACGCCGCTGGTTACCCTGGTGGTGGTGCATTTCGGCACCCACGACGAGAAAATGACGCGCACGCGCATCATGGGCGTTGGCGCCGACTTCCTTGGCATCGTCGTATTGTTAGGCCCTGGCGCTTGGGCGGGCCTGCAAGGCGGTGGTGGCGATGGCGGCTCGGACCTGCTGGCCCAGGCCTTGCTATTTCTGGTCTGCTTCAGCTTTGCCTCCAATGCCCTGATTGCCCGGCGCATGGCGCCTCTACCGCCGGCGGTGGCGGCGGCCAGCGTCTCTCTGATCGCCACCGTCATGCTGCTGCCATTCGCCGTTGCCATCGATCCGGACCTGAGCCTCAGCCCCGGCTGGCAAGCCATCGGCGCGGTGTTCTTTTTGGGCGCCATCGGCACCGGTGCGGCGACCTTGTTGTTTTTCATCCTGGTGCAACAGCGCGGCGCCAATTTCGTCATCTCGGCCAATTACCTGCTCCCCCTGGTCGCCATGGTTCTGGGCGTGACCTTTTTGGCGGAGCAACCCAGGCCGGAAGCATTAGCCGCCATGGCCCTGATCTGCGGCGGTATCTGGCTCAGCAACCGGCCTAGCCCGTAGCGCTATCCTCACCGCCGATCCAGGTGCGCCGCACATTCAGATCATCATCCAGCTGGACCAGATCGGCACGGTAGCCGGCGGCGATACGGCCCCGTTCATGTTCCAGACCAAGGAATGTGGCGGGATAAAGCGATGCCATGCGCAGGGCTTCCTGCCGTGGCTGGCCAAGCAGGTTCACGGTGTTGCGCACGGCAGTGGCCATATCCAGATTGGAACCGGCCAGGGTGCCATCCGTCAGAGTGCACCGCCCATCCGACACGTTCACGGTCCGGCCCGCCAATTGAAAGCTATCGCCCTTCCCGCCCACACTGGGCATGGCATCGGTTACCAACAACATACGCCCCTTCGCCTTGGCGGCCAGAGCCACCCGCAATGTGGCTGGATGGACATGATGGCCATCGGCGATAACACCGCAATAACTGTCCCGGTCCGCCAGGGCGGCGCCGACAATACCGGGCTGCCGGCTGGTCATGGCCGGCATGGCGTTGAACAGATGAGTGAAGCCGGCCAGACCCTCGTCCAGGGCGGCGCTGATTTGGTCATGGCTGGCGGCGCTGTGGCCGGCACAGACGCGGACGCCGGCATCGCTTAGCCTGCGTATGGTGCCCAGCGGCACCATTTCGGGTGCCAAAGTGACGATGACCGATCCAAGACCGGGCGATGCAAAAAGCTCCAGGGCGGCATCGTCCAAAGGCCTGATCCGGGTGCCGTCATGGGCGCCCTTGCGATCCGGGTTCAGATATGGCCCTTCGAAATGCAGGCCTAACAGGCCTGGCATGCCTTGTTTTCGTGCTGTTCGAACCGCCGCCGCCGCCGCTGTCATGGATTCCCAATCAGTGCTGATCAGGGTCGGCAGCAGGCCGGTGCTGCCAAATGCCCGGTGCGCCGTGGCAATGGCCGCGATTGCTGCCGCGTCGGTTTGATCGTTGTACAATACGCCGCCGCCGCCATTGACCTGACAGTCGATAAATCCAGGCGCCAGCAAATCTCCATTCAAGTCCATGATGTCCGCTTCGTCCGTGAGTGCGCCGGGCGGCAGCAGCTCCTGGATCAAGCCATCGGCAAGACGCAGGCTCCAGCCTTGCAGAATTTCATCGCCAGTGAAAATGCGGGCATTGCTCAAAAGTTGCGTCATAGAGCGATCGTTTCTGATTTCGCCAACATTACGGCGCCATGCAGCGGATCATGCTTGGCCGCGACCAACATGGGCCTAACCCGGTCAGGCAGCCAAGGCAGAATAGGTTCACTCAAACCGCCGACCAGTGCGACCGCCGGCGCGCCCTTGGCCACCAATGCCTCGACCAACTGTGCAATATCAGCAGCCGTCCGTCCCAACAGCGCCATGGCGCCGCCTTCATTTTCCTCGGCAGCGGCAAAAACCCAGGGCACGAAGGTGGCGTAATCACCGGGGCTGGCGCCCTCCGCCCAAAGGAACATGGCCTCGGGCTGGTTCTGGAATTGCGCCATGATCCGCCGCCCCAGTGGCGTGGAAGCGGCAATACCATCATGCTCCGAAAGCGCCTGACGCAAAGCAGCCCGACCCAGGGCGGCACCGCTGCCCTGATCCGAGAGGGCGAAGCCCCAGCCGCTGACCGTATGCGCCTCGCCCCCAACCAGCGCCAGACCGCAACTGCCCGTGCCGGCGATCACAATACCGCCATCGCCCCCCTCATGGGCGCCAAGACAGGCGGTATAGGCATCCGCCTCCGCCCGGAAACTGGCAAAAGGGTGTGGATATGCGGCCAGCGCCCGGCGCTCCCGCGCCAGGGACAATCCCGCCAGGCCGGCGCCGGCATGCAGCTGGCTGATGTCGTCCGCCGACAGGCCGGCCTGTGCAAGGGCCTGATGCGTGGCCTCCGTAATCTCGTCAAAAACCTTGGCCAGGCCCAATAGTGTATTGGCGGCGCCCGCCTCGCCCTGGCCCAGGACGTTGCCCGCCGCATCGCAAAGGCGCACCCGGCAACCCGAGCCGCCGCCGTCTATGCCGAGAAACAATGTCCCGTCGTCTTGTCCGCGAATCTTCATATCATGTCAGAAATAGCAGATTTCGCCCGACAGTACTCTAAAGCATGCCCCACAGGCGCCAGGCCGCCAGCACCGCGATGGCGAGAAACAGCAGGCCACTGAGGCGATGCAACCATATCAGGGGCAGCCGATGCAGCACCGCCTTGCCGGCAAGGGCGCCGGCGGCGGAGGTAAGAGCCAAGGCCAATGTGGCGCCGAGCCAGACCGCCAAGGCGGGATAAATGCCGGCCAGGCCGGCCACCGCGATCTGCGTTTTGTCGCCCAGCTCGGCCAGGAAAATCATCACGAACGCGGTCATGAACAGACCGCGGCCGCTGACCTCCGCCACGGCATCATCATCGTCCCCGTCCGCGGCCTGTAACAAGGCATGCGCGCCAAATGCCGCGAATAGCGCCGCCATGGCCCCCAGCACCCATGTTTGCGGCAGCCATGCCGCCAGCGCCGCGCCAAACAACACAGCGGCACCATTCAACACGGCAAAGGCAGCGACCGCACCGAACAGTACGGGCCGGGCCCGGCCATGGCGCGCCGCCAGGACCATGCAGACCAGTTGGCTTTTGTCGCCAATCTCCGCCAGGGCAATTAGGGCCAGCGAAACGCCAATGGGTTCCCACAATATACTCATGTCTGATTGCTACATTTTCTCATGGTGTATGCCCAGGCACTGATACCATGCATTGGCGCCGACATCTGTTATGATTGGGCAGGAATGGCAATAACTCTGGGGAGTGACGGATTATGTTCGACCACCCGGAATTTGACGACCATGAAACAGTTGTTTTCTCCCGCGATGAAGCGAGCGGCCTGACGGCCATCATCGCCGTGCATAGCACCGCGCTGGGACCAGCATTTGGCGGCTGCCGCATGTGGCCCTATGTGGATGAAGGCGCGGCACTGACGGATGCTCTGCGATTGTCACGGGGCATGACCTACAAGGCGGCGATCTGCGATCTACCCTTGGGCGGCGGCAAGTCCGTCATTATCGGCGATCCGGAGCGCCATAAGACGCCGGCGCTGTTGCATGCCATGGGCCGGATCGTGGAAGGCCTAGGCGGCCGCTATATCATCGCCGACGATGTTGGCACGACCCTTGGCGATCTCGCCGTGATGCGGGCGGAAACGAGCCATACCGCCGCCGCCACCGCAGCCGCCAGCCAACCCCTCGCCGTCACCGCCTTTGGCGTATTGTGCGCCATCCAGGCCGCCGCCCAGTGCGTCCTTGGCCGCAATGATCTCGCCGGTCTACGAATAGCGGTCCAGGGACTGGGCAATGTCGGTCTGCCGCTTTGCGGCTATCTGCATGCACGCGGCGCCGAACTGACGGTCTGCGACATTGATCCCGGCCCTGTCGCCACCGCGCAGCAGGATTTCGCCGCCAAGGCGGTGCCGCCCGATCGCATTTACGATCAACACGTGGATGTCTTCGCGCCCTGCGCCTTTGGCGCCATCCTGAACGATGATACAATTCCACGCCTGGACGCCCGGATTGTCTGCGGCGGCGCCAACAACCAACTATTGTCCCCCAGCCATGACAGCGCACTGGCGGCACGGGGCATCACTTACATCCCCGACTACCTGGCCAATGCCGGCGGCGTCATCGATTTCCATCAGGAGAGCATTGACGATACCCCGGATGCCGTATTGGCCGCCGTCTCCCGGATCGGGGCGATCACCGAGGATCACCTTATCCGCGCTGCTGCATCCCATGAAACACTACTAAGCCTAACCGACCGTCAGGTGCGCCAACGGCTGGCCGCCGCCTAGCTTGTCATTCGCCCCTCCATAGCCGATCATCCATGCAGTGTTAATTTGTCTCGGTGTAAAAATACCCATGCATGATCCCTACCCATTGCCCGTCGGCTATGAATATGAACCCCGCCACTTCACCGTCGAGCGGGCCGAGCAGGAAGCCAAGCTGGCCGACTGCGGCATCGAACCCGGCGTACATGGCGACAAGGTTGATCTGACCTTTCTCGGTTTTCCCATCCTGGATGCCATGATGGCACCGGGGGTGCCCCTGACGGGACAGGTGCATGTCTATCAGCGCTTCATCCAAAAGGCGCCATTGCTGCTTGGCCAGAACCTGCGCATGAGTGGCCGCATCAGCGCCATCGAGCCCGTGGCCAAGGGCGAGGTGGTACGCTGGTCGTTCGATGTGGCCGATGATGACGGGCGTGTTCTGGTGGTAGTGGACCGGGCCGGCATGCGCACGTTGCCAAACGCCACGGGCAGCAGCGGCGCCACGGATTTCCTGGCCCCGCCCAGTGAAGAGCGCGACGGCTTCACGCCGTTGTGGCAACGGCCGCTGACACCGGAGCGGGTGGCGAATTACAGCCGCGACGGCCGCAACCGCATCCATTCGGATCCGGAGATCGCAAAAAAGTTCGGTTTCCGCGCGCCCATTGCGGGCGGCCTGATGGGCGTGCACTATTACCAGGAAGCCATCGCGCGCGGCGGCCAGCCTGATCAGCTTGATCTGGAGATCTGGTTCAAGCGCCCCATGTTCTGGGATGAAACGTTGACCGTTCTACAGCAGATGGATGGCGACCGGGTCGCCGCCATGCGGATCGAGAACGAGGCGCAAAAAGCAGCCAGCCTGGCCCGCCTTAACCCAGTGGCGAACAGCCGTTAAAGTGCGTCCTCGATAAATTCCATGCGGTCCTTGCCCCAATACAGCTCGTCATCAATGATAAAGCTGGGCACGCCGAAAACGCCGTTTTCAAGCGCCTGATTGGTGCTGTCGATGAGCATTTGGCGAACCGCGTCGCTCTCCGCCGCCTTTTCCATGGCATCAGGATCAACCCCGAGGCCGGCGGCCAGGGGCCGCAGACCGGCGTAGTCGACGATAGAGGCGTCATTTTGCTCCCAATAGGCGGCCATCAGGGCATCGATGAACGGCGCTTCCTTATCCCATTGCCGCATCGCCAGGCTCGCACGCAAAGCACGCGAGGTCTTGATGGGGAACTCATCAGGCACGCGGAAAGGTAAGTCGTATCGGATGGCCCAGCGTTGCAGATCGCGGAGACGGTTAGCGATCTTGATCGCCGGCTCTTCCATCAGGACATAATTGTGATGGCGAAAGACAAAGCCAAGATTGACCGGATGCAGCACCAGATCAGCACCATGACGGGCCACGATGGGCTTGATCAGATGCCAGGCAAAATAGGAATTGGTGGAGCCGATCTCCCAATAGAAATCGATTTTCTTGCCAGTCATGATGCTACTCAAAGGCGCCGTGACGGCCGGCGCCCTCCACGAAACTGCCCGCGCCGGACTGGAAGTGGCCCTGCATCGCCGGTTGCGCGCCGGCGATTTCCCGGTCGATTGCCTCTTCCTCGGCGTAGTCCCATTGACTAATGGTGGAGGCACGGTCCGCCAACATGGCAACCTGAGGGAACTCCGCCAACTGTCTGGCCAATTCCGTGGCCGCGGCCAGAGCTTCGCCGGCGGGCACCAACCGATCAGCCAGGCCGATAAGCTTGGCTTCATCCGCATCGACCGGGCGGCCCGTCATGAGCATATCCAGGGCCCGGCTTTCGCCCACGATGCGCGGCAGGCGCACGGTGCAGCCATTGGGCATGGGCCCGCCAAAGCGCCTGCAAAAGACGCCGAACACCGCTGTTTTAGAGGCGACGCGCATATCGCACCAAACGGCCAGCGCCAGACCGGCAGCCACCGCATGGCCTTCAACGGCGGCAATGACTGGTTTCGACAGGCGCCGTCGCGTGGCACCCCGGTCCTTGCCGGCCCAGCAATAATGCAGAGAGCTGCCGGTCGCCAATTCCGCCAGATCCGCGCCGGCGCAAAACGCGCCGTCGGCGCCGGTCAGAATAGCAACGCGTGAACCTTCGTCGGCCTCGAAGGCGGCGAAGACATCATGCAGGGTTTGCACGGTTTCGACATCACAGGCGTTCTTCACCGCCGGACGGTTGATGGTAACTATGGTGAGGGGGCCATTCCGATCTTCAAGAACTTTGCCATCGGCGTGTTCGATCATTGTTTTTGCTTTCAAAAATTGGGCCAATTCGATGCCTTGCTCTGCAGGCCGCCCAGGTACTAACATCTGGCATGGCTTTGGCGAAAAATTCAAGATCCAGTTGGCGGCCGACGATGCCGTCCAGCACAGCAATTGGAGCCCGCGACCGTCTTAGGAAACGGTCCGATATTGGCCAGGTCGAATTCCCAATTGAAAAACTCATGAACTTCCGTAATGCCGAGGCTTCGTGCGTTCATATCGAGGCCGCTTTGCAAACGGGACAAGGCTTGGCCGCAACGAAAAAGCATCGGCGAAGGTAACGGCTAATCCTCCGCCTGCGCGCGCTTCAAGCGCGCCTCGCGGAATGCAATATAGGTGGTGGAGGCGAAGATCAGGCCACCGCCGACCCAGGTCCAGATTTCCGGAATTTCACCGAACATCACGAAGCCGATACCACTTGCCCAGATCAGGCGGACAAAATCATAGGGCAGCACGGCGGTGGTTTCGGCCAGCTTCAGCGCCTCGGCCATGGCTACATGGGCGATGGAACCGAACATTCCCATGACCGCGAACAGCCCCAACATCTGCCAGCTGGGCCAGGTCCAGAAGAACCAGGCTGCAACCAGGGTAAAGGGAATCAGAAAGACATTCTGATAGGTGGTGATGGTGAGGGAGGATTCGGTCCGCGACAGGGATTTGATGATCAAAATCGCGCAAGCCCAAATCGAGGACGAGGTCATGACCAGCACGGCGCCCAGATCCAGTTCGATAAGGCCGGGCTGGATGATGATCATGGCGCCCGTAAAGCCCAGGACCAGGGCGATGATGCGCCGGGCCCGGATACGTTCGCCGAGGAAAATGATCGCACCAAGAGTGGCAAACAAAGGTGCCGTAAAGCTGACAGCAGATATCTTGGCCAGGGGCGTGATGGACAGCGCATAGAAAAACATCAACATGGCAAAAACCTGCATGCTGCCGCGCAAGGCATGCAGTTTCAGCCGCCGGGTCCGAAATGCCGCCGCCCGGCCGCGCAAGGCAAAGGGCAACACCGCCAGCAAGCCAAAGACATTGCGGAAAAAAGCCACCTCGAACGGATGCATTTCCCCTTCCGTCGCGGCATAGCGGATCACCGTGTGCATTGAAGTAAAACACAACGTGGATATAAGCATCAGCACGACGGCGCGAATGTGCGGTGGCAAGCGCCCCAACGTGCCGTCGATGGCGGCGCTTAAGGATTTCATGATGGCGGCAACCTAATGCTTGCCTGGCCCCTGGACAAGGCACGATGACGCATGGCACCTATGCGTCAAAGCAGTAACAAATAGGATTGACCATGAGCGACTTTCGCGTACTTGCCACCAACCACACGTCCTTCACCGTTTCCAGCCTGGACCGCACGGTGGCCTTCTTTACGGAGGCACTTGGTTTTGAATTGCTAAGCCGGGCGCCGCGTGATCCGGCGGTGGTGGAAGTGATCTCCGGCGTGCCCGGTGCCGATATTGAAGTGGTCTTTCTGCAAGGGCCCGGTCATCGGATCGAGCTGATCCAATATCATGGCCCTGCCGAACGCGGCCAGGTGATCTGCCAGCCCTGCGACACCGGCTATGCCCATGTCGCCTATGACGTGGACAACATTGAAGCCGCCGTTGCAGCCTCGGCCGTCCATCAGTTTCTGCCCCTTGGCCCGATTGTGGTGATCGACAAAGGTCCCAATGCCGGCGGCAAGGTCGTCTATCTGCGTGATCCCGACGGCGTTAGCGTCGAGTACATCCAAAAGCCGACCTAACCGTAAATTACTTTCGGCAACCAAGTTGCCAGGCCAGGGAAGAACGACAGCATGACCAGGGCCAGGATCTGGATCGTCACGAACGGGATGACACCTTTGTAGATCTGCACCGTCGTCACCGATTCCGGTGCCACGCCGCGCAAATAGAACAGAGCGAAGCCGAAGGGCGGCGTCAGGAACGAGGTTTGCAGATTGATCGCGATCATGATGCCCAGCCAGACCGGGTTCATATCCATCTGCAACAGGATTGGCGCCACAATAGGCACGACCACGAAGGTGATCTCGATAAAGTCCAGGAAGAAGCCCATGATGAACATGATCAGCATGACCACCAGCATGGCGCCAACGACACCGCCAGGCAGGGAGACCAGGAATTCGTGCACCAGATCATCACCGCCAAAACCACGGAATACCAGGGAGAACAACTGCGCCCCAATAACGATGCCAAAAACCATGGCCGAGATCTTGGTGGTGCCTTGAACAACTTCATGCAGGGCGCCGCCATGATAGATCCGCCACAGGCTGACCGCGATGCCCCAGACCACGAACAGGCAGCAAATCATGCCAATAATCATGGCCGCGGTATCACCGGTGGTGACGTTCTCCCGGCCCTGACGCAAATCAAAGAAGGCGTGCAGGATTAAAAGCACAAGCAGCCCAAGGGTGGCGGCATAAATCGGCTTGCCCGATGCATCACCCATTCGCAAGCCGCCCAGCAAGGTGGCGCCAATGGCACCCATTGCCGCCGCCTCGGTCGGCGTGGCGATACCGGCCAGGATAGAGCCCAGCACTGCGATGATCAGAATAACCGGCGCCACCAGGGCATGAGCGATCTTATAGCGCAATTCCCCCGGCGACAGGCCGGCGGTCAGTTCTTCGCGCGGGATCGGCGGCGATGTGCTGGGCCGGATGATGGCGATTGTCACCTGGTAAAGAATATACATGCCAACCAGACAGAGGCCGGGGATCAGCGCGCCTGCGAAAAGGTCGCCCACGGATACGGGATCTGGCGCGAAATTGCCGAGGATCCGCTGCGCCTCCTGATAGGCATTGGAAATTTGATCGCCAAGCACGACCAGTACAATGGAGGGCGGAATGATCTGCCCCAACGTGCCCGAGGCCGCGATGGAGCCGCAGGCGAGCGAGGGATCATAGCCCCGGCGCAACATGGTCGGCAGGGAAAGAAGCCCCATGGTCACAACCGTGGCGCCAACGATGCCGGTGGAGGCCGCCAAAAGCGCGCCGACAACACAGACGGATATGCCCAAACCGCCTGGCAGAGAGCCGAACGCCATGCCCAAGGTATCCAGCAGCTCTTCCGCCACCTTGGAGCGTTCCAGCATCACCCCCATGAAAACGAACAGGGGCACCGCGATCAGCACTTCATTGGTCATGAAGCCAAAGATCCGGTTCGGAAAAAAGCCCAGGAATGCGAGGTCAAAGGCGCCAAAAAATGCCCCCAAGCCGGCGAAGATCAAGGCCACGCCACCCAGGGAAAAAGCAACCGGAAAGCCGACCATCAGGAACAGGCAGACGCCGAAAAACATCAGGACGACAAAAATTTCATTGGGGGTCATAGCCCGCCCCCCTCTGTCTCGGCACCGCCACCACCCACCGCATCGGCGTGATCGTAATCCGCCTTGATGCCGCGCATCACCAACCAGGAATTTACCAGCAGGGAGAACCCTTGCAGGATCAACAGACCGGCAAAAATCCAGATTACGGTCTTCAACAGATAGATCGCCTGAATGCCGCTGCCCTCGGGCGAGCCTTCCTTGACGGCCCAGGCGGCGGTGATGAATTTAGTCGAGACAATCAGGATCAAAATGCAGAGCGGCCAGAGAAAAACCAGCACCCCGAGGAAATTGACCAATGCCTTGCGTTGCGGAGAGGCGGAGCCATAAAAAATATCCACCCGCACATGGCCGTCATGCAACAACGTGTAGCCGGCGGCGACCAGGAAGATCAGGGCATGCATGTAGACAATGGATTCCTGCATGAAGATGGAACCCAGGCCGAAAATATAGCGCATCACCACGACGGCGAATTGCACCAGAATCATAATCAGCGCCAGCCAAGAAACAGCCCGGCCGATCTTTTCGTTCATCAGATCAATGATGCGCGTAATGGCTAGCAACTTTATCACCGGCGCCTCCCCAGGCATTTACGGCCAGTACGTTTATCGCCACAGCCATTTCAGCGCATTATGGCAACCCGGTCCCTTAAAGGGAAGCCCGCGCCGATGACCGGCGCGGGCCCCATTACGATGTGCCGGCGCGCGGGACGCCAGCGTCTTCATCAGGCATATTTGAACGGCAGCATCCGTGCGTTCATATAGCCCTGTTCGCTAAGTTTGGCCCAGGCAAGAGACTGTTTGCGATAGGCGATATAGCTCTCATAGACCTTTTTCGAGGTCGCATCGGTATTGCCGATATCGGCTACGACCTGACCCGCGATGGTGCCGATCTTGGTCAGCATTTCATTGGAATACTGACGTAGTTTGACGCCATGCTTTTTGGTCAGAACATCCAGCGAGGCTAGGTTGCGTGCGTTGAATTCCGCCCCCTGGATCATCGCCTCGGCCTGGATCGCGACCTCGATGATCAGCTGTTCATCCTTGGTCAGGCTGTCCCAAAGGCCCTTGTTGATGGCGAAGCTGCCGGCGGTACCTGGCTCATGGAAGCCGGGATGGTAGTAGTATTTGGCAACCTTATAGAAGCCCAGCATCATATCGAACCAGGGCCCGACCCATTCGGTGCCGTCAATGGTTCCTGCCTGCAAGGCCGGGAACACTTCCGCGCCGGGCAGGTTGATCACCGCGACGCCAAGTTCGCGCAATACTTCGCCGCCAATGCCGGGCATGCGGAATTTCAGACCCTTGAAGTCATCGAGGCTGTTGATTTCCTTGCGGTACCAACCGCCCATCTGCACCCCGGTCGGGGCGCCAAGGAAGCCCTTGAGATTGAATTGTGCGGATAGATCATCCCACAATTCCTGGCCGCCGCCATAGCGCATCCAGGAATAGGTCTCGGCGCCGGTCAGGCCATAGGGCACGGCGGTAAAGAAATTAAACGCCTTGTGCTTGCCCTGATAATAGTATTCCGCCGACATATACATCTCGGCATCACCCTTGGAAACGGCGTCAAAGGCCTGTAGCGCGGGGACCAATTCGCCGCCGCCATAAACCTTGATCTTGATCTTGCCGCCGGAAAGCTTGCCGATGCGCCGCGCCACGCGTTGGCCGGATGTGCCGAGACCTGGCAGGTTCAACGGCCATGACATGACCATCTTCCATTCCTTCACACCCGCCGCGATGGCAGGTTTGGGAAAACTCGATGCCGCAACAGCCGCCGTGGCAACGCCGGCCGCTGTCGCGCCCTTGATAAATGCACGCCGTTTCATGAGAACTCGCCTCCCTATTCTCTTTGAAAAATCGGGGCGTGGCCCCTTGCCAATCCCCCCCACGGCCCAACGGCGGAATGTATCGCCATCCCTGCCCCAAACCGCGTTGACATAAACCTTAATGCTACCTTCGCATCCGCGCAACTATGCAGCGTGGATACACTCGAAAAATTACAGGTATTCGTTTAGATGCTTTAGACTTCGGGTGCTTTTCGATACTATTCGGGCAAAGTCCCGGCTAAATACATTAGAGTTGCCGGGTACTACGAGCAACAGGATCGGCACATAACACCTATATCTTGGGAGGATTGGGGAATGTCTAAACGAATTGTGATGCGGACCATTAGTCTCATTTCAGGCGTGGCGATGGCGGCAACGGCCGCGACCACCGTGACGGCCGAGACCGTCAAGGTTGGTTTCATCACCACCCTGTCCGGCCCCGCCGGCATTATCGGCAAGCCCATGAAGAACGCTTTCGAATTGGGCCTGGAACATATCGGCGGCCGGCTAGGCGGCATGGATACGGAAATTATCTATGGCGATGACAAGCGCAAGCCCGATGTCGCCAAACAACTGGTCAACAAGATGATCAAACGCGACCGGGTGCAATTCGTCTCTGGCATCATCTGGTCGAACCTGTTGATGGCGGTACATGGTCCGGTGACCCGGTCCAAGACATTTCTGATCAGTTCCAACGCCGGACCATCGGGTGTGGCGGGCAAGAAATGCTCCAAGGACTTCTTCAATGTGGCCTTCCAGAACGACATGATGCCCGAAGGCATGGGCAAATACATGACCGCCAAGAAGATCAGCAATGTCTACCTCATGGCCCCGAACTATCAGGCCGGCAAGGACATGCTGAAAGGCTTCAAGCGGATGTTCAAGGGCAAGATCACCGGCGAGGTCTATACCAAGCTGGGGCAAAAGGACTACCAGGCGGAAATTTCCGCCCTGCGCGCCGCCAAACCTTCCGCGGTCTTTGTCTTTCTGCCAGGCGGCATGGGCATCAATTTCGTCAAGCAGTACGCCCAGGCCGGCCTGTCCAGCCAGATCCCGCTGTATTCCGCCTATACGGTGGATGCGATTTCGTTGCCGGCGCTGAAGGATGCCGCCGTAGGAACATTCGGCGTGCAGCATTGGAGCCCGGATCTGGGCAACAGCGTCAACCGCCGCTTCGTCTCCGAGTATCGCAAGAAATACGGCAAGACACCGCCGTTCTATGCCGCGCAAGCCTATGACACCGTGATGTTCCTGGACAACGCGATCCGCAAGGCGGGCGGTATCGGTGATCGGAAGAAATTGCGGGCCGCAATGCGGGTCGGTGATTTCCCCAGCACCCGGGGCACCTTCAAGTTCAACAACAACCATTTTCCGGTACAGAATATCTACCTGCGGGAAGCGGTGAAGGAAGCCGATGGCAGCTACGTCACCAAGCCCCGTGGCGTGATCCTGTCCGCCCAT
>CAYWYB010000087.1:0-16780 GCA_964462145.1 uncultured Rhodospirillaceae bacterium
ATTGACATGACCCGCGGCAAACCCTCGGCGGCGCAGCTGGACCTGAGCAACGGCCTGTTCGAAATGGTATCCGCCGACAATTATACCGGCGCGGATGGCGAGGACTACCGCAATTACGGCGCCCAATCGGGCATCCCCGAAGCCAAGGCGTTTTTCGCCGAATGCCTCGGCCTGCCGGTCGGAAATATTTTCATCGGCGGCAACTCGTCCCTGCAATTGATGTATGACGCGCTGTCACGGGCCATGCTGTTCGGTGTGCCCGGCGGCGATGGGCCATGGCGGGATGTTGAAGACGTCAGCTTTATCTGCCCCATTCCCGGCTATGACCGCCACTTTGCGGTTTGCGAAACATTGGGCGTCAGGATGATTTCGGTGGACCTAGCCGACGACGGCCCCGACATGGATGCGGTGGAGGCCCTGGTCGCGGACAATCCGGCCATCAAGGGCATCTGGTGCGTGCCGAAATATTCCAACCCTTCGGGCATCGTCTATTCGGCGGAAGTCAGCCGACGACTGGCGGAAATGAAGACGGCGGCGCCGGATTTCCGGATTTTCTGGGACAACGCCTATGCCTTTCACAATTTTGAAGGTGAGCTGGCCGAAATAGACGACATCCTGGCCCTCTCCGCACAGGCCGGCCACCCGGACCGCCCCTTGCTGTTCGCCTCGACCTCGAAAGTGACTCTGCCGGGCGCCGGCGTCGCGGTGATCGCGGGCTCCAGCGCGAATATGGATGACATCCTGCGCCATACAGCCATTGCCACCATCGGCCATGACAAGCTGAACCAACTGCGTCACGTGCGTTTCTTTGGCGACGCCGATGGCCTGAAGCAGCACATGGCCAAGCATGGCGAGCTGCTGCAGCCCAAATTCAAGGCCGTGAGCGATGCCCTGCAGGATGCCTTCGGTGGCAAGGACATGGTGCAATGGAACGCGCCCAAGGGCGGTTATTTCGTCAGCGTTGACCTGTTGGACGGCTGCGCAACGGAAACGGTGCGCCTGGCGGAGGCAGCTGGCGTGAAACTGACACCGGCGGGATCATGCCACCCTTATGGCGACGATCCGCACGACCGCACACTCAGGTTGGCGCCAACCTTTCCAACCCTGGGCGAGGTCACCCAGGCCATGGAAGTCTTCTGCGTCAGCGCCGAACTGGCCTGTACGCGAAAGCTGCTAGCGGAAAATTAGCCTCTATTTGCCGGTGAAATTCGGCGGGCGCTTGTCTTTCCAGGCCGCGATGCCTTCCTTGAAATCGTCTGATTTCTGCGCTTTCGTCATCTCCGCCAAACAGTTTTCCATGGCTTTATCAAAGCCCTGATCCAGGCCTTGATAGATCATTTCCTTGACCACCTTGTTAGAACGGGGCGAGACGCCCTGGGCAATCTCCTTGGCATAGGCCATGACCTCGGCGCGTAATTCGTTGGTTGGCACGACCCGGTCAACCAGACCGATTTCCAGTGCTTCATCCGCATCTACCAGACGCGCGGTATAGAGCAAATCAAACGCCTTGGACGGCGCCATCAAACGCGGCAGCAACCAGCCCAGACCATATTCGGGCACCAGGCCGCGTTTACCGAATGCTGTGCCAAAGCGCGCGGTGTCGGAGGCAAAGCGGATATCGGCGAACATGGGCAAGACCATGCCGACGCCGACAGCTGGGCCATTGACGGCGGCGATCACCGGCTTTGGCACCGTGGCGATCCAGGCATACTTGGCGGCGAAAGCTTCCGCCAGCTCAAGGCCGCCCTCGATGGCGCCGGTGAATGGCAGGGTGTCTTCGTCCTCCACCGCGTTGCCGGCCGCCCGGCTTTGCAGGCGGGAGGCATCGGCACCGGCGCAAAACCCACGCCCCTCGCCGGTCAGCACAATCACCCGCACGGATTCATCATCAGTCGCTTGCTGCATGGCGGCGCGGATCTCGCCGGCCATGGTCAGGGTCATGGCGTTCAACCGATCAGGCCGGTTCAAGGCCACCACCGCGATGCCATCCTCGACCGCGTAGTTCACTTCCTGAAAAGACATGCCGTTTCCTCTACTTTTTTATTAGGCGTTGGGGCGTTGGCCCTGAATGGTGACGCGATGCATCAATCGGCGCTGGCCGTGATAATCGTTCAGCGCAAAATGCTGTGTGCAGCGGTTGTCCCAAAAGGCCATGGCACCGGGCCGCCAGCGAAAGCGGCAGGTAAACTCAGGCCGGGCCGCGTGCTGGTATAGGAACTGCAGAAGGGGCGCGCTTTCCTCCACGGTCATGTTGGCGAAACGGGTCGTGAAGCCGCCGTTGACGTAGAGATGTTTGCGGCCCGAATCCGCATGTGTGCAGACCACCGGATGCTCGACCTCTTTCTCGGCAACCTCGGACAGCCTGAATTGCGCCGAACGGTTTTCGGTGTTGGCTTTCGAGCTGGGGCCAAAAGCGCGCGCGCCGCTGTGCACGGCCTTCATGCCATCGAGCAATGCCTTCATGCCCGGCGACAGAGCCTCGTAGGCGGCATACATGGAGGCGAACATGGTGTCCCCGCCCGTTTCAGGTAATTCCCGGGCATACAGCATGGAACCCATGGCCGGATCCTCGTCATAGCTGTGATCCGTATGCCAGCCGCCGCCGATATTGGCGGTATCGCCGGGCTCCTTGCGCACCTGAGCGATTTCCGGATGGCCCTCAACCCATTCAAAGAACTTGTTGACGTCGATACCGCCGAACCGCCGGGCAAACGCCAGATGCTGTTCGGGCGTCAGGTCCTGATCCATAAAAAACACCACGCCGTGTTCAAAAAAAACCTCGCGCACAGTGGCCATGGTGCTGTTGTCCAAATCAGCACCCAGATCCAAACCATGAATTTCCGCCCCCAGCGCCCCGGACACCGGTTTGATTTCAATCGATTGCGCCATGCTCCCTCCCCAAGAAACCTTATGCTGCCTTGCCGTAGAACCCCTCGCCCTTGGCTGCCATATCACGCAGCAGTTTCGGCGGGCTGAAGCGGGCACCATGGGCCTGGGCCAGCCTATCACACTCTGCCACGAAGTCTTCGATGCCGATGGTATCCACCAGACTGAGCACGCCGCCCCGGAAGGGCGGGAAGCCCCAGCCCATGATGGAGCCCACGTCGGCATCGCGCTTTTCGGTGACCACGCCCTCTTCCATGCAGCGGGCGGTCTCGATGGACTGGATGTACATCAGGCGCTTTTTGACATCCTCCACATCCGGCTGCTCGACCGCCGGCGGACACAGATCGGCCAGACCCGGCCACAAGCGTTTGTCGCCTTTCTCGGGGTAGTCATAAAAGCCTTTGTCGGATTTGCGGCCCAGGCGGCCCAGATCATCCACCATCTGGCGCACCAGATCATCGCCGGGCACCGCGATATAGTCATCGCCCATGTCATCTTGGGTCTGCTTGCCGATCTTGTACATCAGATCTATCGAAACCTCGTCCGCCATGACCAGGGGGCCAACGGGCATGCCGGCCATCTTGCCGGCATTCTCGATCAGCGCCGGCGCCACGCCGTCGGCCAGCAGGGCCAGCCCCTCGCGCACATAGGTGCCGAATACCCGCGAGGTATAGAAGCCGCGGGAGTCATTGACCACGATGGGCGTCTTGCGGATCGCCTTGACATAGTCGATGGCCAGGGCCAAAGCCTCGTCGCCGGTTTCCTTGCCCATGATGATTTCCACCAGGGGCATGCGGTCGACCGGCGAGAAGAAATGCAGACCGATAAAATTATCCGGCCGCGACGATGCCTTGGCCAGGCCCGTGATCGGCAATGTCGAGGTGTTGGAAGCAAAGGTAATGCCATCGCCGGTCACCGCGAGCGTCTTCTGGGTGACATCGGCCTTGATGGCGCGGTCCTCGAACACCGCTTCGATAACCAGCTCGCAGCCCGCCAGTTCGGCGAAATCGGTGGTCGCGTTAATGCGGGCCAGGGTGGCTTCGCCCTTGTCCTTGTCCATGCGGCGGCGGGAAACGCGCTTTTTGATCAGCTCCTCGGCATGGGCCTTGCCCTTGTCGGCACCGGCCTGCTCCATATCCAGCAGCACCACGTCCAGGCCGGCCATGGCGGTGACATAGGCGATGCCCGCGCCCATCATGCCGGCGCCCAGCACGCCGACCTTGGTGAGCGTGGCGGGCGGAATGTCCTTGGGCCGTCCCGCGCCTTTGCCGGCCTCGGTCATGGCAAAAAACAGCCGGATCATGTTCTTGCATTCCGGCGTTGTCGCAGTGGCGATCAGATAGCGGATTTCGATGGTCAGGCCGGTATCGATATCGACCTGGCAGCCCTCGAATACCGAGGACATGATGTTGCGTTGGGCGGGATAGTTGCCATAGGTGCGCTGATGCAACATGGCGTTACCGGCGGCGAAGGCCTGCTGGCCCATGGGTGATTGCACCGCACCGCCCGGTATCTTGAAGCTTTTCTTGTCCCAGGGCTGCACCTTGGTCTTTTGCCCATCGCCCAGGATCCAGGCCTTGGCCGCTGCCAGCAGCTCGTCGGCTGCTACGGTTTCGTCGACCATGCCCATATTCAAGGCGGCTTTCGGCGCCAGCTCCCGGCCCTCCAGCATCAGGGGCAGGGCCTGTTGCATGCCGATCATGCGGGGCAGGCGCTGGGTGCCGCCGCCGCCCGGCAGCAGGCCGATCTTGGCCTCGGGCAGGCCGATCTTGATCTTCGCATCATCGGCGGCGATACGGTGATGGCAGGCCAGGCAGATCTCGTATCCGCCGCCCAGGGCATGGCCGTTGATGGCCGCCACGAAGGGTTTGCCGCCCGTCTCCATGCGCCGGAAGATACCGTGCAGGACGCGCATGAATTCTTCCAGCATGCTGACATCACCGTCGCCCATGACGGAGAGATCGGCGCCGACGAGAAATTCCTTGTGGGCCGAGGCGATGATCACGCCCTTGACGTTTTCATCATCGACGGCTTTTTCCACACACTCCGCGTAGGCCGTCATGGTCTCCACATTCATGACGTTCATGGGACGGTTGGAAACATTCCAGGTGATGGTGGCGACGCCGTCGCCATCCACGTTGTAATCCATCATGGTACTTTTTCCTCGAGAGTGCGCTCTAGATACGCTCAATAATCGTTGCCGTGCCCATGCCGGCGCCGACACACAAAGTGGCCAGCGCCGTGCTTTTGCCCGTGCGTTCCAATTCATCCAGCACCGTACCCAGGATCATCGCGCCAGTGGCGCCCAGGGGATGGCCCATGGCGATGGCGCCGCCGCAGACGTTGATCTCGTCATGATCGATATCCAGGGCCTGCATGAAGCGCAGGACCACCGCCGCGAAGGCTTCGTTCAGCTCCCACAGATCGATGTCGCCCTTTTCCATGCCGGCGCGTTTCAAGGCTTTTTCCGCCGCCAGGGAGGGCCCGGTCAGCATGATCGTCGGCTCGGAGCCGATGGAGGCGAAGCTGCGGATGCGGGCGCGGGGCTTCAGCCCAAGTTTTTCGCCCATTTCCTTGGTGCCCAGCAACATGGCCGAAGCACCATCGACGATGCCGGAGGAATTACCCGCATGATGCACATGCTGGATTTTTTCGATCTCCGGATAGCGCTGAATAGCCACGGAGTTGAAGCCGAACTGTTCGCCGTGATTGATGAATGACGGCTCCAAAGAGGCCAGGGACTGCATGTCTGTCTCGGGCCGCATGTGCTCGTCATGGTCCAAAACAGTGGTGCCGTTGATATCCACCACGGGCACCACGGCATCCTTGAAGCGGCCTTCGTCCCATGAACGCTGGGCCCGCTTTTGGCTTTCCACCGCATAGCTGTCCACGTCGTCGCGGGAAAAGCCGTATTTGGTGGCGACCAGATCGGCGGAGATACCTTGCGGTACGAAATAACTACGGAAGGCCACCGCCGGATCGGTCGGCCAGGCGCCGCCGTCGGAGCCCATGGGCACCCGGCTCATGCTTTCCACGCCGCCGCCGATGGCCATTTCCGACTGGCCCGACATGATCTGCCCGGCGGCGATGTTGACCGCCTCAAGACCAGAGGCACAGAAACGATTGACCTGGGCGCCGGCGGTACTTTCGGCATATTCGGAATTGATCACCGCGACCCGGGCGATATCGGCGCCCTGTTCACCCACCGGCGCAACGCAGCCCATCATGACGTCCTCGACATTGGCGGTATCAAGATCATTGCGGTCGCGAATGGCACGCAGCGCGGTCGAGGCCAGCTCAATCGGCGTCACCGAATGCAGCGCGCCCGAGGCGCGGCCCTTGCCCCGAGGTGTGCGCACGTGATCGTAAATATAGGCATCCGCCATGTCGATAATCCTTCCTATCTCGTCAAGCCCGTCGAAGCGCCCCGGTCAGGACGCATCCATTTCGTCGAAGCGCTTTTCCATATTGTATTGGCTAAGGGCATAAACCGCCCATATGGCGGCTGGCACCCAGCCAATCAGGGTACATTGCAAAATTAAACAGATAATGCCTGCGAAAACGCGGCCAATAGTAAAAAACAAAAACCAAGGCAGTAAAAGTGCGATCAAAAGACGCATACCACATCATCCCGAAAATTGGCGTCACATAAAAAATTGGCGCGGAGCCACCACCGTAGCCCCGCGCCCTTTAATACAGCAAACGTCGTCAGACGTAACCAGCTTCGATCTTCGCCCTACTCGAAAATAATCTCGACCCGCCGGTTACGTTTTTCGCGGGTACCGTCCTTGGTCGGAACCAGCGGCTTGCTCTCGCCATGGGCTGAAGGATGCAAGGCCCACCGAGGCACTTCCATCTTCAACAGGAAGGACGAAACCATATCCAGGCGCCGACGCGAGAGGGCATCGTTATATTTGGATGGGCCCGACATATCCGTGTGGCCGGTTACGCTCATGCCCGTTGATTTGATCAAGGCGAATTCCGCCGCCGCCTTGCGCAACACCCGCTGCGCCGAGGTGCTCAGCTTGGAGCTGTTGAAATCGAAGAAGACGATATAAATGCCGTCCACGTCGATGGGCTCCGGCGCCTTGGGCTTGGCCGCCATCATCGGCTTTTTCATCACGGCTTTTTTGGCCATGGGCGGCGGCGCCATCGCCTTTTGTAACTTCGCCAGGGCCTTCATGAAATCGGCGCGGCAGGCGGCGATATCCTTGGGTTGGAAATTTTCCTCCTGCTCCTGCATCCAGCAGTCGAATTTGACCTGGGCGGCGGCGGCATAATTCGGGAAATCTTCCCGCCCGCCCTGGGCCAACGCGATCATCAGTTTGCCGCGGGCCCGGCGCAGATCATCAATCTTGTCAGCGGGTAATTTACGCGCCTTGAAACCTTCCGGCTTGACCTTGGTATCCTTCTTCGCCCCCGAAGCCGATATGGCGCGCGAGGCGAAGCGATCCGAGTCCTCGTAATCGCCTTCCTTGTATTCCATTTTCGACAGGCCGATATAGCCGCTGCGCAGGTTGAAATTGAACGGCGTCTTGGCGCCCGTCATCGTTTCAGCCTTTTCCAGCTGTGTACCGACACATGCGGTCAGCGTCACCGCCGCCATCAAAGTAATCGCTGAAGTTCTAAAAATATTCACGGCCACCCCCTCGTTTTTTGTTGGATGTGTTGTTCTGACCGGAATAGTCATACCGGCCACGCTCTCCGAGTGTAGTAATATTATCACGCACTATATAGTGCGAATGTGCGCTACGTCACTCCAAACCTTCAATAATTGTCCCCTCGGGTAGATTGCGCCAATCTTCGACCAAGCGGCGGGAAATTGAATCCTCGGGCGGCAGAACGATCTCGTCCGCCGCCAACGCCCGGTCGATGTCGCCGCGCGTGAACCAGGCGGCTTCGCCGATTTCCTCGCCGTCCACCTTGATCGTGGAAGATGTGGCACGGGCCCAAAACCCCATCATCAGTGAGGATGGAAACGGCCAGGGTTGCGAGGCACGGTACATGACCGCGCCGGTCAGAACGCCGACCTCTTCCGCCACTTCCCGGCGCACGGCGTCTTCCAGGGTTTCGCCTGGCTCGACAAAACCGGCCACGGTCGAAAAGCGCGGAATATCGATGGTGGCCCGGCGGGCCAGCAAACAACGCTCGCCATCGATGACCAGGGTGATGACGGCGGGGTCGGTGCGGGGGAAATGCAGCCGCCCGCAATTCTTGTCCAGGCAGCGCCGGGCATGGCCGGCACGCTCGGCCCGGGTCGGTCCGCCGCAACGGCCGCAGTGTTGATGATCCACATGCCAGACCGACATGCCCCGGCCAAAGGCCAGCATGGCCGCCATCTGGTCCGACAGGTTCATGGCGACGTCGCGCAAATCATGGGCCGCGCCCGCGATGGCCGTGGCCAGGCCGTCCTCGGACAGGCTGGAAACATCAACGGTGAAATGCGCCGTATCATCGATCACGCCCAATAGAACCGTCTGTTCCAGTTCAGCCAATTGCCCCGCCGCCGCCGGCGTCAGGGCCACGGGAAGGCGCTGTTCCTGGAACAGGAAGCGATGGCGCCAGATCGGATAAACCCTGGAACTATCTTGCGCCAGACGCGCGGCCAGCCATTCCGGGTCCTCGCGGCATTCCGCCGCACGGTCAAAATCGCCATCCGCATAGCGCATACTATTGGTCATATTGGTTTTTTCCCTGCTTCCGATGACACAGCGCTGCTCTTCTAACATGCCAGGCCGGTGCCGCGGCAGGGAAAAACTTCCAAAGCCAATCACATTCAGCCTATATAGGCGGCAAGCAATCCAACGCCATCGCAACAACAGAAACGTGAGTGTGTGTCATGAAAACCAGAATTACCGAACTATTCGGCATCGAGCATCCAATCGTCCAAGGTGGTATGCAGTGGGTCGGCAAGGGCGAACTGGTCGCCGCCGTGGCCAACGCCGGTGCACTTGGTTTCATCACCGCCCTGACCCAGCCGACACCGGAAGATCTGACAAAGGAAATCGCCCGCACGCGCGAGATGACGGACAAGCCCTTTGGCGTCAACCTGACCATTCTGCCAACATTGAAGCCGGTGCCCTATCAGGAATATGTCGACGCCATCGCCGACAGCGGCGTCAAGATCGTCGAGACCGCCGGCCGCAGCCCGGAGCCCTTCATGCCCACCTTCAAGGCCGCCGGTATCAAGGTGATCCACAAATGCACCTCCGTGCGCCATTCCGTTAAGGCCGAGGCGGTCGGTTGCGACGCGGTCAGCGTCGATGGCTTTGAATGCGCCGGCCATCCGGGCGAGGACGATATCCCCGGCCTGATCCTCCTCCCCTGCGCCGCCAACAAACTGTCCATTCCGTTCATCGGCTCGGGCGGCTTTGGCGATGCCCGCGGCCTGGTGGCCGCCCTGGCCCTGGGCGCCGACGGCATCAACATGGGCAGCCGCTTCATGTGCACCCAGGAAGCGCCGGTCCATAACAACGTCAAGCAGGCCATGGTCGATGCGGACGAGTTGAACACGCAGTTGATGAACCGCACCCTGCGCAATACCTCCCGCGTCTTCAAGAATACGGTCGCCGGCGAGGTGGTCGCGGTCGAGCGGGAAAAGGGCGCCGATCTTAAGATCGAGGATCTGGCGCCATATCTCTCCGGCCAGCGCGGCAAAGTGGTGTTCGAGGATGGCGACGTGGACCACGGCGTCTGGTCCGCCGGCATGGTCGTCGGCCTGATCGACGACATCCCCACCTGCGCCGAATTGGTCAGCCGCATCGTCGGCGAGGCCGAGGACATCATCGGCAAACGTCTCGCCAGCTTTGCCGCA
The DNA here is from genome assembly GCA_964462145.1 of uncultured Rhodospirillaceae bacterium. Classification (GTDB taxonomy): domain Bacteria; phylum Pseudomonadota; class Alphaproteobacteria. The sequence goes on from CAYWYB010000087.1 coordinate 9,701, forward strand.
TAGCCGGCGCAAGCACCAACTTAGGAGCCTATCTGTAATGCAAGTTCACGACGCTATCATGAGCCGCCGCTCGGTCCGAAAATTCCTGCCCAAGCCGGTGCCCATGGATAGCTTGCGCCGCATCATCGAGGGTGCGGGCATGGCGCCCAGCGGCAACAACATCCAGCCCTGGAAGCTGTATGTGATCGGCGGCGAGAAGAAGGCGGCCCTCAGCGCCGATATCCTTGACGCCATCGCCAACGGCAACCCGGACGACTACCAGCCGGAATTCCCCTACTACCCGACCAAGTGGTTCGAACCGTTCAAGACCCGGCGCCAGGAAACCGGCTCCGGCCTGAACGACAAGCTGGGCATCGCGCGGGACGATCCTGCCGCCCGCAACGCCCAGATGAACAAGAACTCCGAAAGCTTCAACGCCCCTATCGGTTTGTTCGTTGCCTTTCACCGCGATCTGGCGACCGGCACCTACATGGATATCGGCATGTTCATCGAAAACATCCTGATCGGCGCCCGTGGCGAAGGCCTGCACACCTGCGGCCAGGCCGCCTTTACCTGGTTCCATTCCGTGGTGCGCAAGCATCTCGAGATGCCGGACGAGGAATTGCTGGCCTGCGGCATCTCCATGGGCTTCGAGGATGAAGGGGCCCTGGAGAATGAATTCCGCGTCTCCAAGCTGGCGATCGAGGAATTCACCACGTTCCTGGACGTGGAGTAGCTGATTTAGGAGAACGCGACTGTCTGTCCAGCCGGAAACCGCGCCCGTCCGCGCCGATGAAGAGATGGATTGGCCGCGCCTGGCCGGCTATCTGCGCCAACATCCGCACCTAGCGGAACTGGACCTGGGCGGGGAATTGTCGGTCCTGCAATTCCCCGGCGGCCATGCCAATCTTACCTATCTTCTGTGTTTTGGCGAAACCGAACTGGTCGTCCGCCGCCCGCCCCTGGGGCCGTTGGCCGCCGGCGCCCATGACATGGGCCGGGAATACCGGGTGCTGTCAAAGCTGCACAAGGTGTTTGCCCAGGCGCCTCGGATCTATCTGTTTTGCGACGACGAAGCTGTAATCGGCGCTCCGTTCGTGGCGACGGAGCGGCGGGTGGGCTTTGTGCTCCGCGCCGCCATGGTGGAGGAAATGCTCGCCATTCCCGATGTCAACCGCCGGGTCAGCCATGCCGTGATCGATGCCATGGCGGGCCTGCATCAGGTCGACCCGGATGCCGCCGGGCTGTCCGATCTGGGCCGCCCCGACGGCTTTGCCGCGCGCCAGGTCACGGGCTGGCATAAACGCTGGCAGGCCGCCAAGGAAGACGACGTCCCGGCCATGGATAATGTATTCGACGGATTGCGGGCGGATATTCCGCCGCCGCCCCGGATCTCCATCGTGCACAACGACCTGAAGATGGACAATTGCCAGTTCCGGGCCGAGGATCCGGATCGGGTTGCCTCGATTTTCGACTGGGACATGGCAACCCTGGGCGATCCGCTGCTGGATCTGGGCATGTTTCTGGCCTATTGGCGGCAGCCCGGCGACACCGTCCCCCGCGCGCCGCAACCCGTTGGCGCGCCAGGTCCCTTTCCCACGCGGACCGAGCTGACAGAGCGCTATGGCCGACAAACCGGTTTTGATATCAGCCGCATCGCCTGGTACGAGACCTTCGCCCTGTGGAAGGCCGCCGTGATCTCGCAACAGCTCTATATCCGCTTTCGCCGCGGCCAGACCAAGGATGTTCGTTTCGCCGACAACAATGTCCGCGCCGAACAGCTGGCCAACCTGGCGGCAGAACGCCTAACTAGCTAAAAGTTCCAGAAAAACGGGCTACACCTGCTCGCAAATGCCGTCAATGCCTCGCATCATCAAACGCATTAAGTGCTGTTTTTTATTTTAATAATACTATAATTTGTTAATCATATCCTCACCTCTAAACAACCGAGATGAGGAAAATGGATATGAGCACGTTAAGTCACAGCGAACTGGCCGTGGTGCAGGATTATATCGACTCCGTGATCCACTACCTTGGCGAAATTGACCTTGTACTTGGCGTCGACGACGATATGACAAAATGGAAGGCGTTGCTGGAATCCGCACCGGCCACGACCGGCGTCGCCAAGACCCATGATCCCGATTTCAACCATTTGCAGCCGGAAAATGCTTTCTGGCTGTATTTCCAGGACAAATCAGGGCGGCGCATTGCCTGCCAGGCCGACCGTCTGGCGATCGCCGACGACTTCATCCAGGACTATGTCGCCACCTACCGCCTGTTCGGCGACCGGAAACCGGTGATCCACTGCACGGCCCTGAATTTCGAGCACGGCCTGCCGCTTATTAGCGGGCGGATTAATTTTGGCGGTGGTGGCTGGGTGCATCCCGATTGGCGGGGCTACAATCTGGGCGGCCTGGTCAGCCGTTTGGGCCGCGCCTTCTCGCTGCGCCATTTCCTGTTCGACTATTACGTGACCTTCATGGTTCATGGCCGCCGGTACGGTCAGGTCTGCGGCTTTCAAAACTGCCGGCAACTGCTGTCCGGATACTACCCGGGCCGACCCGGCGGCGCACACAATGTAACCGGCGACGTGCTGTGGTGCGACAAGGATGAAGCCATCGCGCAAATGGCCCACGACATCGCGCATCCCCTGACCGCCGATCTGGCACGGCTTGGGCATACGGCATAGGCGGATTAGTCCGCCTCGGCAATATCCCGCGCGGCTCTTTCGCGCAGGCTGGCCTTGACCACCTTGCCGTTCACGTTGCGCGGCAAATCGTCGAGAAAAAACAGATACTTCGGTTTCTTGTAACCGGCGATGTAGTCACGGCAATGGGCGATCAGTTCGTCCGCCGTGGCCGTCTGCCCCGGCTTCAGCGCCACATAGGCGACCACGCATTCGCCATATTCCTCGTCCGGGCCGGCGACCACGGCAACCTCGCGCACCGCCGGCGCCGTCTCCAGGGCCTGCTCCACCTCACGTGAATAGACGTTCAGGCCGCCCGAAAGGATCATGTCCTTGACCCGGTCCACCAGATACAGATAACCGTCCTCGTCAAAGCGCCCCACATCGCCGGTGCGGAACCAGCCGTCTTTGTAGGCCTCGGCGTTGGCCTCTGGGCGATTGAAATATTCGCGCGCGATCATGGCCCGGCCCGGCGCGCCGCTGCGCAACTGCACCTCGCCAGACTCTCCGGTCTCCACCTCCCCTCCGGCCTCGTCCGTCAAGCGGATCTCCACACCGGGCATGGGCCGGCCCACCGAAGTGGGCTTTGAGGTCTGTTCGTCGGGACGCAGGGCCGCCGGGATGCCACCCTCGGTCATGCCGTAAAAGACCCAAAGGCCGACATTGGGCAGGGCCGCCGCCAGGCGCTCCTTCAAGGCCACGGGAAAGGCCTCGCCCGTCGCGGTCATGGCGCGCAGGCTGGGACAGGCGGCACCCATCGCCTCGATCCGCTCCAGCAACAGCCGCGCCACCGTGGGCACCAGCGAGATGATGGAAATTTCATGCTGATCGATCAGCGCGATGGCGGCCTCCGCCTCGAAGCGGGGCATCACCACGACGGAGGCGCCCAGGGTGAAACAGGTCACCAGCCGGGCCATGCCGACCCGGTGCGCGATCGGCGTCATGATCATGAAAACATCGTCGCCGCTCTGCTGGCAGAAAGTGGAAACCAGCAGTTGCGCCGTGATCAAATTCGCATGGGTCATGATCGAGCCCTTGGGCCGGCCCGTGGTGCCGGAGGTATAGCCGATCATGGCATCGTCGGGTTGCGGCGGCAGGGTCGGCGGCGGCGTCTCTTCGCCGGCCTGGATCAGAGCCTTCAAATCCAGCGCATGTTCCGACGGCGCGGTCATGATGTGTAGCACGCCGTCGGGCAGTTCGGCGGACGCCACCTCGGCGCTTTGTTCCGGGCCGTACAGCACCGCGAAGGGTTCCGAGTCCGCCACCAGAAAGGCCAGCTCCCGGCCCACGGTCCAGGTGGTGATGGGGATCGGCAGGGCGCCGGCCTTCCACAGGGTGGCGACAGCGACCACCAGCTCCAGGGAATTGCCCACATAGAGAATGACCCGGTCGCCCTGGCGCAGCCCCTTGGCCAGCAGGGCATTGGCCATGCGGTTGCTCTGCCGGTCCAACGCGCCAAAGCTCAGAACATCGTCACCATAGATGACCGCCGCCTTGTCCGGCGTCCGTTCCGCATGCTGGCTCAACAACCCCGCGATCTTCATGCCGCCTACCCTCCGACTTTTGCGGCAATCATGCCCGAATTTCAGCCACGGTCAAAGAGGTGGCAATCCGGGTACTAGCCGTCCAAGGTCGGGTTGATCAGGAATTTCTCGCCCGTGGCCCGTTTGTTGTAGACGGCGATGGCATCCAGGTTCAGCAGATCGGCCAGGGAGACCTCTTGCGTGTAATGGGAGGCGAAAGTGGTCTTGATCTCGTCCGCCACGCGCTGGCGCATGCGGTTGTCCACCTCCCGGCCCGCCTTTTGCAGGAACGGTGTCAGCAGCCAGCCGCCAACCCCCCACATCATGCCAAAGCCGCGGTTGAACACCGTCGGGCCGATATCCAGGCCGCCATAGATGTAGACCTGTTTATGGGTGGTGGAGCCATAACGGCTGTATTCCGTCGCCGTGCGGTTCAGGGCCGCTTCCATGCAGGTCAGGATATGACCCGCCAGCTTGCCGCCGCCGATGGCGTCAAAGGCGATGGTGGCGCCGGTTTCCGCCAGGGCGTCGATCAGATCATCCATGAAATTTTCCGACGACAGATCGCAAATATACTTGGCGCCGATGTCTTTCAGGATCGCCGCCTGCTCCGGCTTGCGCACGATGTTGACCAGATCGACGCCATCAGCCAGGCAGATTTTTTGCAGCATCTGGCCCAGGTTGGAAGCCGCCGCCGTATGCACCAGCGCCGAATGCCCCTCCATGCGCATGGTTTCCACCATGCCCTGGGCGGTCATGGGATTGACGAACCAGGATGCCGCCTCGGCCGCCGTCACGCCGTCCGCCATCTCCAGGCATTGATTGGCGCGGCACACCTTGTATTGCGCATACGCCGCCCCGCCGATGACCGAGACCATTTTGCCCATCAGGGCCTGGGCCTCCGGCGAAGCGCCGGCGGCAACCACGACGCCTGCACCCTCATTGCCAACAGGCAGGGATTGATCCAGGCGCCCGGCCATGGCCCGCATCATGCCATCGGGCACATCAGCCGTGAGCACGGGGCTGTCCGCGCTGCCGGTGATCTTCGCCGTGCTCATGTCGGCGGCGCCGAACAGCAGGCCTAGGTCGGATGGATTGACCGGCGTCGCCTCGACGCGGACCACGACCTCGCGGTCATCAGGTTCGGGCATGGGGACATCCGCGAGGACGATTTCAAGAGAGCCGCTGGATTTAATGGTGGAGCGAAGTTGAAGTGGCATTGTCCTGCTTCCGTTCTGCTGATTAGACTAATCGAATTACACAAGCATGCTCTATATCATGAATATGTTCGCAAGCGACAATGAGCGGGAGAAAGAAATGTCCGAGAATAAAGCCGTCAAATTCGGCACCACCCTGCGCGCGCCCCACGGGATCGAGGCGCTGTCACGGCAGATCGAGGGCCTGGGCTATGACGTCCTGGGCTGTGGCGAGCACGTCAGCTTTCACGGCGATACCGCCAACGGCCTGATCTCCCTGTCCGTGGCGGCGGGCGCCACGTCGACCATTGAATTGATGAGCGCCATAACCCTGGTGCCTCTGTATCCCGCCGCCCTGCTGGCCAAGATGGGCGCGGCATTGGACGTCGCCTCGAACGGGCGCTTTTCCCTGGGCGTCGGCGTTGGCGGCGAGTTTCCCAACGAATTCGCCGCCTGCGGCGTGCCGGTGAACGAGCGCGGCGCCCGCACCGACGATGCGCTGGAGGTCATCACCCGCACCTGGTCGGGCACGGATGTGACCTATGACGGCCGTTTCACCAAGCTGGAAAATTTCAGCCTGAAACCCTTGCCGATCCAGAAACCGCGCCCGCCGATCTGGGTTTCCGGGCGTTCGGAGGCGGCCATGCGGCGGGCCGCGAAGTATGCCGACGGCTGGCTGCCCTATATGTATACGCCCGAACAACTGGCCGAGAGCATCACGAAAATCCGCGCCTATGGCGAGGATCTGGGCCGGGATATGTCGGACTTCACCTATGGCCTCTATATATTTACCGCCATTCATGAAGATCACGAACTGGCCATAAAATACGCCGCCGACCGTCTGAGCACGCAATACGCCCAGGATTTCTCCAAGTTGGTTTATAAATTCGCCCTGGCCGGCGATCCGGACCGCTACAAGGCTCGCCTGCGGGAATATGTCGATGCGGGCGCCAGCCTGATATTGGTCTCGTCTGCCTGTCCCGACGACTATATCGACAACAACGTGGCGATGATCGCGGATCAGGTCTTCCCGGCCTTTCGGACCTGAAGGATGAAATACATTTCCCCTTGCCGTAGAATGATCCATACCGGCAGCCAAATTGAATGATGGAGCATTAATCCAATGAGTAAGCGGAACTATCGGATCGCCTTGATCCCGGGCGACGGGATCGGCCACGAAGTGGTACCGGCGGCGGCAACCGTGCTGGAAAAGGTCGGCGGCAAACATGGCTTCAGCTTTGAATGGGCCGAATTCGATTGGAGCTGCGAACGCTATTCCAAGCTGGGCGCGATGATGCCCGACGATGGCCCGGAACAGCTGGCCGCCTTTGACGGCATCTTCCTCGGCGCCGTGGGTTATCCCGGCGTGCCGGATCATATCTCGCTGTGGGGCCTGTTGATCCCCATTCGGCGCGCCTTTGACCAATATGCCAACGTGCGGCCCTTGAAGCTGTTCGAAGGGGTGGAAAGTCCCCTGGCGGGCCGGGGCGCGGGCGATATCGACATGGTTATCGTGCGCGAGAACGCCGAGGGCGAATATTCCCAGATGGGCGGACGCATCTATGCCGGCACCGAGCGGGAAACGGTGATCCAGGAGGCGGTCTTTACCCGCCATGGCGTCGACCGCATCCTGCGCCACGCGTTCGAACTGGCGACCAAGCGCGCCAAGGAACGCGGCAAACAGGGCCGGGTGACC
>CAYWYB010000088.1:0-16489 GCA_964462145.1 uncultured Rhodospirillaceae bacterium
GCAGGGCTTTTTGCACAATGCGGATGAATTGGCGGTCAGCCTGCTGGACATGGGTATCACTGGCATGAAGATCTGGCCCTTCGACTATGCGGCGGAGGCGTCCGGTGGGCATTACATCTCGCCGGCGGATATGGACACCGCCTTGGAGCCGTTTCGCAAGATCCGCGACGCGGTCGGATCGAAAATGGACATCATGGTCGAACTGCACGCCTTCTGGGATCTGCCTCAGGCCAAGAAGATCGCCCAGGCGCTGGAGCCGTTCGAGCCGTTCTGGTTCGAGGATCCCATCAAGATGAGCAACTTGCGCAGCCTGAAGGAATTCGCCGATTCCACCCGTGTCGCCACCACCGCCTCGGAAACCATCGGCATGCGTGGTGAATTCCGTGAACTGTTGGAGCTGCAGGCCTGCGACTATGTAATGTACGATCTAAGCTGGTGCGGCGGCTTGTCGGAGGCGCGCAAGATCGCCGCCATGGCCGAGGCTTGGCATCGCCCCGTCGCGCCCCACGACTGCACTGGGCCGGTCTTGCTGACCGCCTCGGTGCATCATTCGCTGAATGCCACCAATGCCCTGATCCAGGAAATGGTGCGGGCGTTTTATTACGGCTGGTATCAGGATTTGGTGACCGAATTGCCACCTGTTGAAAACGGCATGATCCGCGCGCCCGATGGCCCCGGTTTGGGCACCAGGCTGCAACCGGATGTCTTCAAGCGGGCCGATTGTCACATCACGCGCAGCGATCTGAACGACTAGGCCGGATCCTCCGCCGTGACAACCTGACGGCGGACCTGCACCACGGTCAGGGCGGTGACGGCAAGGAAGCCGGCGGTGGCATAGAACACGGCCTCGGGATAGTTCTGGTCCATGGCCAAGCCCAACAGCAGGGGGATTATGGCGGAGCCGAGGTCGAGACCGGAATAGACAAAACCAAACACCCGACCCGAAGCGCCCTTGGGGGCGGCGGCGCGGACCAGCATGTCCCGCGACGGCGTGGTCATGCCCGAAGCAATCCCCGCGGCGACCAACAGGCCCAGCAGCATTGCCGGCCCCATGCCCGATGTCATGGCGATATAGACGACGAACAGCGACGAGACGACCATGTCGATGATAGCAATGCGGTCATGGCGGTCCGTACGGTCGGCCAGAATGCCGCCGATGACAATGCCCGCCGCCGTGCCCAGCAGAAAGCCGGTGATGCCACGGCTGGCCTCGGCCAGGCTCAGACCGTAGATTTCGATCATCGCCGGCATGCCAAAGCTTTGAATGCCGATCAGGGCCGCCGCCAGAAATGCGAAATAGAGAAAACACGAGATGATGGTGGCGGAAAACAGCAGCCGCACATTGTCCATCATCCGGCCAATCGGGATATGCTCCGCCGTGGCGGTGGCGTCCGGCGTATCCTCCAGGTCGGCGCCCCAAATCAGAAAGGCGGCGACGATGGCCAGGCCGATCAGGCCGGCGCAGATGATGGCGACGCGCCAATCCCAGATCTGCGAGACGGTGATCATGAAGGTCGGCGCCGCGGCCCAGCCCAAGTTGCCGCACAGGGCATGGGTGGCATAACCACGGCCCAGTCGGTGGGGACTGACTTTCGCCGTCAAGATCGACAGATCGGCGGGATGAAAGACGCTGTTGCCGATTCCGGCCAGGATGGCGAGCGGCAACAGCATCCAATAAGAATCGACCAGACCGCAGGCCAGGGTGGCGGCGGACAGTAGCGCCAAGCCGGCCAGCAAGACGCGGCGCGCGCCATAGCGGTCGACCATGAACCCCGCCGGCGTCTGCGCCAGGCCAGAAGCGCCGTACAGCAAAGTGGTCAGCAAACCAAGCGCCGCGAACGAGACATCGAACTCGTCATGCAGCAGCAGAAACACCGCCGGCAGGACCAGATGATAGAAATGGCTGGCCCAATGGGCGGCGCCAACCAGGCCCATAACTCTGATGTCCCGGCCCAGGGAAGGCATGGATTGTGTGGAGGATGTCATGTCTGCGTTAGATCAGACCCTGGAGGATGGGTCAAACTGGGCCTGGATGCCGCCGCATTTACACTTGCATGGAAAATATATTTGCTAATCATATGCACGTGACATCGGGCCTGTAGGGGAGCAGTACATGGCGAACGTGCGGATAGATCATTTTTTTCATCCCGACTCATTCACCTATACCTATGTAGTGGCGGAGGCTGCTGGGGATCATTGCGTGATCATCGATAGTGCCCTGGACTACGACCCTAAATCCGGACGTACCGCGACCATCGCCGCCGACGAGATCGTAGCCCATGTCCGCGCCAACAATCTGGTGGTGGATTGGATCCTGGAAACCCATCCCCACGCCGATCACATCACCGCCGCGCCCTATCTGAAAGAGCAGCTGGGCGGCAGGATTGGTATCGGCCAAGGCGTTCGCCAAGTGCAGAAGAATTTCAAGGCGGTCTTCAATCTGGGCGATGAATTCGCTACCGACGGCAGTCAGTTCGACCATCTGTTCGCGGAGGGGGAACGCTTTTCCTTCGGTGCCGCCTCGGGCGAGGTCTGGTCCACGCCGGGTCATACGCCTGCCTGTGTTTGTTATTTGATCGAGGATGCAGTTTTTGTCGGTGATACGATCTTCATGCCGGATTTCGGTTCGGCCCGTTGCGATTTCCCCGACGGCGATGCCCGCACCCTGTTTCATTCCGTCAAGCGCTTGTTGGCGCTGCCGCCGGAAACCAGGCTGTTCATGTGCCATGACTATGGTCCCGGTGGGCGGGAATTGCGCTGGCTGACCACGGTGGCCGAGCAGCGGGCCGATAACAAGCATATGAAGGACGGTGTGGGCGAGGAAGAATTCGTCGCCATGCGTACCGCGCGGGACAATGAATTGGATATGCCGGCGCTGTTGCTGCCTTCGGTGCAGGTCAATATCCGCGGCGGCGCCTTTCCGCCGGCGGAGGAGAACGGCGTCGCCTACCTAAAGATGCCCCTGAATGCCGTGTAGCTAACTGAGGTGTAACTAGCTGAACTGCAGAACCGCGATGCCCAGGGCGACCAGGCAGGTGGCCAGGATGCGCCGGCGGCCAAAGGGTTCCGATAGGAAAAGCGTGCCGATCAAGGCGGCGGCGATCACGGAGGTTTCGCGCAGCGCCGTGACCATGGCCAGGGGTGCCTGAGACATTACCCAGATGACCACGCCATAGGCGGACGAGGACAAAACCCCGCCAAACAATCCCGGCAGCCAGTAACGGCGCAACGAGGCCAGAAGTTCCTCTCGTCGGCGCAACAGCGGCAGGGCCAGGGGCATGGGCAGTCCGTCGAGCAGGAACAACCAGACGATATAGGCGACGGCGTCGCCAGAGAGCCGCCCACCCAGGCCATCGGCAATGGAATAGCCGGCAATGGTCAGGGCGGTGAATAAAGCCCATGCCACGGCCAGGCGGTTGTTGCCCCCATCCGTGTCGTGGTCCGTGTCGGGGGCCGTGTTATGGCCCTTACCCTTGCCCCGCCCGGACAGCGCCAGCGACAATATGCCCCCCGTTATCAAAAGGACCGCCAGCAGGGCGCCGGGGCCCAGGGCTTCACCGGCCCAGATCCAGGCCACTGCCGCCACCATCAAGGGTGAGGCACCCCTGGCGAGGGGATAAACCTGGCTCAAGTCGCCGAAACGGTATTGCATCACCAAACCGGCGTAATAAGCCTGATGGATCACCACGGAGGCGATCAGATAGGGCCAGCTTTCAGGCGCCGGCAGGCCGACGAAGGGCAGCAGGGCCAGGGCCATCAATGTGTGGGTGAAATTGACCAGGGCCAGCGAGACCAGGCGGTCGGCGACCACTTTGACAATGGCGTTCCAGCCGGCATGCATCAATGCGGTGGCCAAGACCACGAGCATGAGAAATGTGGTCATATTTGCCGCTCCACCCCGCACGATTCGTGATAGGCAGGGCCATGGCCAACGATTATTACCACCGGATTCAGCATTCCGTGCGCCGCTTTCCGCGCTGGCTGCGTCTTGGCGTTGGCGTGCTTTTGCTAGCTGGCGGCATCCTTGGCTTTCTTCCCATCCTTGGTTTTTGGATGTTTCCCCTGGGTTTGCTGGTGCTGTCCTATGATTTGCCCATCGTGCGTCGATGGCGCCGGCGGCTGGAGGTTGGCTGGTTGCGGCGCTGGCGGGGCCGTAAAGGAAGTTGAAGCAACGGTGGAAGGGGGCTGGAGGCGCGGACCGGAATCGAACCGGTGTACACGGCTTTGCAGGCCGCTGCGTAGCCACTCCGCCACCGCGCCAGCCGGCTCAACAATGAACTCGCCTCAAATTCGAGGCAAATCAATCACGATATGTTCGCTGAGCCACCCGCTTCATAATGCGCCTTGTTTGCCTGGTCAACGTGCCAGTTGAGGTGAGGCTATCATTGTCTTGCCGGACCGGTCCGCTTATAACAGGATATTAGAGAGTTTGCCGGTTAGCGGCAGTAAAGCAACCGCGCCGGCCAAACCGGTGCTGCTTAAAGTAATGGATGTGTCATGCAGGACAATGCGAATGCCCGGCTGAATATGGTCAATAGCCAATTGTTGACCAACAAGCTGACCGACGACCGTATCACCCAGGCGCTGTTGGCGGTCCCGCGCGAGAACTTTGTTCCCAAGGCGCTGCGCGGCGTCGCCTATCTGGACGAGGATATCGCGCTGGGCGATGGCCGTTATTTGATGGAGCCCATGGCGTTTGCCCGGATGCTGCAGGCGGCGGAAATCGCTGCCAGCGATGTTATTCTGGATGTGGCCTGTGCAGGCGGCTATTCGACGGCGGTGCTGGCGCAGCTGGCCGGCACGGTCGTAGGGCTGGAAGTTGATGACGCTGCCGTGGCGGCGGCCGAGGCGCAGCTGGCGGCCTTGAACGTGGATAATGCCGCTGTCGTCGCGGGCGAGCTTAAGGAAGGTTGTGCCGATCAGGGGCCGTACGATGTGATCTTCGTGAATGGCGCGGTGGCCGAGGTTCCGGAGGCCTTTGCCGGCCAGTTGGCGGAAGGTGGGCGTATCGTCGTGGTGGAGCGCCAGGGTCCGGTCAGCCGGGCCATGCTGTATTGCAACCGGGACGGTTTACTATCGCGCCGAGAATTGTTTGATGTCATGATCCCGGTGCTGCCCGGTTTTCAAATGGCGGAAGAATTTCAATTTTGATTCCACCAGTATTAGTTGCCAATTGCCATAGGCACAATTGAAGGCGGCCGCGGATGCGGTCGAAAAGTTTAATGATGAGGAACTCCATCCGGTCGGGACACCAGTCCGTATTGGCCATTTTGCGCAAAACCGCCGCACGGTCGGTCATGGCGCCTGTTTGCGCCCCCGTACTTGGCCCAGTACTTGGTGTGGCCATGGCGCTGAGCATTTCGGCTACCGGTGCGCCGGCCAAGGCGGAAACCCTGTTCGAGGCGCTGGCCAACGCTTATGTCTCGAACCCGACCCTGCAAGCCGCCCGCGCCTCTGTCCGGACCACCGATGAAGGTGTCCCCCAAGCACTGGGCGGTTGGCGCCCCACGGTCTCCCTGAGCGGCAGCGCCGGGCTGCAACGGTCCAAGACCACCGGTTCAAGCGAGCAGGATCTGGTGCCGCAGACCTATTCCGCCGATGTCAGCCAGTCGCTCTATGCCGGCGGCCAAACGGTCGCCAGCGTGAAGCAGGCGGAAAGTGATGTGCAAGTGGCTCGGGCGCAATTGATGGTCACGGAACAACGCGTGCTGCTTGATGGCGTGACGGCGTTTTTGGATGTTTTGCGGGATCAGGCCAGGGTGCAGCTGACGAAAAACAACGAGGTCGTTCTGCGCCGCCAACTGGAAGCCACCAGGGACCGCTTTGAAGTGGGCGAGGTAACCCGCACGGATGTCGCCCAGGCGGAAGCCCGGCTTTCGGGCACGGTTTCCGATCGCGTCGGCGCGGAAGGCGATTTAGCTGAATCCCGGGCCAGCTATCGCCAGGTCTTTGGCGTCATGCCGGTGACCTTGCAGCCGGCGCCGCCATTGCCGCCGTTTCCAGCCAACGAGGGTGAAGCACTGGCCATTGCCGAGGCTGAAAGCCCAAATATTGCGGTGTCCCTGCACAACGAGGAAACCGCCCGCCACGCGGTTGACGAGGCCAAGGGTCAGCTGTTGCCGAGCGTCGATCTTGATGGGCGTATCCGGCGCACGGACGAGACATCGCTGGAAGACACCAGCACCAATTCCGGGTTGCTGAGTGCCACTGTGTCAATTCCCCTCTATCAGGCCGGCGCGGTGCACGCACAAATTCGCCAGGCCAAGGAATTGCTCAATCAACGGCGTATCGAGGTGGAGCAAAGCCGCCGCGACATCATTGAGGCGGCCTCTCAGGCTTGGGAGCGGTTAACCACCACGCGGTCGCAGATATCGGCCAGGGCCGAGGAAATCAGGGCTAATGAAATTGCCTTGGAAGGCGTCCGCCAAGAGGCGGAAGTTGGCTCTCGCACGACCTTGGATGTGCTGGATGCCGAACAGGAGTTGCTGAATTCCCGTGTCGCCCTGGTCATTGCAGAGCGTGACGAATATGTCGCGGGCTATTTCCTGTTGGCGGCAATTGGCCGTTTAACGGCTGTTCATATTGGTTTGCCCGTACAAGTTTATGACCCCAACCAGCATTACCAGAAGGTGCGCAATAAATGGTGGGGCTGGAAGACAGTGCAAGATTAAGGTTTTTTTCATCATAACACCTTAACAACTGCGTCCAAGTATTGGAATTTGCAGTAATAGCCTTTTGCGCCCACTTATTTTAACATGTGGGTGAATCGCTAATCCTTCAAGGGCCGCGCCCCATGACTGACGCCACGGAACAAGACGACGACCGGGAACCAACGATGGAGGAGATTCTGGCCTCTATCCGCCGGATTATCTCTGACGACGAGGAAGAAGGCGGTGGTGAGGAAGAGGCCAGCGATGAAGTAGAAGAACCGGCGGAGGAAGAGCCGGAAGAAGAGGCCGAGGAAGAGGAAGAAGTTCTTGAGCTGACCGAGATGGTCGAGGACATTGATGATGTCCCAGATCTGGAGCCGGAACTGGAACCGGCCATGGAAGACGAGGTCGAGGTCGAGGAAGAACCTGTTCCCGTGGATGATTTCGAAAGCATCGAGATCGAGGAACCGGAGCCTGAACCCGAACCCGTTCCAGTCGCCGCCGCACCAGCGCCGGTAGCCGCGCCGGCACCCGCGCCCGCGGCGGACCTGCATACCTTGTTATCGGATCACGCGGCGGAGGCCGCCACCGAAACCTTTTCCGGGTTGACCGGTGCCGTGTCCGCCTCCCATGGCCTGCCCATGGGCTATGCCCACCAGACCTTGGAAGATCTGGTCAAGGGCCTGTTGCGCCCCATGCTGAAAGAATGGCTGGACGAAAATCTCCCGTCACTGGTAGAACGCCTTGTGGAAAAGGAAATCGCCAAGCTGGTTGGGCGGGCCGAAGACGACTAAGTATGGCCCTTACCCGGCGCGGGCATGGTGGCCATTTCCGTTGAAATTTTGTCTATTGGGCGGCATCACGCGTCTTTGAGCGATTGATGCAATGCCTTTTTATGAAAAAGGGTTCGGCAATGCTGGACAAGACCTTCATTCCCTCGGACGTCGAGGGCCGTTTGTATCAGCAATGGGAAGATTCAGGCGTCTTTTCCTGCGGTGCTACCGCCGGCGGTAACGCCGAGCCCTATGCCATCGTCATCCCACCGCCGAATGTGACAGGCAGCCTGCACATGGGCCACGCCTTGAACAACACCTTGCAGGATATCATGATCCGTCTGCACCGCATGCGCGGCCGCGATGTGTTGTGGCAGCCGGGTATGGACCATGCGGGCATCGCGACGCAGATGGTGGTCGAGCGCATGCTGGGCGAGGAGGGCAAGACGCGCCAAGATCTGGGCCGTGAAAAATTCATCGAACGGGTCTGGGAATGGAAGGATGAATCGGGCGGTACCATCACCGGGCAATTGAAGCGCCTGGGCGCCTCGTGCGACTGGCCGCGCGAACGCTTCACCATGGATGAAGGCCTCTCCAAGGCTGTGATCAAGGTTTTCGTGGAACTCTATAAAAAGGACCTGATCTACAAGGACAAACGCCTCGTCAACTGGGACCCGAAGTTGCGCACGGCGATTTCGGATCTGGAAGTGCAGCAGACGGAAGTGGCCGGCCATCTGTGGCACATCAAGTATCCCCTTGAAGACGACAACAGCAAATTCATCACCGTCGCCACCACCCGGCCCGAAACCATGCTGGGCGATACCGCCATCGCGGTGCATCCTGACGATGCCCGCTATAAGGATTTGGTTGGCAAGCATGCCATCCTGCCACTGGTTGGGCGCCGCCTGATCATTGTGGCGGACGATTATGCCGATCCCGAACAGGGCTCTGGCGCCGTTAAGATGACGCCGGCCCATGATTTCAATGATTTCGAAGTTGGCCGCCGCCACGATCTGGAAATGATCAACGTGCTGGATGACGAGGCCCGTATTAACGAGAACGCGCCTGAGGCGTACCGGGGCCTGGACCGCTTTGTGGCGCGGGAGAAAGTGCTGGCGGATCTGGAGGCCCAGGGCCTGATCGTTCAGATTGACGAGCACACCCACATGGTGCCCTACGGCGACCGTGGCGGTGTCCCGATCGAGCCATGGTTGACCGAACAATGGTATGCGGATGCCGAGACCCTGGCCAAGCCGGCGATCGAAGCCGTGCGTTCGGGCCGGACCAAATTCGTGCCCAAGATGTGGGAAAAGACCTATTACGAATGGATGGAAAACATCCAGCCCTGGTGCATTTCCCGGCAGCTGTGGTGGGGCCACCAAATTCCGGCCTGGTATGGCCCGGACGGCGAAATTTTCGTCGAGATGAGCTACGAAGAGGTGGAAGCCGCCGCCCTGGCCCATTACGGCGAAAAGGTCGAATTGCGCCGTGACGAGGATGTGCTGGACACCTGGTTTTCCTCTGGCCTGTGGCCTCTGACGACCCTGGGCTGGCCGGAAAAAACGCCGGAGTTGGAGCGTTATTATCCTACCGCGTTGCTGGTCACCGGCTTTGACATCATCTTTTTCTGGGTCGCCCGGATGATGATGCTGGGCCTGCATTTTGCCGACGAGGTGCCGTTTGACACCGTCTATATCCATGCCCTGGTGCGCGATGCCAAGGGCCAGAAGATGTCAAAATCCAAGGGTAACATCATCGATCCCCTGGAACTGATCGAGAAATACGGCGCCGACGCTCTGCGTTTCACCTTGGCCAGCCAGGCAGCCCAAGGCCGTGATGTGAAGCTTTCCGAACAGCGCATCGAAGGCAACCGCAATTTCGCCACCAAACTGTGGAATGCCGCCCGTTTCTGCGAAATGAACGGCTGCGAATTGAAGCCGGATTTTGACCCGGGCGCGGTGACCGGCACGGTCAACCAATGGCTGGTCGGTCAGCTCAAGGCGGCTCAGGACCGTATCAACGCAGGTCTCGACGGCTATCGCTTCAACGAGGCGGCGAATGACGCCTATCATTTCGTCTGGGGCACATTTTGCGATTGGTTCGTGGAATTCTCCAAACCGGTCCTGCAAGGCGAGGATGGTGCGGCCAAGGACGAAAGCCAGGCCACGGCGGCCTGGGCCCTGGACGCTATTTTGCGCCTGTTACACCCCTTCATGCCCTTCGTTACCGAGGAGCTGTGGGGCCGCACGGCACAGCGGGACAGCATGCTGGTGCGCGCCGATTGGCCGGACTATGGCGACGAGCTGGTGAACGGTGCGGCGGCGGCCGAGATCGATTGGACGATCCGCATGGTCAGTGAAATCCGATCGGTCCGGGCTGAAATGAATGTTCCGCCCTCGGCCCATATCCCGCTGTATCTGAGCGGCGCAAACGGGGAAACCCTGGCCCGGCTGGAACGCCAGCGGGATTTGATCACCACCCTGGCGCGGATCAGCGAAACCGGCGAGCAAAGCGGCGATCTGCCGAGCGGCTGCGTGCAAACCGTGGTTGACGAGGCCACACTGGTACTGCCCCTGGCGGATGTCATTGATATCGAACAGGAGCGTCAGCGCCTGAGCAAGGCCCTGGGCAAGCTGGACGGCCAGATTAACGGCATGGAAAAGAAGCTGGCCAATAAAGGCTTTACCGACAAGGCCCCTCGGGAGGTCGTGGAAGTACAGCGCGAACGCCTGGTGGAAACAACGCAAACCCGCGATAAACTGCGCGACGCCTTGTCGAGGTTCTAAAGGCTTGGGTCAAAATCCATCTCGAATGTTGGAATTGCCTGCCAGGTTAGTTTTCCATGCTGCGTCGGCTTGTGTGCAGCCACCAGGCGTCTTCGTTGATTGAGAATATTGGTTTGTAATGATGGATGGCCGAGGCCGGTACGGGCCGGTTTATCAGGTTGTCCAGGATCACGATATTATTCTCTTCATAAACCGCCAGTACGGCATGTGCGATCCTGCGCCTGCGGTCCTGCAACACCACGATACGCATGTTCGAGGCATCCATGCCAAGCCATTTCAGGGTCAGGTATTTTGCAATGGCGAAATCCTCGCAGTCACCATCCTTGGCCAGGAATTGACTGGGCGTGGCCCAATAGTCAGCGACTCCCCAGGTTTTTGAATCAACCGCATAGTCTTCCCTGTTGATGAAGCTGTTTACCGTGTCGATCTGGGTCGACCGGTCATGGTGTCGCAGCTGTTCGACAATTTCCAGCCATCGCCCCGGCACACAGTTCTTGTTGACGTTCTGTGTGCATACGTTTGGTTTTGCGCCCTGCTTCAAGGTATTGCGGGCAAGCATGCCGGTCCATTTGGTAAATTTATGCACACTGCGATTGCGAATTTCCTGACTGCCAAACAAGGCCAGGCCGGTCTTGGCTATGGCCACCGGCCCGGTCAACAGCATTACCGCGGACAAGACGGCGGCTATCAAAAGACGGGGCGGGTTGCCCCGACGCGCTGGCGGATGATCTGGGTCTCGGCGCGGTTCCGCCGTGACGGTATCGCGGGCGGAAAGCGGAATTTCCTGCCATGCTAAGGGTGCTCTTCGCCTGTTTGTATGGTTTTTGGCGTCGCTGGGGCGCTGGCATGTTGTGCCCCGTGCACGAAGACAGGCGGGCAGCTGCGATTTAAGGCAATATAGAATCGTTATCATTGTTTTTTCGTGCGTATTTGTTTGAAATTGGGTCGGAGTTTTTCCTAACGATTAGCGGAACGGTCGATTTAGTTAATATAAATTTACTTCAAATCTGTCAAATTGATTGCAGATTAATAACTGTTAACATGTAATTTGTTACTTTTTATTTACGTAATTAACTTTTATTACTGTATATTGAATCTGACTCTTTTTTTTGATTCACAAACCGATTGTTTTGTGATTCCTTACGCGACTGATTCGCTGTGTTGGAGGCTTGTTTCAGTGACCGTACCGCTGCGAGATGATTTTGATGCTGACGGTGTCCGCGCCCTTGCGGCGCGCTGTGACAACGTCAATCAGGCGCGCCGGTTGCTATCGATTGCGGCAGTCTACGACGGCATGAACCGCTGTGATGCGGCACGGGTTGGCGGCATGGACCGGCAGACCCTGCGTGACTGGGTGCATCGTTTCAACGCGGACGGACCGGATGGTTTGCGCGACGGCAAGGCCAAGGGCGCGGCACCGAGGCTTACGCCGGCGCAATTGGCGGAACTGGCCGAGGTGGTCGAGCGTGGACCTGATCCCCTGACCGATGGTGTCGAACGCTGGCGCCGGATAGACCTGAAAGCCTGGATTGAAGCGCGGTTTGGCGTCGTTTATCACGACCGTTCAGTATCGCGTCTATTGAAACAATTGGGGCTTTCCCATATCCGCGGCAAACCCGGCCATCCTGGGCGGAGCAACGCGGTCGCCATGAAGAATGCACAGGCGCCTGCGCTTCGCTAGCAGGATTCGTTGGATTCCGGCGAATTCCCGCCAACTAGCTTTGCCGTCGGTCTGGCGACCCAATCAATTAGCTGTATTCGAGTTCTGGTTTTTCGGGCAATCGTTGTCGCATGTCTTCTTGTCGGCACGTTTCTCCGGTCAGAAGGATAAGGGGCGGTGGTCATGGACCGGCCGCAAGGGATGGCGCCGCCGGGTTAAGAGGCTTGAATCTATTACACTTTTAGACGAGTCAGGGCTGCGTGACCAAATCGGTCAAGCTCAATGTCCACTGTCAGGCGAAAACCGGGCCAAAGGGCGTTTAAATTTTTTTTGCGGGAAGGGCGCTTTCATGGCTTTTTCCAAAGCGCCATCGAGGAAAATTTACACGAAATCAGGTCGCTGGGCTGAAATATCCCCCAGCCAATGGCCATCTCCCCTGAAGAAAGTTCTACTTCGTGGTGCGGTGCGGCGTCCGGCCTTGTGTTTAGTAAACGTGCTCTAGACAATCAGGCCGCGTGGCCTTCCGCTGGCGTCAGCTTCGCGGCATAGCCGGCTTCCACTGCCTTGCGGTTGGTTTCGGGCTTGCCGGGGGCGCGGCTGGCGATAGCCGCTGATATATCCGCCAAATCAAGCAGCCCGGTGTGACGGGACAAGGCGCCGAGGGCGACGATGTTGGCGCATCTGCGCGAGCCGACCTCGTCGGCGGTGCGTGTCAACGGCGCCCAATGGACCGTCACGTCCGCGCCGATTGCCGATAGGTCCGTAACCATGATGTCATCGGCGATGACGGTCGTGCCGGGCCGCATCTTGGCGCCATGGCCATTCACCGCATCCTGCGCCAGGGCGATCATCAGATCTGGTTCCAACACCCAGGGAAAAGTGATCTTTTCATCCGATACCACGACATCGCCACAGGAAGCACCGCCAGTGATGTTCGAGGCATAGAATTGCGTCTGCACGACCTGGAAATCGCGTACCACGCCGAGGGCCTCGGCTAGGACGACGCTGGCCGAGACCAGGCCCTGGCCGCCGATGCCGGCTATTCTGATCCCGGTTTTCATGAGACACCCTCCTTGACCCGTCGACGCAGCTTGGCCATCTCCTCACTCAATTCCGGGCGTTCCTCCCGGTGCAGCACTCCAAGGACGAAATTTATGTCCTGTTCCCCATCCGGCTCGTAGACCGGCGAGCCAAAGCGCTCTTCTTCCGATATGGCGGCGGTGTTGAAAGCGGATTTTTCGCGGTAGAAATTCAGCATGTCCATGGCCTCGGGCATGCCGTTGCGCCGGCCCCACAGCACGTGGCAATGCTGCAGCACCTCGACAAAGGCGAAACCCTTCCAGGCGATGGCCTCGGCCAGGGTCTTGGTCAGATGTACCGGATGGGCCACGGTGGAGCGGGCAACGAAAGAGGCACCCGCCCCGATCGCCAGCTTGCACGGATCAAAGGCTTCCTCCGGCATGCCAAACGGCGAGGTCTCCGTCAGGCTACCCTTGGGCGTGGTCGGCGCCAACTGGCCGCCGGTATCGCCAAAGCCGAAATTGTTGAAGCAAATCACCGTGATATCGATATTGCGCCGGGCTGCATGAATGAAGTGATTGCCGCCAATGGCCAGACAATCGCCGTCGCCCTGCAATGTCAGAACGGTCAACTCCGGGTTGGCCAGCTTCATGCCCGTGGCGACGGCGCAGGCACGGCCGTGAGAGCCATGCACATGGTTCGATTTGAAATAATGCGCCATCACCGCGTAACAGCCGCTGCCGCCCGCGGAGGCGACCTGACTGATGTCCAGGTCAAGGCGGTGGAAGGCCCGCATCAGCGCGCTCTGCGCCATGCCAAGACCGCAGCCGGGGCAATAGCGGAAGTTGCTTGGCGGCATGTCGGCATATTGTTCGATCAGATCATCCAGCGGCGTCATCGGGTCCGGGCGATTTTTCTTTGCGTCCACGCTCATGGCAGAACCTCCTCGGTCTTAGCCAAAATTTCCTCCGGCAGAATGTAGGTGCTGTCGACATGGTTGACGCCGACAACTTCGGCATCGCTATCAGCCAGGGCGTTGACCACCAGCATGCGGACCTGGCCCATATTCATTTCCGGCACTACAACCGCGCGGGCCTTGGCGCAGCATTCGCGCACCGCGTCTTCGGGGAATGGCCAGATCGTGATCAGGCGCAGCATGCCCGCCTTGATGCCCTTGGCGCGGGCCTGTTGCATGGCCAGATAGGCCGATTGCGCCTGGGTGCCGAAAGCTATGTAGACCACTTCGGCATCCTCGGTCTGGTGCCGCTCGGTCATGATGACCTCGTCCTTGCGGGAGAGGATCTTTTCGTGCAGGCGGCGGATGGTGAAGTCCTGGTTTTCCAGGCGACCGCCTTGGGTGCTGCCGTCGCCACCGCCCCGGGGTTGGATGCCAACCGTATTGAGAATGGTTTTATAGCCGGTACCAAAATCGGCCACGGGCGGCACGTCGGTCAGCTCGTTGGCGATATAGGCGCCGCTGTATTCGCTGGGCGGCATGGTGGGCCGTGGCCGTTCCGTCAGCTCGATGGTGGAGTAGTCGGGTAAATCGACCACGGCGCGCTGCAGGCCCAGCAGACCCTCGGCCAGCACGATGACCACGGTGCGCAGGCTTTCCGACAGATTGACCGCCTTGATGGTCAGCCAGAATGCTTCCTCCACCGTTGCCGGGCTGATCGCCACGGCGGGGCATTCGCCGTTCGGGCCGTAGCGCGCCTGCATCACTTCCATTTGGCCGGAACGCGTTGCATTGCCAATTCCTGGGCCGGCACGCCCCACATTGATGACCACCGCCGGGACTTCCGCCACCACCGCCTGGCCCAGTTCGTTCTGGATCAGCGCCATGCCTGGTCCGGCGGAGGCGGTAACGCTCTTCACCCCGGTCACCGAGGCGCCCATGACCGCGTTCAGGGAGGCCAGTTCGTCCTCCATCTGGACGTAGGTGCCATCGACCTCGAACATGCGCCGGGACATGAATTCCGCGATCTCGGTCGCCGGCGTGATCGGATAACCGGCATAGAAGCGTACACCCGCCGCGATCGCGCCCTCGCAAAACGCATGATTGCCGAACAATAGTTGCCGGGTCATGCCGCCACCTCTGAATTCTCGTCTATTTGGGGGCGGACCACGATGGCCCAGTCCGGGCAGAGCCATTCACACAGGCGGCAGCCGGTGCATTGATCCTGGCTCACCACGATGGCTTTGTTCAGGGGTGGCTGGAAATCCAGCACGTCCGGTGCGCAGATTTCCCAACAGACGGCACAGGAGCGGCAAAGTGTTTCATTGATGGAAATTTCAAAGGCCCGTTTGGCCATGCCGTATCCTCCTCGCGGCCGCGCGCACTCCCCTGCTTGATGTTTTTCGATATTCCCCGATAGCGATGTTAATCAACTTGCGCCATGGGCGGTAGGTGTTTCCGCAAATTTTGACCTGCTGATCCCGATAGAAAGCACACAGGCGGCTATCGGTGATGCTGCCGCGCTATCGTGGAAAACCTTACATACCGGGGATCCGAGAGAATGCGTAGGCGGGTGCGTGGAAAATTTATCCGCATTTCCAGGCGTCTATTTCTTAATTTCCACCCGTATCTCTGTAATTTGGTCTTTAACAGATTCCAATCTGCTAATGATTTCTCGACGATCCAATTTTGCCTCGGACGATGAATTCTCCAAACTGCCGACCTTTACATCTATGCGTTCGATTATGATTTCACCGGCATGTAGATCTTTGCGAATTTGGTCGACTTTGTTGGACACAACATCGATTTTTTCCGACATGCTGGTCTTTGCGCCGTCAATTCGATCAATCAGGCCGACCCGGGCGGCGGAAAATGCAACGACCCCCCCAACGATGACACTTAAGACAAAGGTCAATAGTTTGTCCCAGTGATTTTGTAAGAAATGGTTCACCTCACAAGCCTCATCTTCGCAGTCGAGTCGGAAAATAGGCAACTAAGACTTCAGGTCCCATGGTTAAAGTAAAACGAACTGTGTTTAGACCATTTTCATTTCGATTTTGACTATCCCGCCGGTCCAAGATGCGGCAATCCAAGGCGGAAACAGGACTGGCGCCCGTTGTTCTCCCTCTACTGCTGCTGCGGTCGCGGAAAAAGTCCCCCCTAAGACAACGGTCTAATTGTCTCAAATTGTCCTCCATGACTTTTCTTACTGTGCTTCTTATTTCCCGCGCCTCTATTCTGTTTTTTCCAACGGCCGCGAATAGGAATGAAAAGGCCCTAATGTGATAGCTCCTGATTCTATCGCCGAATAGCACCACCTCTCTCAATTCACGATAAATATTGCGCAACTCATAACTGTCCGAGCCGAGATCGTCCGATAGCGCCGCGCCGGCGACGGATATTGCGATACATTTACCCTGGCGTTCTCGTGACACCACGAAATTTGTCGCGCTGACCGCTATATCGACTGCGCCGCACTTGGCGCCACGGCTTTCCTTAAAAACGACACCGGCGGTGACCGGCTGAAAATGCAGGATCACACCAGCCGCTAAAAGGATCATGACGAATAGGGAGCGACATGAATTTAACATTTAGCCCGAATTATTCATGAGAGGGCGCAAGATTGCTGGCGAGCGTAGATTAAC
>CAYWYB010000089.1:0-16453 GCA_964462145.1 uncultured Rhodospirillaceae bacterium
CAAACACCAGCGGCCCTTGCCGCCCTTTGATTGGGCCGGCTTGATCCTGGTGATCGCGTTTATCAGCTGTACCCTGACGGGACTGTCCAACGGTCTGCGCGAAGGCTGGGGCGCGCCCATCATCGCGGTCTTGTTCTCCATCGCCATCATGTCGTTGGTGGCGTTCATTCTATGGGAATTGCAGACGCAAAACCCGATTTTGCAGCTGCGGGTTTTCCTGAACCGCAAGTTTGCCGCGGCCGTCTTGGTTGGCATGGTACTGAGCGTCGGGCTGTTTGGTTCGGCCTACATCATTCCGTTGTTCGTGCAGAGCGTACAAGGCTACAGCCCAACGCGCTCCGGCCTGTTGCTGCTACCGGGCGGCGTTCTGGTGATGGCCATGTTCCCCATTGCCGGGCGCCTTTCGGACCGGCTGCCCGGCTACCAAATGATTATTATTGGCCTGGCCGTGTTTGGCGCCTCCTGTGTGATCATGATGCAGGCCCATACGGACACGCCGTTCTGGCTTTTTGCAATCTGGATCATTATTGGCCGAATTGGTCTAGCGACCATGATGCCAACCTTGACGGTCACCGCCGTATCAACCCTGAAACCGGAGCTGCTGAGCCAAGGGTCTGGCGCGCTCAATTTCTCCAGACAGTTCGGCGGGGCTGTGGGGGTGAACGTTCTGGCCTTGATCCTAGGCGAACGAACGGCGTTCTTTTACGATGCCTTCACCGGCCTGCAGACGCCGGATAACAGTGTGACCCTGCATCTGATGTCTCAGTTCAGCCGTATATTGGGACAGTTGGGCTGGCCGATCGAGATGATGCCGGCGGGTGCGCTTTATCTGGTCGGCCGCAATATCTATACGCAGGCCTCCATGATGGCATTCAGCGATGCCTTTCTATTCATGGCCGTGTTGTATTTTCTGACCATAATACCGGCATTGTTCCTGATCGACTTGCCGGTGAAAACGAAACTGCGCGCCATGTTGCGGCCACGGCACGGATAGAAGTTTGTAATGATGAGTATATTGTTCCCGCTTCCGCGGCAGAGGTCTTAGACCATGGCCGGACCTTCCATAGAAACCTTGTTCGCGCGGTTTGGACCGCGCTATCAATACTACGTGTCTTTCACGGCCATGCTGGGCACGGTCGCCATGGTGCTGTCCGCGACGATGATCAATGTCGCCGTGCCAGTGATCATGGGCGCTTTTGGCGTGGGCCAGGATACGGTGCACTGGCTGTCTACCGGATTTATTGCGGCAATGACCGTCTCCATGCTGCTCAACGACTGGTGCGTGCGTTCATTTGGCATGCGGGCGACCTATATCGCGGCCCTGACGGTGTTCTCTCTTGGCGCCGTGATGGGCGGGTTGAGCACGAATATCGACATGATGATCCTGGCCCGCATATTTCAAGGCGTCGGCGCCGGCGTGGTGCAGCCTCTGGCCATGGTGGTGATGTTCAGGGTCTTCCCGCCCGAGAAGCGAGGCATGGCGATGGGGCTGTTTGGTCTCGGCGTGGTCGTGGCGCCGACCGTGGGGCCGGCCCTGGGCGGTGTGCTGCTGGATGTCTACAATTGGCATTTTGTTTTTTTCATGGCAGTGCCGGTGGCCGTGGTGGGCATTGTCTTGGCGTTGATCTTCGTGCCGGGCAAGGAAGGGCAGGGGCCGCTTCCCAGCTTTGATTGGACGGGATTGATCCTGGTGGCGCTGTTTATCTCCTTTGGCCTGACAGGTCTGTCCAGCGGGCAGCAGGAAGGCTGGCAGACGCCGATCATCTCGGTCTATTTCAGCATTTCGATCATCTCTCTGTGTGCGTTTGTCTGGTGGGAGTTGCAGGCCGAAACACCGATCATGGAGCTGCGGGTGTTTTTTGACCGCAAGTTCGCGGTCGCGGCTCTGGTCGGCATGGTGCTGGGCGCCGGTTTGTTCGGTTCGATCTACATCATTCCGCTGTTTGTCCAGATGGTCCAGGGTTACAGCCCGACCCGATCGGGCTTGCTGATGGTGCCCGGCGGCCTGGTCATGATGCTGTCCTTCCCCATCGCGGGCCGGCTCTCGGACCGCTTGCCGCACTATCAGATGATCCTGTTCGGCATGTTTATATTTGGCTTCTCGTCCCTGTTGATGATGCAGGCCCATACCGATACGCCATTTTGGGTCTTTGCGGTCTGGATCATGATCGGCCGCGTCGGCCTGGCATCGGTGATGCCGACCCTGACCGTCGCCGCGATCACGAATTTACGGCCCGAGCAATTGAGCCAAGGTTCGGGCGCGATCAACTTTACCCGCCAATTGGGCGGCGCCCTTGGGATCAACCTGATCTCGCTGGGGCTTGAACAGCGCACGGCGTTCTTCGCCGGCCTGCAAACACCCGATAACAGCGCGACCCAGCTGTTGATGGTGAAATTCGGTCATATGCTGGGGCAGTTGGGCTGGCCATTCGAGATGAAACCGGCGGGCGCGCTTTATTTGGTTGGCCGCAGCATTTATGCTCAGGCCTCCATGATGGCATTCAGCGATGTCTTCATGCTGATCGGGGTGGTTTATGTGGGGACAATGATACCGGTTTTGCTGCTGCGCGATCCAGTCACCAAGGTAAAGGCCCGGCCCCAATTGCGGCCGCGGCCGGGCTAGTCCATGCCGAGCACCGCGATTGAGACATTATTCGAACGTTACGGGCCCAGATACCGGCTCATCGTGACCGTCACCTGTATCCTGGGCGTGGTGACGATGCTGTTGAACGCAACCATGATCAATGTCGCCATTCCGGTCATCATGGGCGCCTTTGGTGTTGGTCAGGATACGGTGCATTGGCTGGCCACGGGCTACATCGCCTCGATGACCGTGACCATGTTGCTGAACGACTGGTTCGTCCGTTCCTTCGGCATGCGCACGACCTATCTCGCGGCGATGGCGGTTTTTGTCTTCGGCGCCTTCATGGGCGGACTTTCGAATAATATCGATATCATGATCTCTGCCCGCGTGCTGCAGGGGTTGGGCGCGGGCTTGATACAGCCGCTGTCCATGGTCCTGATGTATCAGGTTTTCCCCATGCACCAGCGGGGCAAGGCCATGGGGCTGTTTGGACTGGGCGTGGTCGTCGCGCCCACATTGGGGCCCACGTTTGGCGGCCTGCTGCTGGATGCCTTCAATTGGCACTATGTATTTTTTGCCCCCGTTCCCGTGGGCATCGTTGGCAGCCTTTTGGCCTCGTTTTTCATGCCCTGGCGTCAGGGTAATGATCCCAAGCCGGCCTTTGATTGGACTGGCCTGGCGCTGTTGATCGTCTTTGTCAGCTCTATGCTGGTGGGGTTGTCGTCGGGGCAGCGAGAAGGCTGGCATGCGCCGATCGTCGCGGTCTATTTTTCTACATTCGCCCTGTCCCTGGCGGCCTTCCTATGGTGGGAATGGCGGACGGACGAGCCGATCCTGCAACTGCGTCTGTTCCTGAACCGCCAATTCGCCGCCGCCGCAATGGTGCGGATGGCGCTGGGTGCGGGGCTGTATGGCACGACCTATCTGATCCCCCTGTTCGTACAGACCGTGCAAAGCTATTCGCCGACCCGCGCAGGCCTGTTGATGGTGCCGGCGGGTCTGACCATGATGTGCCTGATGCCCATCGGGGGTAGGCTGGCGGATCACTTTCCCCGCTATCTGTTGATCCTGGGCGGCCTGTTCGCCTTTGGCATTTCGTCCATGCTGATGACCGGGGCCCATACGGACACGCCGTTCTGGACCTTTGCCGCATGGATGATCCTGGGGCGCATCGGTATGGGCTTTGTCATTCCCACCATCAATGTCACAGCGCTGCAAAGCCTCAGTAGCGAGTTGTTGAGCCAGGGTTCGGGCGCGGTGAATTTCATGCGCCAGATGGGCGGTGCCCTGGGTGTCAACCTGATCGCGGTGATGTTGGAGCAACGTACGGCGGTGTTCAGCCAGGCCTTCGCAAGTCTGCAAACGGCGGACAATATTTTGACCCAGCAATTGATGCAGCGCCTCTCGGGCCTGTTGTCGCAATTGGGCTGGCCGGTTGAAATGCACCCCATGGCGACCCTGCATCTGCTGGGCAACAGTCTGCATGCGCAAGCCTCCATGCTGGCCTTTCGCGATGTCTTTCTGTTTCTGGGCATGTGCTTTTTCTTTGCCATGCTGCCGGCAATCTTGCTGCGTGAACGCAAGCCGAAAGCCCGCCTGGCGCAGACCGTCCGGGCCGACGCGCAGCCTGCCGGCAGGGCCCAGGCCTGATTTCGAAAAGTCCCGTGTGGGCTTTCGGTGGGATATTTTCCATGACCAGCCAGCGCGTGCTATATTCGGGCATCAGGCGGCGCTTGGCCGTTATCATGGGCGGGGAAGAAAACGTGGCAGACAGAATCAGGGTCGGAATTGTTGGCGCAACCGTTACGCCGGGTGGGAGTGGCTGGGGCGCCAACGCCCATGTGCCGGCATTGCAGGCCTTGCCCGGTTATGAACTAAAGGCCGTTTGTACCGCGCACGAAGAGACCGCGAAAGCCTCGGCGGAGGCGTTCGGCGCCGAGCTGGCTTTTCACGACATGAACGCGATGGTCGCGCACCCGGATGTTGACCTTATCGCCGTTGTTGTTCGCGTGCCCTTGCACAAACAGCTGGTCATGGCGGCAATCGAGGCCGGCAAACCCGTTTGTTGCGAGTGGCCCTTGGGGGCGCATCTGGCCGAAGCTACGGAAATGGCGAACAGCGCCCAGGCGGCCGGGTTAGCGACAATGGTTGGTTTGCAGGCGCAAAGCGACCCTGCCGTGATGTATGCCCGCGACATTGTCGCCAACGGTGAAATCGGCGACATCGTGAGCGTTAATCTGCGCGTCATTGTCGGTGCCATTACCGAGCGCGGGGATGGCCGCATTTGGCAGGGTATTCGCAGCAATGGCGCCAACCCCATGACCATTCCGGGCGGGCACTCCATAGATGCCCTGTGTTACATCCTCGGCGAATTCGCCGAAGTCAGCGCCCGGGTAACGACGCGGATCGATATGTGGAAACACGCGGTTACGGGAGCCGACTTCCCTGTGGATGCGCCGGACACCGTCACCGCCGCGGGGCTGCTGAAAAACGGTGCTGAGGTATCCTATCAGGTGGCCAGCGTGCCGTATAATGCCAGCGGCACCCGCTTGGAGATTTATGGCCGCAAGGGCACTCTGGTGCTGACCTCCAACTCCGTCAATATTGGGCCTAGCCAGCTCTACCTCGGCATTGGTACCGAGGCCATGGCGGAGATGACCCCACCAGATAGCTACCAGCTTATTCCGGCGGATATGGCCGCCGGCCCGGGGAGAAATGTCGCGCAGGCTTATGCCCGCTTTGCCGATGCGATTCAGTCCGGGAAATCGGGGACGGCGGATGCGCCTGATTTTGATGCTGCCGTTGTCCGCCATGCATTGATAGACGCAATGGAGCGTTCTCATGTGGAAGGCAAGGTAATCAAGTTGACATAGGGGGCAGTTGCGTCGGTCCCTGGTCCGACGCCGGATGCTTGGTATCAGGTGAACACCGGAGCCCGCCGTGTGGCTCTGCAAAAGGTCGAATGGCTCTTTCAATGGCCTTCGAACATCCTTTGGCGCTTGCTATGCGGGCAAAAAACAGTTGGGCTTATCAGGCCGGCAACAATAAGATCAAGATTGAGGGGGAAACTTAAACAAGCACTCGTCCATACCACGATGAGACGTCTTTGTATGGGCGGGTCGAAGGGGAGGTACTATGTTACGAATACCTAATCTGACGACTGCTGCTCTGGCTGCGGCCATCGTCGCAGCGTCCAGCCAAATGGCGGGCGCCGTAGAACCGGTTAAACTTCGTTGGGCATCGGATCACAATGGCCCGCCGCACCCAGCCGCGATCGCGGAAGTCTACTTCGCCGAACAGGTGGAAAAGAAAATTCCCGGCAGCAAGGTTCAAATTTTCTGGGCCAAGTCGCTCTATACTGTCCCGCAAGGCGTGAAGGCTCTGACCCAGGGCAACCTGGAAATCCTCACTGGTCAATTCGGTAAGACCTCGAGCATCGAGCCCCTGGCGAACGTGCTATTGGGTGCTGGCAAACTGTCCACGGTCGGCGCCATCGATGCCGTCGATAAGACCAAGACATTTAACGAACTGGCGACCCACTTCAACAAGGCGCACGACATTACCATCATGGGTGCTGGTCATTTGAGCATGTACATGGGGGCCGGCGCCGTGAAGGGCCGATTGATCGGACCAGCCGATTTCGCCGGCAAAAAAATGCGCTCCATGGGCCCGGCCGAGAATGCGCTGCTTAGCGCGCTTGGCGCCAACCCACAGGCCATGGCCTTCGGCGATGTGCCGCCGGCGTTGCAAACCGGTGTCATCGACGGTCTTTTGACATCGCTTGGCGGCTTCAATGCCACGAAGGAGCAGGCGCCCTACTTCACCGTGGCGGGCCTCAATGGTATCGTTGGTGACTACTACTGGTTCGGCGTTTCGAACCGCTGGTGGAACAGGCTCTCCAATGATCAGCAAGCTATTCTGAGCGACATCATCAAGAATGACTTCATTCCTTTCCAGCGGGTCATCAACTATTGCAACGATGCGCGTACGCTGGCGAAGTTCGTCACCAAGGATAAGGCCGCGCCAGGCATCTACGTCCTGAATCAGGCCGAAGCATCCGTCATCCAGAAGGCCGAAGGCGGCGCCACCAACAAGTGGATCAAGACCAAGGTGAACGACATGGGCGATAAGATGGTCGACCAGTTCACGATGGAAGCGGCAGCTTTGGTGAAGGCCAATCCTCCGGGGTCCCACGCTCTCGAAAAGACCGATTGCACGAAGTACGAGAAGTATTTCGCGAAGTACGGCAAGGGCGCGGAACTGTATAAGGCGAAAAACCGGAAATAACGGTCGCCATGCAAAGAGACGGCAAGGGGCTGCCGCACTGCTGGCGGCCCCTTGTCAGTTCGATTGATTTAGCTCGATAGATCGGATATCCGCTGATCGGGGGGGACATGGACGGGTTTCTCGCAATTTCGCACCGTGCAAAGGAAGCGATTTTTACAATACTTGGCTGGCTCGGCTCGGCCATGCTGTTGGTTTTGACCCTTTTTGCGCTGCTCGAGATTGTTCGCCGCTATATATTCGGTGTCGTTTTCGAATGGGGGCAGGATGCGATTATCGTTGGCATGGTTGCGGCGGTCGCTTTCTATTTCTGCGTGACCCAAGTACGGCGCAGCCACTTGGTGATGAACGCCGTGGTGCAGCTTTTGCACACGCGCGGACACTACAAGACGATTGGTATTCTCAAGATCGTCGTATCAGCGATCATCGTGCTGTTTTGCGGCGCCGTCGGCATCACCGGCTGGGATACCTTGAGCTATGCGTGGGATAGGAATTTGACCACCTACAGCCTGCTCATTCCGCTGTGGCCGTTTTATCTGATTTTGATGTTTGGCTTCCTTTTGATGGCCTTTGTCGCGGCCTTGCAGACGGTCGAGGACATCGTCAGTTTCGTGCGTGGAGAACATTTCGATGCCGAAATAGAAATGACAACGGACGTTTGACCGGTCGATGGTCGTGACCTTTGAGGCTTTGTCATGTTGCCTTTAGCGCTTGTCCTTTTCAGCCTGCTTTTAATTGGCGTGCCGATTGGCATTTCCCTTGCCGGCTCAGCCGCCGTACTGGTGCTTTTTGACGACTTTCTAACCTTTGGCACACTGTTCGAAGCCTTTTTCATATTCATCTCCAAATACACGCTGATCGCCATCCCGTTCTTCATCTACGCCGGTTTCCTTATGGAAAAAACCGGTCTCGTGCGGGGGCTTTTCAATCTCGCCGATGCCTTAATCGGTTGGGTGCCGGGCGGTTTCGCCTATGCCACTCTGATCGCCGCCGTGCTGTTCGGAGCCATTTCTGGCTCCTCCACCGCCATGGCGGCGGCCATGAGCGTGATCGCCTATCCGGAAATGATCAAACGAGGTTATCCGAAATGGATGGCGGCCGGCGTGATCGCCTCTGCCGGTGGGATCGCATTGCTTATTCCGCCGAGTATTACCCTGATTCTGTTTGGCGTGATCACTGAAATCTCCATTGTTGACCTGTTCTTTGCCGGCGTTGTTCCAGGCATCATGCTGGCGATCAGTGATGCGGTGATTATCGTTTCGGTGTCCATTTTCGTCGTTAAGCTGCCGGCGGGCACCTTCGAACTGCGTAAATGCTGGACTGCTTTTCAGGAGGCACTGCCCGCGTTATTGATGCCGGTGATTATTCTGGGCGGTCTTTACGGCGGTCTTTTTACGCCGACTGAGGCAGGCGCGGCTGCGGCCTGTTATGCGCTGGGCTATGGCGTAATCTTCAAGGGCAAACCTTTCATAGCGGAATTAATGGGCGTGACCCGCCGCGCCATGAACCTGACCGCGGTCGTGTTCTTCCTTCTCGGCTGTGTCGGCATCTTTCAGTTCTTCCTGGCCAACATGGGCTGGCCGCAGGAAATCGCCGCCTGGGCGGGCACGCTCGGACTGTCAAAATACACCTTCCTGTTCGCCCTGATGGCCACCCTGTTGGCGCTGTCGATGTGGCTGACCGGCGTTGCAATCCTGGTGCTCACCGTACCGATTTATTTTCCCGTGGCCCTGTCATTGGGCGTGGATCCGGTGCATTTGGGGATTTTGACCGCTCTGTGTATCGAGATCGGCAGCGTCATTCCCCCCGTAGGCCTAAACTTGTTTGCCGTCAGCGGCGTGACTGGCCTGCCGGTAACACAGGTGATCCGGGGTTCCTTCCCCTTCTGTATTTCCGACACCGTCGTGCTGATCATTGTGCTGCTGTTCCCGATGCTGGCGCTCTGGCTCCCGAGCATGTTGATCACCTCGTATTTCTGAGTTTGTGAACACGGGAATTTCAGCGCGGGGGAAGGGCCACTCCGGGGAAAAAAGGTGAAGTTTGTTCCGTGATTGACGATGTCCGTTAACGAGGTGTTTTCGGACCAGTTGGTTTCTATTTCATGCCATCGCGATGGTCCCAAATCTCGCCCATAAGGGTTGATTTTCAAACCTATGTAGCGACTATCACGCCCGATCGCTCACGGTTCTAAAGCGGATTTGGCAAATGGGCATTTGCCGAAATTCGGATGCGTCTCGAAAGGCTTAAAAAAGGCTCAAAAAATACGGTTTTCAGGGCCTAAATTAGGCCCCTCGGCGTTGCTGAAAACCGCAAGACTTGGTATTATATTCCACCCTGCGCCGCAATATCTCGTGATCCGGCGATTTGCTGATCATGCGGGGGGCGGCGACAGGCCGCAGCACCACGAAAGCGTAAAATCGTTGCCCAAAATGGCGTTCGACGAGGGCCGTCGAAACCTATCTATCAGGACCTATCGAATTGACTGACGACAGCCAAATTCCTCCCGCCGACCCCCCTTTGGCGCCGCCTTCGGGTGGCGATGGCGGCGATGCGGTGATGCCCATCGCCATCGAAGACGAGATGCGGAAATCGTATCTCGATTACGCCATGAGCGTAATCGTCAGCCGGGCCATTCCAGATGCCCGCGACGGCCTGAAACCGGTGCACCGGCGCATTCTCTATTCAATGTATGAATCCGGCTATACCTCGGACAAGCCGTACCGCAAATCGGCCCGCGTGGTTGGTGACGTCATGGGCCGCTATCATCCCCACGGCGATCAGGCCATCTATGACGCCATGGTGCGTATGGCGCAGGATTTCGCCATGCGCCTGCCATTGCTGGACGGCCAGGGCAATTTCGGCTCCATGGACGGCGACCGCGCCGCCGCCATGCGTTACACCGAAGTGCGCATGGATAAACCGGCCGAGATGTTGTTGGCGGATATCGACAAGGATACGGTCGATTTCCAGGATAACTATGATGGTTCGGCCTCTGAACCGATCGTGCTGCCGTCGATGCTGCCAAATCTGCTGGTCAATGGCGCCGGCGGTATTGCGGTGGGCATGGCGACCAATGTGCCGCCCCATAACCTGGGCGAAATCATTGATGCCTGTTGCGCCTATCTCGATGATCCCGCGATTACCGTCGATGGCTTGATGGAATTCGTGCAAGGGCCCGATTTCCCCACGGGGGGCCTTATCCTGGGCCGGGCCGGTATCCTCTCGGCCTTTCGCACCGGGCGCGGTTCCGTCGTCATGCGCGGGCGCACAACAGTGGAAACCATCCGCAAGGACCGGGAAGCGATCATCGTCACCGAAGTGCCCTATCAGGTGAACAAGGCCGGCATGATCGAAAAGATCGCCGAGGCTGTGCGCGCCAAACGGATCGAGGGTATCTCCGATCTGCGTGACGAGAGCGACCGTACGGGCGTGCGCGTGGTGATCGAGCTGAAGCGGGATGCCATGGCGGACGTGGTGCTGAACCAGCTGTATCGTTTCTCGCCGCTGCAGACCTCGTTCGGCGTTAACAGCCTGGCGCTAAACCATGGCCGGCCGGAGCTGCTGAACCTGGGCCAGATGATCGCCGCGTTTGTCGACTCCCGCGAAGTCGTGGTCTCCCGGCGCACGAAATATCTTTTGGGCAAGGCGCGGGAGCGGGCCCATGTCCTGGCCGGTCTGGCCATCGCGGTGGCCAATATTGATGCCATTATTGCCCTGATCAGGTCCGCGCCCGACCCGGCCACGGCACGGGCACAGTTGATGGAGCGGGATTGGCCGGCGCAGGAGGTCGAGGCGATGATCCAGCTGATCGACGAGCCGGGACACCGGGTTGTCGACGGTGTTTATCGGCTCAGCGAAATTCAGGCCCGCGCCATTCTTGATTTGCGCTTGCAACGCCTGACCGCATTGGGCCGCGATGAAGTGGGCGCCGAATTGCGCGAGTTGGGCGAGAAGATTCTGGACTATCTCGATATTCTGCGCTCCCGCGACCGCCTTACCGGGATCATCCGCGAAGAACTTCTGGATATGAAGGAGCGCTTCGCCACGCGCCGGGGCAGCGAAATTATCGAGGCCGAAGCCGATCAGGAAGACGAGGACCTGATCCAGCGCGAGGACATGGTGGTGACCGTGTCCCACAACGGCTATGTCAAGCGGGTGCCGCTGTCCACCTACCGCCCGCAACGCCGGGGCGGCAAAGGGCGTCAGGGTATGGCCACGCGGGACGAGGATTTCGTCTCCCAGCTGTTCGTCGCCAACACCCATACGCCGATGCTGTTCTTTTCCTCCACCGGCAAGGTCTATCTGCTGAAGGTCTTTCGTCTGCCCATGGCGGCACCCCAGGCCAGGGGCAAGGCCATGGTCAATCTGTTCCCGCTGGAAGAAGGCGAGACCATTCATACGGTCCTGCCCCTGCCCGAGGACGAGGCGGAATGGGCCGACCGTTATGTCATGTTCGCCACCGCGTCGGGTTCCGTACGGCGCAACGATCTGGCCGATTTCAAACGGGTGCAGGCGAACGGCAAGATCGCCATGAAACTGCCCGAGGGCGACCGCATCGTCGGTGTCGCGATCTGTGACGCCAATGATGATATTCTGCTGTCGGGGCGCCGGGGCAAGTGCATCCGCTTCCCCGTCATTGACGTGCGGGTCTTCAAAAGCCGTGATTCCGTCGGCGTACGGGGCATCCGTCTGGTTGGCGATGATGAATTGATCGCCATGTCTATCGTGCGCCATGCCGAATTCGATAACGATACGCGGGATAGGTACCTGCGCTGGTCCAACGCCCGCCGCCGTGCCGAGGGGGAAGGGGAGAGCAGTGCGGATCCCTTGCCCAGCGCGCCCGAGCAGGCCGATGAAATGGCGGCGGCGGAACAGTTCGTACTGTCCATCACCGAGAACGGCTATGGCAAACGGACCTCGGCCTATGAATACCGGGTCACGGGGCGCGGCGGCCAGGGCATTATCAATATCGAGGCCTCGGACCGGAATGGCCCGGTTATCGCCTCCGCTCCGGTGGAGGAAGATCATCATATCATGCTGGTAACCGATACCGGCCGTTTGATCCGAACACCCGTGCACGACATCCGCATTGCCGGCCGCAATACTCAAGGCGTGACTTTGTTCGATGTGGAACCGAACGAGCGGGTTGTCTCCGTGGCCTGGCTGTCGGAGCAAAATGGCGAAAACGGTGAAAACGGCGACGATGGCGATGCGGCTGACGAGCCCAATGAGGTGGATGAGGAATAAATCGGCGGCGGACTAGACCGGGCCAATTGCCCCTACCTTTCGTTTTCACCCTTTCCATGATGGCCTTGAAAGGCTAATGATCCCAACAAGATTAGTTTGTTCGCACTAGGAGGCGGTTTTGTCTAAGCAGCGTATCGGCTTTTATCCGGGAACTTTCGACCCCATTACCTTGGGGCACAGTGATATTATTCAACGTGCGACCAAGCTGGTGGATAAACTGGTTATCGGCGTCGCCATTAATCGCGACAAAGGCCCCATGTTCACCCTGGATGAGCGGGTGGAGATGGTTCAGGACGAACTCGACGCCTTCGCGGGGCAATTGAACGACTGCGAAATCGAGGTGCGGCCGTTTGATAATCTGTTGATGCACTGTGCCCAGGAACATGGTGCCGGCATTATCATCCGCGGTCTGCGGGCGGTCTCGGATTTCGAATACGAGTTTCAAATGGTCGGTATGAACCTGCGCCTGAATTCAGAGATCGAAACAGTATTTCTGATGGCCAATGACAAATACCAGTTCATCGCGTCGCGCCTGGTGAAGGAAATTGCCCGGCTGGATGGCGATGTCACCTCTTTTGTGTCGGAACGGGTTGCAAAGCGTTTGTACGAACGTGTTGGGCGCGACTGAGGCGCTTTGGACGTCGGTGCTGTATTGCATGACGCAGCTGGCTTGGCAGAGGGCGGGTTGAAGAAAGACGGCTTGGAAGAGGGGCGGCAAAATGCTGTTAAGAAGACTTATTTTTGGATTAATCATGGCCCTGGCGATGCCGGCCATTGAAGCGGGAGCGGGTGACTTGGAGAATACGATCTATTTGGAACTGAAAGATGGCCGGGTGACAATTGAAATGCGCCCCGACATTGCCCCGAACCATGTCGCCCGCATTAAGGAGCTGGTGCGGCAGAAATTCTATGATGGCATTGTCTTCCATCGCGTGATCGAGGATTTCATGGCTCAGACCGGTGACCCCACGGGTACGGGCACGGGCGGTTCGGGCCAGCATCTGGATGCTGAATTCTCCAACGAAAAGCATCTGCGCGGGGCCCTGTCCATGGCCCGGGCAGCCGATCCCAACAGTGCCGACAGCCAGTTCTTCATCGTCTTCAAGGCGGCGCCGTGGCTGGATGGACAATATACTCTGTGGGGCCAGGTCACCGACGGCATGGACGCCGTGGATAAGATCAAAAAGGGTGCGCAGGGCAGTGGCGCCGTGACTGATCCGGACAAGATCATTTCCATGCGGATGGCCTCCGACGCGGAATAGTTGCCCGCGGCGCCTCTGGCCAGCATATAGGTTGCCGGAGCGCCGATCATGGACGTTGAACTCTTCGATTTTGATCTGCCGCAAAGCGCTATCGCCTTGCGCCCGGCACAGCCGCGCGACAGCGCGCGGCTTATGCATGTGGATGATGCCGGCGCCCATGACCGGATGATTGCCGACCTGCCCGAACTGCTGCGGGCGGGCGATCTGTTGATTTTCAACAATACACGTGTTCTGCCTTTGCAATTGGAAGCCCGGCGCGGCGAAGCACGCATAGAGCTGACCCTGCTTGAAAGCGTCGGTCCGGGCCGCTGGCGGGCGTTCGCCCGACCGGCCCGCCGCCTTCGGGCCGATGATCGCTTGATTATTGCCGACGAATTTACGGCTCGGGTGGAGGGCCCGCACACGGATGGTCAGGTAGTCCTGGATTTCGACATGACCGAGGCCGAGTTGATGGCGGCGCTCGCCCGCCACGGAACCCTGCCGCTGCCGCCCTACATCCGCAAGCACCGGGCCGTCGATGAGCGGGACAATGCCGACTATCAAACCGTTCTGGCCCGCTACGATGGTGCCGTTGCCGCACCGACGGCGGGCCTACATTTTACCGATGGCTTGCTGCAAAGCTTGCGTGATGTGGGCGTGGAGCATGCCGAACTCACTTTACACGTAGGTCCTGGCACCTTTCTGCCTGTCAGCGTGGACAACACCGATGATCACCATATGCACAGTGAATGGGGCGAGGTAGAGGCGGCCGTGGTACGGCGGATCAAGGAAACCAAGGTCCGGGGCGGCAGAGTGGTCGCCGTGGGCACCACGTCCCTGCGCCTGTTGGAAAGCGCGGCCCAGGGCGGCGAATTGGAAGCCTTCACCGGCGAGACCGATATTTTCATTACGCCGGGCTATAAATTCCGTGTGGTTGATATGCTGCTGACGAATTTTCATCTGCCGCGATCGACCTTGTTCATGCTGGTCTCGGCATTTGCCGGACTGGCGCGGATGCAGGCGGCCTACGAACACGCTATTGCGGCTGGTTACCGCTTTTATTCCTATGGTGATGGTTGCCTGTTGGAATTGGAGAGCGCGCAATGACGGCCTATGACTTCGAGGTTCTGGCCGAGGATGGCGCGGGGCGCACGGGCCGGATCAATACGGCGCATGGCGAGATCGCGACGCCTGCGTTTATGCCCGTGGGCACGGCGGCCACGGTCAAGGCCATGACGCCCGAAGCAGTGCGCGAAACCGGCGCCGATATCGTTCTGGCCAATACCTATCATCTGATGCTGCGCCCCGGTGCCGAACGGGTCGATCGTCTGGGCGGCTTGCATGATTTCATGCATTGGCAGCGGCCCATATTGACTGATTCGGGCGGTTTTCAAGTCTATTCCTTATCTGATCTGCGCAAACTGGATGAAGACGGGGTGACGTTTAAGTCCCACATCGATGGCTCCAAAATGTACCTCAGCCCCGAACGCAGCATCGAGGTGCAGCATCTGCTGGATGCCGACATCACCATGGCCTTTGATGAATGCACGCCCTACCCGGCGACGGAGGAGGTCGCGGCGGCCTCCATGGCACTGTCCATGCGGTGGGCCGAGCGTTGCCGCGCGGCATTCGTGGAGCGGCCGGGCTATGCCCTGTTCGGTATTGTTCAGGGCGGCATGTATGCCGGGCTTCGCGCCGAGTCCGCCGCCCGCCTGCGGGAGATCGGCTTTGACGGCTACGCCATCGGTGGCCTTGCGGTTGGCGAGGGTCAGGAACTGACCTTTTCCACCCTGGACGTGACCGTGCCGCACCTGCCTGGCAACCAGCCCCGTTATCTGATGGGCGTGGGGCGGCCCGGCGATATTGTCGGTGCGGTGCAACGGGGTGTCGATATGTTCGATTGCGTCATGCCCACGCGGTCCGGGCGCACGGGTCAATTGTTTACGCCACGGGCTACTCTGAACATCCGCAATGCCCGCCACGCCGACGATCCGCGGCCGGATGAAACATGCCGCTGCCCTCTATGTAGGAACTATTCGCGCGGCTATCTACACCATCTGTTTCGGGCCAAGGAGATCCTCGGCTCCATGCTGGCGACCTGGCATAACCTGACCCATTATCAGGATTTAATGGCCAATCTGCGCCAGGCTATCAGCGATGGCGGGTTGGAGGAATTCGCGGCGGCCCATGCGCGGGCGGCTGAATTGGGCGATATCAAGCCGGTCTGAAAATTAGCCGCAATTTTCCTCATTTTGACGTCGAATTAACATTGACCCGGACCCCGCGCCGACCTAAGTTCCGCCCCGATGCGCGCGTAGCTCAGTTGGTAGAGCACCTGACTTTTAATCAGGTTGTCACAGGTTCGATCCCTGTCGCGCGTACCAATTAAATCAACGGGTTAGGCAGATAATGCCTGACCCGTTTTTTGTTCCAGGAAGCACATAGGAAGCACAATAGTAAAAACTGCACCATGTGGGCTTAGCTTATGACCCAGTGCAGCATGTAGCGGACCATAGGACACTGCAGCCTTGCGTAAGCTCCACCCTACCCCCTATCTGCTAAAGTAGCTCCACCCATCCCCCCGGCAATTCCCAAACACCCCCTTTAAGGCGCGTATGGACCTGCTACACGTTGATGGCGCTGGGAATTTGTCAGTCCGTCAGTGGAAGGTAGGACAAGAGTAGAAACGCATGCTCTCACTTTGTGATAAGATGTGGGACAACAAATCAATTATTTTTGCCGGGGGCTAAAATGGGTTCAATTGGAGCCCAAGGCTTCTTCTAATCAGGAAAATGGAATGAAAGAAACCGACCTGCTTGCTGAGTTGGAAGAGTTGTTAAGAACAATGCCAGCCCGCGCGGATTTTGACAAAGAGATGGACGAAGTCCTCGCGTGGCGGGGACGAGCGTCCGCAATAGTTTCAAGTTGGGATTTTGGCATGTCCCTTCGTTTTGAGACAGCGCAGACCAGACTCTCCTCTGGGAACAGTGGGATCAGCGAATATGCTGTTAGAGACATGATAAGAATATTGCATCAAGCCAGAGTGTCTGACGTCAGCGCCCCTGGGACATATTGAGGGGTTTTCATAAGGGAGGAT
>CAYWYB010000090.1:0-15999 GCA_964462145.1 uncultured Rhodospirillaceae bacterium
ATTTGTTTGTCTACGCCCGAGACGAAGGCCTGTTCGAGCCTTATGTGGATCTGCTGGCCGAGGTCAAGAAGGGCCAGCCGGCGGGTGCCATCCACCACCCTGAAACGCCTTGGCTGGCGCCGACCGAGTGCCTGTTTGAACATGACGGCTTGGTGATCTGCGAACGCATCCCGGCCCGCGTCCAGCGCGGCGACTGCCTGTTCCATCTGGCCACGGATATTTGACTCCGTCAGGCGTTGGGGTTAGCGAAGAAATATTAAATGCAGGCCGTCTTGAAACCTGAATATTTCGGCTGATCGATGGCGATCTGGTTGACCACTGTTTGGCGTAGATGTTCTGCCAGGCCGGGGTGGTCCAGGGGGATTTCGCCGTTGCGCAGGCCCTCGACCAGGCGCCAGCGTAATTCCTCCACGCTTCCGGTGGTAACGAACAAGGCCTCCAGGCGCTGATGCTCCAGGCGCCGGTGTTCCGGCCCCAGGGCGGAATCGCGCAACACAATGTCCAGGGAATTGCCCGCCACCCGCGCCATGAAATTCGTGCGCCCCTGCGTCTCGGCCATGACGTCGCCGTGCAGGAAATCGCGTACGCTGGCCAGCAGTTCATCGATCCTGGGCATCTCCTCGCTGCTCTCGCTGGCCGCCTCGACCAATTGCACCGGGCCGGGGATCAGCAGATTGACGCAGTCCACTTGGCATTCCGAGCTGCGCCGCCCAATGGCCGGGCGCTCCACCGTGGCATCCGGTCCGTTGCGGTAGTGCTCCGCCATGCCCAGACAGCCGATGGCCCACCAGAACGAGCCGAAGACTTCCCAGAATTTTACATGTTCGGGATCGACGGCCCGGCCCGAAACCGCTTCGTAGCCGGCGAACAGATCTTCGTAAGTGCCGAAACCGCCGACCGGCAGGTCGCTGCCAAAACGCCAGGAATTGGTGCAGATCCAGCCCAGATCGCGCATGGGATCGCCAATATGGGCAACTTCCCAATCCAGCACCGCAACGACGCCTTTGCGCGAGATCATCAGATTGCCGTTGCGGAAATCATTATGCACCAGGGCCGTCTCCACCCCTTGTGGCAGATGGTCCAGCAGCCAACGGCCGGCATAGTCGATCATCGGCTGCGGCGTCTTGAAGGCCTTGTAGCGGTCCCAGGTGGTGTGCACGTAGTCTTCCGGGCTCATGCTGTGCAGGCGTTGATCCAGACCGGTGGACTTTAGGTCGATGGCATGGATGCGGGCCAGGATCTCGCCGCATTCATAGGCCAGCTTGGGGCGGATTTCGGCCAGCTCCGGCGAGCGGACGATGCGCGCGCCCAGGGCCTCGCCTTCCAGCCAGGACATGATAAAGCCCTCGCCCAGGCCGTCCTTTTCGGCCAGGACATAATATACTTCCGGTTCGGGCACGCCGACCGCCTTGGCCGACTGTATCAACAGAGCTTCCGCTGCCAGGCCCGGATTGTACGAGATCCGGCCTTCTTCGTGGCCGTCATCTACTCCGCCACCGGGTGCGCGGCGCAGGGCCAGAAAACGTTCCGTGCCATCCGCGCCCGTCACCGCCAAGCGGTAGGTTTCCTGAGAAGCTCCGCCCGACAGCCGTTCCGCCGACAGCAGTTTCCGGCAATCGGCCAGCTGCCGTATCAGGACTGTTTCAAGTTTGCTCTCAAAGCTCTCCGTCACCTAAAACCCCGCCTTACTCAAACCATGCAGTGCTTAATCGTCCCAAATATCCATGCCGTCGAACAGGATCGAGGACATATAACGCTCGGCGAAATCCGGTACGATGGCGACCACGGTCTTGCCCTCCATGCCGTCGCGGGCGGCAACGCGCAGGGCGGCGCAAACGGCCGCGCCCGAGGAGATGCCGCAGGGAATGCCTTCCGAGGTTGCCATCAGCTTCGCCGTGTCGATGGCGTCATCGTTGCTGATCTGCTCGATGCTATCGATTTGATCCGTATCGAGAACCGGCGGAATGAAGCCGGCGCCGATGCCCTGGATCATGTGTGGGCTATGGCTGCCGCCGGATATCACTGGGCTGTCTTCCGGCTCCACGGCGACGATTTGAACGTCCGCCTTCTTGGCCTTGAGGACATCCGCCACGCCGGTCAGGGTGCCGCCGGTGCCGACACCCAGGATCACCGTATCCACCTTGCCGGCGGTATCGACCCAGATTTCCTCGGCCGTGGTTCGGCGGTGGATTTCCGGGTTGGCGGGATGGCCGAACTGATAGGGCATGACCGCGCCGTCAATGCGCTCGACAAGCTCTTCGGCCTTTTTCACGGCGCCGGCGATGCCTTCGGCCCGCGGCGTCAGTTCCAGCTCCGCGCCGAGGGCGAGGAACATCTTGCGCCGCTCTTTCGAGAAGCTGTCGGGCATGGTCAGGATACAGCGGTAACCCTTGGCGGCGCAGACAAAGGCCAGGCCGACACCGGTGTTTCCCGAAGTGGGCTCGACAATGGTCGAGCCGGGGCCAATGCTGCCGTCCGCTTCCATGGCCGCGATCATGGCCACGGCCAGGCGATCTTTGACCGATGACATGGGGTTGAAGAATTCCAGTTTGACCAGAACCTCCGCCTTGGCGCCGGCGTTCTTGGCGATATTGTTCAGCCGCACCAGGGGCGTATTGCCGATGGTCTCGGTAATATCGCCGTAAATCCTGCCGCGGCCCGGCGGGTCCAGTTTCAGATCGGTGTTGTCCAACGGATTGCTCATGACTGTGTTCCCCCAAGAAAATTTGTGTGAGTTCTGTTCGATCAAAATTTCGGCAAGCCGCATCCTGACAAAGTTGCCATTTTTCAGCAACAGTCTTGTCAAAATTGGCGGTTGTTCACGCCTCCGTACTTTTTCGGATCACGAACAGGAATGCCAGCGGCGCGGCCAGGGCCGAGGCCAGGGTAAGCAGGTGAAAGGCATTGATATAGCCGATCATCGAGGCCTGATGGCGCACTTCCTGTAGCAGGCGGGCATGCAGGGGCGGCGTGCCCGGCTCGCCCAGAATGGTGATCCAGAGGCTCAGGTTACGCATGTCGAAGGCGTCAATCATGGCGCTTAAATTGACCGTGGCCTCGGCCGAGGTGCGGAAAAATACCACCAAGGTCAAGGCGATGAAAATGGAACTGCCCAGCAGGCGGCACAAAGAGAATATGGCATTGCCTTGGGTCAGCAGGTGCATGGGCAGAGTGGAAAAGGCCAAGACCGCCATAGGGGTATAGGCGGTGCCAAAGCCGATGCCGTGGAGAATGTTGGTCCAGAATACGTCTGCCGTGGTCATGTTGATGTCCAGCGAGGACATCCACAGCCCCGCCACCGCCTGCAAGGCCAGGCCGGTAAACAGGCAAAGCCGAGCGTTGAAGCGGGTAAATTGCACGACGATGAAGAAACTGAGGAAATTGCCCATGCCGCGGGCGGAAATCAGATAGCCGACGATCGAATCGGGATAGCCGCGCAAATCCTGCAGCAGGGGCGGAAACAGCACCATGGGGGTGAATTGCAGCATGCCCATGATCAGGGCCAGGGTAATGCCGATGCTGAAATTACGGTCCCTGAAGGTCGCCGGATCGAACAGGGCATGGCGTGACGTCAGAATGTGGACGATGAAGAGATAAAAGAACACGACGGCCAGCAACAGTTCCAGTTGGATTTCATAGCTCTCCAGCCAATCCAGCCGCTGCCCCCGGTCGAACATCAATTGCGTGGCGCCGATGGCGATGGCGATCAGCACAAAACCCAGATAGTCGAAGCGCTGCGCCTTGCCCTTTTCCTGATTGGAGAGCGCGGCGAAGGCCAGCAGGCCGGCAACGATACCGGCGGGCAGGATCATAAAAAAGGCCCAGCGCCAATTGATCAGTTCGGCGATCAGGCCGCCAAACAACGGCCCCAGGATCGGCCCCATGACGCCGCCCACGCCCCAGGCCATCAGGATAAAGGGATGCTGCGCCTTGGAAAAACTGGCCAGCAGGATTGCCTGGCCCAAGGGAAAGATCGGCGCCCCAAACAGGCCCTGCAGGACGCGGGTTCCCAACATGGCTTCCAGGGAATCCGCCATTCCCGCCAGCACGGAAAACGAAGTGAAGCCGGCGATCGCGCCGACCATCAGATTGCGCCATCCCAATTTCGAGGCTAGCCATCCAGTCAAGGGCGTGGCGATGGCGGTGGCCACCAGATTGAATGTGATGATCCACGAAACCTGATCCTGTGTGGCTGACAGTGCGCCCTTCATCTGCGGCAGGATCACCGCGACCGAGGTCATGGTGGCACCAAACAGCAGGGTCGCGAACTGTACCGTCAGCAGGATCAGCCATTGCCGCAATGTGAAATGACGCATGCTCCCGGCACCCTACCAAAGGCTGGTTTCATAACCGGATACGCTGCCGCCGGCACGCGCCAAACCGCCCGGCCATGCCAGGTTGTAATCCAGCAATAATGTGATGCGCCCCATGGACATCGTGAAAGATCACCCTCGTCAAACAAGTCTGAAGTGTATAGGGCAATGGCGGGCCTGGATATGGCCAAGGCGTTGATGGCGGCGCTGTAATTTATCGCCATCGCGGAATCACAATCTCTATCCGCCAGGCCGCTAATTTGCTATAATA
Source organism: uncultured Rhodospirillaceae bacterium (assembly GCA_964462145.1). Lineage (GTDB taxonomy): Bacteria > Pseudomonadota > Alphaproteobacteria. The sequence goes on from CAYWYB010000090.1 coordinate 4,585, forward strand.
TTGCCTTGGTTTTTCTGCGCGTTCTTGCGTCTTTTCGTTGCAGCCATCGAGCTTGGCGCGGCGTGTGCGCCAGCCCGGTTGCCCAGTCCGGATACCCGGCCTGATTACAGGGAGAACCACGATGACAATCTCACCAACCGTTGAACAGCATCTCGCCGCCGAGGGCATCACCTACGACGTGATTGCCCACGACCATACGGGCAACAGTATATCGACGGCGCTGGCGGCCCATGTCTCGGTCGGTGCCATGGCCAAGGCCGTGGTCATGAAGGATGCCGAGGGCTATCTGATGGCGGTCACCTCGGCCATGTGCAAACTGTCCGAGTCCGAGCTGTATGACGCGATCGGGCGGCGCCTGCAATTGGTGACCGAGGATGAACTTGCCGAGATTTTCCCCGATTGCGATCCCGGCGCCGTGCCGCCCCTGGCCGCGGCCTATGGCCTGGAGGCGGTCTGGGACGACCGGCTGGCCAACCTCAAGGACATTTATTTCGAGGGCGGCGACCATGACAATGTGGTGCACATCGGCGGCGATGATTTCCGCCGCCTGATGGGTGATGCCCGCCACGCCAGTTTCAGCCATTAGCAGCCCGCTTGCGCGTGTCGCTGCTGCCGGCCCGATTGCGCTGACCTGTTGGGATGCGCGCCACCTCGCGTGAGCGCGTCCGTGTTGCCCCTCGTTTTGTAGTGCGAAATCAAGGGAGGCTGTCATGCCCACATACATCGTATTCGCGGACTATACCGACAAAGGCATAGCCGCCATCAAGGATGCGCCGGATCGCCTTGATGCGGTCAGGAAACTGGTGGCTGATCATGGTGGCGAATTGAAGGCGTTTTATCTACTGTTGGGCGAGCATGATATCATGAGCATTATCGATGTTCCCAACGACGACACCGCCGCCCGGCTGCTGCTTACCATCAGTGGCGAGGGCAATATTCGAACCAAATCCTTCAAGGCGTTTGAAGAAGACGAGTTCCGCGCCGTCGTTGGTTCGCTGCCGTAGTGGCGGTCGGGTATCGGTCTGTTTCGGAATTCACCCACCGTCATGTCCGGGCAGGAATGAGTTCATGTTCGAAACCCGCGACTGGCCCGCCTGTTGACGGGAGTGCCGGCCGGGAACGCCGTGATCTTGTCTATGTGTGCAATTTCCATGGAGGACATTGGCTATGAAGGCAATAATGCTACTCAGCGGCAATGGCGCGCTTATGATTCTGACGTCATACGATTCCGCTACGGAAGCCGCCCTGCTGGACAAGCTGGCTGCGAAGGGGATCGATAAATTCATCGCCTTTGATGTGCCCTTGGAGCTGGCCAAGGAACGCTATGGCGGCCATTTCGATGTGGTGATGCATGATTTGCACGAAAGCAATGATCTGCGCATCCTTGACTACAACGGCGCGCGGGCGTTCAGTCTGTTCAGCTTTGCGGAGTTGTCCGAACCAACCTTCCACGAAACTTTGAAGGCGGCATAGTTATCGGAATTCTGTAAACTTGGTCTAAGCTGTGTCTGACCGTGCTGAATACGGTGAATTTATGGTTCAGGCCACAGGGCGGCGGTGGAGCTCTTCGGTGCGGGGTTCTAGCGCACCGAAACGGGCAGCTTGTCAAAGCCGCGAAATCGTACGCGGGGGGTTAGCTGGCTGTCGCCGTTTCTTCTGAGATTGGGAAAACGGTCGATAAATTTGCCAATCGCCACCCGGCCTTCGATGCGCCCCAGGGTGTTGCCCATGCAAATGTGCTTGCCGATTCCAAAAGCAATCTGGCGGTTGGGACTGCGCGTGATATCGACATTTTCCGGATCGTTGAATTGTGCCGGATCGCGGTTGGCGGCGGCGATGCAGCAATGAATGAAAGAACCGGCGGGAATGGTCGTTTCGCCGAACACCACGTCCTCCATCGCCTTGCGGTTGCCGATTTGCAGCGGTGATTGATAGCGCAGGGATTCCTCGATCGTGCCGTGGATCAACTGCGGGTCGTCGCGCAGCCTGTGCAATTGATCGGGTGCTTGCAGCAACATATCGATGCTGTTGCCGATCAGATTGGCCGTTGTTTCATGGCCGGCATTGAGCAGGAATATGCAATTCTGTACCAATTCCACCGGGCTGAGGCGCTCGCCATCGACCTCACCGAAAATCAGGGCCGACAGCACTTCACCGATCTGGCTGCCGCCGGGGTTTTCCCGGCGCTTGGCGATCAGTTCGTTCAGCATCTCCTCGAATTCCTCCACCGCCCCCTCGCCGGCGCGCAGCGCCTCGGGCGAAACCACGGGATCAAGGGCGCCAAGAATAAGATTGGAATAGCCGCGTAGTAGATGGCGTTGTTCTTCGGGTACTCCCAGCATGTCGGAAATCACCTGGGTCGGCAGGGCCAGGGCATAGTCTTCGATGATTTCGAATTCGCCCATGGCGTCGAGCTTATCCAGCAGATCGTCGATCACCCGTTCGACCACCGGCTCCAACTCGGCCAGTTTTCGCGGCGTGAAGGCGGCGGCCAGCAGTTTGCGGACCCGGGTGTGAATGGGCGGATCGTTGAATACCAGGGAGGTGGTATGATGGGTGTAGAGCGGGCCATCGCCGAACCTGGGCTTGAAGGCGACTTTCTTGTCGGAACTCATAGCCGGATGCTTGAAGGATTGCACGACATCGTCGTAGCGGGTCAGAAAATAGCTGCCGTCGGCATTCCGGTGCACCGGATCATTTTCGCGCAACAGCCGATAGGTGGGAAAGGGGTCGTGGGCCGCTTCATTGTCGAAGTCGCTTAGATTGAAGGCTTTTGCCTTTTCGAAATCAGATTCAAGATCGGGCATATCCGCCATTTCATCCCAACTCCGCCAATTGCGCCCGGCCATCCGCCAATACCAGTTTATCCCGCGCCAGAACCCAGGTTTCAAACTGTACCGCCGCGCCATCATGCCAAAGATAGGTGGTCATTTCCTCCCCTGGATAGACCGGCGCCGCGAAGGCGGCGGAGAAACCTTTCAGGCGTTTCCCATCATGCTCGCCGGTTGCCTGCAGGACTGCCCGGCAGGCATGCCCCCAGGTTGACAGGCCATGCATGATCGGCCCGGCAAAACCCTGCTGCCGGGCAACGGATGGCGTGGAATGGATTTTTGCCCGCCCGCCCAGCAAGCGGTAGATCAAAGCGACCTGGGGCGATGTCGCGATCGATACGGTAACATCCGCATCCCGCTCCGGCCGCGCCCCGGTGGCCGGGCGCCGCCCTTCGGGTGCGGCATCAACGCGGAAATCGCGGGCCAGGTAGCTGGCCTGCAACTCGGCCAGAACGCTGCCGTCGTCGGCGTTTCTGATCGTGGTTTCGGCGGCCAAGACGGTGGCGTTCTGTTTAGGTTTATCCGTGGCGCCGACGATACGGTTGTCGGCCCGCAGCTTTGCCGAACTAGGAAATGGCCGATGAATTTCCATGCCCTGGGACAGATGGATCAGTTTTGGCCATTCAATGCCCAGGGCCAGGACAAAGTCGATGTCCCAGGCCGCGACCGAGGCGAAGGTGGGAAATACCCGCAGATCATCTTCCAAAACGAACGGCAATTGCCGCTCGTCGGTTGGATCCAGACCCAGCCCGATACCCAGGGCATACAAAATCACCTGGTGCTGGTCATAAGCAAATGACTTGTCCAGGCTCTGGTGTTGCAGCAGGTCTTGATAGGTCAATGTCATGCTTTGCCGTCACTTTTGCGACCGGGTTTTTGCCTGGTCCGTGTATCGAAGGATAACGGCAAATCCTGGCGCCAGGTATATATAGTTGGCCGGCGCCATAACGGGCCGCCTTAATCCCGCCATGAATTCTTCCAGAAATGGCCGCGCGCCGGCCTAACCGCCGCCCCATGGCCGTGGCCTGATCTCTCCCGCATTGCAACAGGAGAGACCCCAATGTCGATCGCCCGCCACCGAACATCATCTGATCAGCGCTTCGCCGTTCTAGTCATAAATTGTCTGGCCGCCCTGATCCTGCTGGTCTCCGTCACCGCTGCTTCGGCCAAAACTTCAGTCAGCGAGGGACCACCGGTGCGGCCCGGCGAGGTCGGGGAGGGGAGTTTGCTGTTGCGCCCCGAAGGCGGGGGTGAGGGCGGGCTCTACCGTGCCGCCCTGGTGCAAAAGACCGAGGTGGAGATCGACGTCTCCGGCCTGGTGGCCCGCGCCGTGGTACGCCAGGAATTCGCCAACAACGCCAAGACCTGGATGGAAGGCATCTATGTCTTCCCCCTGCCACACAAGGCGGCGGTGGACAGCTTGCGCCTGATGGTTGGCGAGCGGGTGATCGAAGGCCGTATCGAGGAGCGGAAGAAAGCGCAAAAGCAATATGCCCAGGCCAAACGTCAGGGCAAAAAGGCGGCCCTGGTGGAGGCGGAGCGTCCGAACATATTCACCACTTCCGTTGCCAATATCGCCCCTGGCGAAGTGGTGCGGGTGGAAATCCGCTATCAACACAGCGTCGCCTATCAAAGCGGCGAATTCCACCTACGCTTTCCTATGGTGGTCGGGCCTCGCTATATTCCGGGAGAGGCGCAGATCGCCCGCTTCGGCGCCAACGGCTGGGCCGCCTCGGCCACCAACGGCAACGACAGTCCGGCCAGGACCGATGCACAACGTATTACCCAGCCGGTGCAAAAGCCCGGCCCCAACGGCGAACGCGATCTGAACCCGGTCTCCTTAACGGTGCGCCTGATCGCCGGCGTGCCCTTGGCCCGGGTGACCAGCCATCACCATAAGATCAACCTTGCCAGTCCAACAGTTGATCGGGGCGAAGGCCGCAGGACCATCACCCTGGCCGCCGGCCAGGTGCCCGCCGATCGGGATTTCGAGCTGACCTGGCGGCCCTTGCCGGATGCGGCACCCCGGGCCGGGCTGTTCGTCGAAACCGATGCCCCGGTGCTGACCGCGCCGCGTATCCGCCATGCCCTGTTGATGCTGATGCCGCCTTCTGCCCTATCAGCGGGGGATCTGGACCGCGCGCGCCAGGCGCGGGAATTGCTGTTCATGCTCGATACCTCCGGCTCCATGGGGGGTGAATCCATCCGCCAGGCCAAGGCCGCCTTGCTGCGTGCGCTCGATAGTCTGGGCGGTCAGGACTATTTCAACATCGTCGAATTCAATAGCGGCCATAGCATGCTGTTCCGGGCGCCCAGGCCGGCCGATGCTGGCCACCTGACCCAGGCCAAGGCTTGGGTGTCGAATTTGCAGGCCGGCGGCGGTACCAGGATGGCCCCCGCCCTGGCCACGGCCCTGCAACAGGCGGTCACGCCGGGGCTGTTGCGCCAGGTGGTGTTCCTGACCGACGGCGCCGTCGGTAACGAGGCGGAACTGTTCGCGTTGATCGCCAAGTCCCTTGGCGGGGCGCGGCTGTTCACGGTGGGCATCGGCGCTGCCCCCAACGGCCACTTCATGCGTGGTGCGGCGCAGGCCGGGCGCGGCACGTTCGTGCATATCGGCTCCTCCGCCCAGGTCGGCGCGCGGATAGATGAACTGGTGAAAAAACTCAGCCAGCCCGCCCTGACCGATATCGAGGTGCGTTTTGACGGCGCGGTGGCGGAACTGGCCCGCAACCCGGTGCCCGATCTTTATGCCGGTGAACCCCTGGTGGTGGTGGCCAAATTGACCGGCAAGGCCCATACGGTGCGCCTCAGCGGGCGCTGGGGCAAGAATGCCTGGCGCCAGGATATGGATCTGCAAGGCGGCCAGGTGGGCAAAGGCATCGCCAAGCTATGGGCCCAGCGCCGGATCACCGCATTGGAAGATAACCCGGACAGAAGCGAGAACCCCGGCCAGCTGGATGCCCAGGTTTTGGCCCTGGCCATGGATTACGGCCTGGTCAGCCGCCTGACCGCCCTGATCGCTGTGGACAAGGTGCAGTCCCGGCCCGACGAGGCCTTGTTGGGCAACGAAGAGTTACCCGCCAATCTGCCCCATGGCTGGCGTTACGAGAAGGTTTTCGGCAAGTCCGCCGGACCGCTCAGGCAGGCCTCGTTGAAACGTGTTTCCGGCCAGGCGTCTCGAGCCTCGCAGGTCTCACAGGGCGCGGTTTCCGGCGTCAGTCTGCCCGCCACTGCGACCCCGTCCAGCCTGTTGCTGCTGGCCGGCCTGGCCCTGACCCTGTTGGCCCTGGCTTTCTTGGTGCCGGCCCTGTTTGGCTGGCGCCGGACGGAATCGCTCTCTTGAGGCCTGCCCCTCACCGAGGCGGCGCTTCCGTCCCGACCCGCCGTGCGCGACGTTTATTGCCCGTCGCCGCGGCGGGTCTCTGCCTTGCGTCGGGTCTGGTTCTGCTGGCACAAGGCTTGTGGATCCCCATCAAGGCGCAGGTGGCGCAGATCCTGCTGGCGAGGGCCTGGGCCCAGACCCTGCAGGGCCATGCCGCGCCACCCTGGCCCGGCGCCGACACCATTGCCGTGGCGGAACTGAGCTTTGCCGGCAAATCCTTCGTGGTGCTTTCGGGCGGCAGTGGCCAGGCCCTGGCCTTCGCGCCCAGTCACTTGCCCAGCACACCGCTGCCGGGAGAGGCCGGCTTGTCGGTGATCGCGGCGCATCGGGATACCCATTTCGAGGGTTTGGGCGATCTGGCGCCCGGCGAAATCATCACGCTGCGCCGGGCCGATGGGGCGCTGCACCGCTTCCGCATATCCGAGGGCCGCATCATGGATGCGCGGACGGCGCGTTTGCATGCCCAGGTCGGCCCGCCGCGCCTGGCGCTGGTGACCTGTTGGCCTCTGGACAGTCCGGTGCCGGGCGGACCGTTGCGCTTTGTGCTGTTCGCCGACCGCATGGCAACGCTGTATCAGCAGGGATGAACACAAAATCGTCATAATTGCGCCCTTGCACCGCCACCGTTTCAGGCCAATATTAAACGGAAATGTATCCTGGGCAGCCAGGGAGGGAGGGTGCGCATATGACGATCTATCGAAATTCAGCACGGGCCGCCAGTTTTGAACAGGAAGGCCTGTCTCGCTTGATCCTGCTGGGCTTGCTGGGCCTGTGGGCACTGATTGCCATGGCCGTCGCCTGTAACCCGAAACTGGTGGCCGAGGCCGAAAATCAGGATAAGGCCTCTTACGTCTCCTGCGAACCGGCCGAGGCCAGGGCACCGGGAGAGCTGCTGCGTTGCACCGTTCAGCCCCGCGCCGCAAAGCCCCGAGACATTTAGCCATGCGCTTTCACAATCTGCTGTTGGGCTTGATCCTAGGCGCTTTGGCGATACCGGCGTGGGCCGGTGAGCCGACCCATCACCGCGGCTACGCCATGGAGCGGCGCATTGCGGTTCAGGGCCTGGGCGTGGTCACGGCCCGGCCCGATGTGGCAGTCATTCAGGCCGGCGTCACCGCGCAGGCCCCAAGCGCAAAGGCGGCTCTCGACGCACATAACGAGGTAATGGTTAAGCTGTTGGCGGAATTGGAGGCGTTCGGTCTGGCCATGCGCGACGTGCAAAGTCGGCAAGTCAATCTGCGGGCCATTTATCCGCGCCGCAAAAGCGACCAGGAATCGGCGCCCGCGCCAAGCGCTTTCCGGGCCACTGGCAATCTATCGATCCGCCTGCGCGAGGTTGATCGTCTGGGAGATCTGTTGGATCGTTTGACCACGGCTGGTGCCAATAACATATCGGGCCTGAATTTTGCCGTTGGCGAACCGGAAGCCTTGCAGGACAAGGCCCGCAAGCTGGCCATTCAGGATGCCCGCCGCCGGGCCGGCATCTATGCGGCCGAGGCCGGCGTGCAATTGGGCGAGGTGCTGCGGATCAGGGAAGGCGGCGTCCCCAGCCGGTTCCGGGAATTTCGAACCCTGGCGGCCAGCGGCTCACGCAACCCCACGGCACCGGGCGAGACGGAAATCCGCATGGCGGTCACGGTCGTTTTCGCGCTCAAATAAGCGGCAAAATCAGCTGATTTTTGGTAGGGGCAGGCGTCCCTTAATGATTTTGCGTGTCGGGGTCAGGGGCATTTCGTCCAGCAGCACCAGGTGTTCGGGCAGCTTGGTCTTGGCGATGCCGTGGCTCAACAGATAGTCACAGAGTGTATTCAGATCGATTGCGGGATCAGTGGCGACGGCGAAGCAGCAGGCCCGCTCGCCCAGGACCTCGTCGGGCAGGGGCACAATGGCCGATTGCGCGATGGCGGGATGGCTGTCCAGCAGGTCTTCGATTTCGCGGGGATTATATTTCACCCCGCCACGGTTGATGATGTCCTTGATCCGGCCCGTGATGGCGAAGTTGCCGTTACCGTCCTGGGCGGCCAGGTCGCCGCTGCGGAACCAGCCATCATCGGTGAAGGCGGCGGCGTTGGCGTCCGGATTGTCGAAATAACCGGGAAACAGCATGGAGCCGCGGACCTGCAGCTCGCCGTCCTCGCCAATTCGTGCCTCGGCGCCTGGTGCGGGCCTGCCGGCGGAGGTGGCTGAGATTTCAATGCCGTCGCCGGGCCGGCAGTACAGCCCGCCCTGGGTTTCCGTCATGCCCCAAAGCTGCGTGATCTCGCAGTTCGGCAGCTTGACCGAGGCCGCCCGCGCCATCTCCTCCGGTACGGCACTGCCTGAAAGAATGGCGATCTTCAAGGCGCTGCAATCATGCTTGTCAAACAGGCCCATGCCTAGGCAGGCCGCCATATGGGCCGGCGCCGCCAACAGTGCCGTGGCCCGGCCCGCTGCGATGGTGGCGGCCAGATCGGGCGGCGTGAAGCTGGGCAGCAGCAGATTGGCGGCGCCGTTGTGCAGCGACATATGCAGTGCGTATAGCCCGAACAGATGTCCAAACGGCGGCGCGGACATGATCACATCATCGGGGCCAAGCTGATGCGCGCCAACGCCCAGACGGCCATTGCCCAGCATGGTGTGGGAATTATGCGGCACCGCCTTGGGCGAGGCGGTGGTGCCGGAGGTGTAGAGCAGCAACATGGGATCCGCCGCCACGGGCAGCGGTAGATCCAGCTTGTCCGCGCTGGCGGTGCTATTGGCCAGATCGGCGAAGGAAACCGCGCCCGCCACCGCTTCGCCGATTGTGATCACCTTTTGCAGTTTTGGCAGGTCCAAATCCAGGGCCACCTGAGCGGCAGGAAAGCCGCCCGCATCCGTCAGGCAGATCAGCGCCCGGGCCCGGCTGTGGCCCAACAGGGTCTCGAATTCCCGCTCCCGATGGGGCATGTAGAGCGTGGTCATCACGCCGCCCAGGCGGGCGATGGCCAGATAGCTGATGACGTATTCCGCGATGTTGGGCAGTTGCACCGCGATGACGTCGCCTCGGCCCAGACCAAGTCCATGCAGGCCGCCGGCCAGTCGGTCCACCCGGTCCCATAGATCGGCGTAGCTGATAACCGTTTCGCCCTGAATGACCGCCGGCGCCGTGCCGCGCTCCGCCGCATGGCGGGCGAGGAGGCTGGCCAGGGTGTCATTGTTCCACCAGCCCTGATCGGCGTAATGGCGGGCCCGTTCTGGGTCGAAGCGCATGGCATCGCGCAGTGCCAGGGCGTCGTCGTGATACTGAAAGCGTTCTTCGTGGGGCATGAAACGTTCCTCCCGAAAGCGCCTACCCCCGCCAAGTTCCAACAGGCGTTGGAAGTGATTGGTGTGAAAGCGCCGCCGCTCCATCATGGTGCGGATATACATCACCTGGATTTCGCTCAGGCCGATCTGTTCGGCGATCTCGCCGTCGCTCATGCCGCGCTCATCACGGCTCGCCTCGATGGCGTCGAAATCCAGTTCGCGGACCGGATCGCCCCGGCGGCTTTGCATGTTGTGGCTCATCCCAAAGATCAGCTCGCCATAGCTGTCGATCATGGCGGCGGTGACGCCGATCTGCCGGCGGTTCAAACCCTGCGCCATATCAGGCCTCCATCTTGGCTTTGGAGCGCCGGATGGGATCCGCCAGGGGCGCCTTGGTGGCGATGGGGCAGACCCGCATGCACTCGAAACACTGCGCCAGCAGCCCGCCGGAGCCCACCGACATTTTGTACCAGAGCATTTTGTTGTCGGGATCGAACAGGGCCTCTTCCCGGCCCTGGGTATCCTCCGCCGCCATTGCCTTCTCCAACAGGGCGGGCACGGCCTCGTACTGCTGGCTCATCTCGGCGCAGGCGGCCATGTCGTAATGCATTTCCGCCTGTTTGCCGGCCTCGTCGATCTTGCCCGAAAGGCATTGCACGGGGCAGAATTTCTGGCACGGGGTGCGCCCGGTTTGGCGGTACATGGAGACACAGGACGGCGCCGGGCAGGGGTTTTGCGCCATCGGTTGATCTGGCGGCAATTCCAGTTCGGTGAAGATCGAGGCGAAATACATATAGCCGAATTCCGGATGCAGCAGGATATCGCCGGCCAGGGAGCGGGCCCCGATACCCGCCACCTCGGCATGCAGTTTCAGGCTTTGCAGGGGCACGCGGGGGCCTTTTTCGTTGTCCATGTCTGGCGGGCAATAGATTGCCGGGGTTTGGTATTTGCCTTCGATAAAAAAGGCCGCGCCATAGGAAATGGTATAGGCCCGCGTTTCCGTGGAGCCGAAATAGCCCATGGCCTTGGCCGGCACCGCCCAGGCCCCCTGGGTCTGACCGCCGACGCCAAGGGAGATCACCGATTTGACCTTTGGCATGATGTCCGAGGGGCGGTGACCGGGCGGCGCGATTCGCTCTAACGTGCCCAAATCGGCGACGCCCGCAGCCAGGGCGCCCTTGCGCAGGCAATAACCAAGGATCGCCTGTTTCGCTTCTTCCGCGTCGTATTTTGTCGCCTCGGCCACGTATTCGTCTCCCGTATTGTCGGGCAATCCTACGGTGCTTCATGGGCGTTGGAAAGATGAACCTGGGATGAACGGCGCTCTCAGAACTCATTCAGGTGGGCGATGGCATGGTGCGGACATTGATGATGCAAAACCGGAATTGGAGACCGCCATGAAGACCGCCACACGCAGCACCGCCGCCGCACCTATCGCCGTTCTGACCGCCACCGCCATATTGTTGAGCGCCTGTATCACCACCGAGGCCCCGAAACAGGGCGCGGGCACGCTTTTGGGCGCGGTTGGCGGCGCCTTGGCCGGCTCGCAGGTGGGCAAGGGCAGGGGCCGTATCGTCGCCGTTGCCGCCGGTACCCTTCTGGGTGCCTTCATGGGTGCCGAGATCGGCCGCTCCTTGGATCGGGCCGACCGTATTGCCCTGGCCAATGCCCAACAGCAGGCGCACTTCGCCCCCGTCGGCGAAACCATTGAATGGTCGAACCCCGACAGCGGCCATCACGGCGAAATTCTTGCCACCCGCGAGGGCCGTTCCAGCAATGGGCGCTATTGCCGGGAATATCAGCACAGCGTGGTGATCAATGATCAGGTGCAGCAAGCTTACGGCACCGCCTGCCGCCAGCCCGATGGCAGCTGGCAGGTGATCGACGGGTGATTTTCCACGACATGGATTAATGGCGAAAAGCAGTGGCCAAATA
>CAYWYB010000090.1:16009-16410 GCA_964462145.1 uncultured Rhodospirillaceae bacterium
TTCGTATGAGTGATGCAGCATAAGAGCAAGGAGCCTGTGGTCCCGTGACGACAGTAATGGTCGCAAAATTCCAGATCGGCGATGTCGTTAAGCACCGTGTACATCCCTTCCGGGGTGTGGTGTTCGACGTGGACCCGGTCTTCGCAAATTCCGAGGAATGGCTGATGTCCATTCCCGAGGAAGTCCGCCCCCGGCGCGAGCAGCCGTTCTATCATCTGTTGGCGGAGAACGCGCAGACCACCTATGTGGCCTATGTCTCGGAGCAGAATTTGCTGACCGATGACAATGGCGAACCGGTGCGTCATCCGGAGGTTGATGAATACTTCACGGGTATCGAGGACGGCCGTTATGTCCGGCGGGATCTGCCCATTAACTAGATTCGTTTATTCGCCTTGCCACCC
>CAYWYB010000091.1:0-16383 GCA_964462145.1 uncultured Rhodospirillaceae bacterium
GTCGCGCCATAGACGAAATTTCAAACGTTTGTTAGAATAATCCTAACATGCGCGGTACGACGTGCCGCCAGCACCGTACCGTTAGTTTGGTCGCGTCCGCGGCCAACAGTAGAAAAGCACATTGGGATGGGGAAATGCCGAGCTCAAGTAATAACGAGTCCACACATCATGAAGTCATCATCATCGGGGCCGGTGTAACCGGAATCTATCAACTGTACCGGCTGCTGGAACAGGGCGTCGATGTCACGGTGCTGGAGGCCGGGGCTGGACCGGGCGGAACTTGGTATTGGAACCGCTATCCAGGCGCCCGTTTTGATTCAGAGAGCTATAGCTATGGCTATTCATTCTCCAAGGAATTGCTGGAAGAATGGAACTGGTCCGAACATTTCGCCGGCCAGCCGGAAACCCTGCGCTATCTGAACCACGTGGTGGACAAATTCGACCTCTCGAAGCACATGCAGTTCAATTGCAAGGTGGCTTCCTCGGTCTTTGATGAAGACAGCAATACCTGGAGCGTGCATCTGGCTGATGGCCGCACCCTGACCACGCCGGTGCTGCTGACCGCCATCGGCATGCTATCCGCGCCCACCATGCCGACCATTCCGGGCGTCGAGAGCTATCAGGGCGAAGCTTATCACACCTATTACTGGCCCAAGGAGCCGGTGGATTTCACCGGCAAGAAGGTCGCCGTGCTGGGCACCGGGGCTACCGCCGTGCAGATCATTGCCGAGATCGCCGACAAGGTCGGCGAGATGACCGTCTTCCAGCGCCGCCCAAACTGGTGCGCGCCCCTGCATAACAGCAAGATCAGCGATGAAGAGATGGCCAAGATCAAATCCTCGTATGACGAGATCTTCGCCCGCTGCAAGGAAACGCCGGGCGGCTTCATCCACGGCCCCGACCGGCGCAAATTCGATGAAGTCTCGGAAGAAGACCGTTTGGCATTTTGGGAGGAGCTTTATGCCTCGCCTGGCTTTGGCGTCTGGATCGGCAATTTCCGCGATGTTTTGGTCGAGGAAGGCCCCAACGAAGCCTTCAGCGAATTCATCGCCGGCAAGATCCGCCAACGGGTCAACGATCCGGCCACGGCGGAAAAACTGATCCCCAAGGATCACGGCTTTGGCACCCGCCGGGTACCGCTGGAGACGAAATATTACGAGGCCTACAACCGCGACAACGTGCATCTGGTGGACATTAACGAGACGCCGATCGAGTGCATCACGCCGGCGGGCATCAAGACCTCCGATAAAGAGCATGAATTCGATATCATCATCTATGCCACCGGCTTTGACGCCATCACCGGCGCCTTCGACCGCATCGAAATCAAGGGCGTTGGCGGCCAGAAGTTGAGCGACAAATGGATGGACGGGCCGATTACCTATCTGGGCCTGCAGGTCGTCGGCTTCCCCAATCTGATTACCCTGGCCGGCCCGCAAGGCGGTTCGGTCTCGACCAACTTCCCGCGCGGTATCGAGGAAGCGGTGGACTGGGCCACGGATCTATTGGTGCACATGCGCGAAAATAATGTCAGCCGCATCGAGGCCAGCCAGGCGGCGGAGGACGAATGGACGGCGCATGTGAAGGAGACCTATAAATACTCCCTTCTGGGCAACAGCCAGTCCTGGTTTACCGGCTATAACTCCAACGTCGCGGGACACGATAAGCTGCGTTATATGATCTACAACGGCGGCGCGCCGCGTTTCCGTCAACGCCTACAGCAGGTCGCGGCGGACGGTTACGCGGGCTTCGAACTCAGCTAGTTTCTAGGAGCGCTTTCCAGACGGCGGTCTTTCGGGCACACTCGCAGCCAATGTCATCTGCTGTATGTGAGGAAAACCGCCATGGCCAAATTGGAATGCTTTTTCGATTGTTCCAGCCCCTGGACCTATCTGGGCTTTCACAATCTGCAACCATTGGCCGCCGAATTGGGTATCGAGATTACCTGGCGCCCGATCCTGGTCGGCGGGCTGTTCAACACCGTTAATCCATCGGTCTATCACAGCCGGGAATATCCGGTGCCAGCGAAGCAGGACTATATGCACAAGGATCTGCAGGATTGGGCCCGCTATAGCGGCATCAAGATCTCCTGGCCCATGACGATCTTTCCCATCAACAGCGTCAAGGCCATGCGCGGCTGCATCGCCGCTGACCGCCAGGGCAAGCTGGTGCCGTACGCAACCGGCGTGTTCGAGGCCTATTGGGGCGACGACCGGGACATCACCCAGGACGATATTCTGGCCGAAATCGCCACTGCCGCCGGTCTGGATGCGAGCGAAATGGCAGAGGCAATGGCCACGGACGAGATCAAGGCCGAACTGCGCGACAACACCGAGGATCTGGCCAGGCGGGGCGGCTATGGCTCGCCGACATTTTTCGTCAATGATGACGATATGTACTTCGGCAACGACCGCATGCCCCTCATTCGCGCTGCCCTGGCGGTTTGAAAAATTGACTGTATAGTCGGCAACCCATTCTTCTAGTAGACGGACACGTATTGAATGACGGCGGATATTATTGACGGCAAGGCCTTTGCCGTTGGCTTGCGGGGCATGGTGGCCCTGCAAAGCGGACAGTTGAAAGCGAACCATGGTCTGGTGCCGGGCCTGACCGTGGTGATCGTGGGCGAGGATCCGGCCAGCCAGGTCTATGTCCGCAACAAGGGCAAGATCGCGGTGGAAATGGGCTTCCTCTCGGACACCATTCGCCTGGCCGAGGACACCACCCAGGAGCAATTGCTCGAGGTGGTGGCCAATCTGAACGACGACGCGGCGGTGCATGGCATCCTGGTGCAGCTGCCCCTGCCAAAGCATATTGACGAAGGCGCCATTATCCTGGCAATCGATCCCAACAAGGACGTGGATGGCCTGCACCCGATCAATGCCGGGCGTCTGGCCAGCGGGCAAAGCGCCCTGGTGCCGTGCACCCCATTGGGCTGTTCCATGCTATTGGCCGACCAGTTTGGCCAGGGCGGGATGAGCGGCAAACGGGCGGTCATGGTCGGCCGCTCCAACCTGGTGGGTAAGCCTATGGCGCAACTGCTGTTGGCGGAACATTGCACGGTAACCATCGCCCATTCGCGAACCCAGGACCTACCCGCGATCTGCCGCGAGGCGGATATTCTGGTCGCCGCCGTGGGCGTGCCGGAAATGCTGGGCGGTGATTGCATCAAACCGGGCGCCGTGGTGATTGATGTGGGCATGAACCGGATTGACGCCGGCAACGGTAAAACACGGCTGACCGGCGATGTGGATTTCGAGGCGGCGAAAGAGATCGCCGGCGCCATCACCCCGGTACCGGGCGGCGTTGGTCCCATGACCATCGCCTGCCTGATGGTCAACACGGTAACGGCGGCCTGCTGGGCGGCTGGTATCGATAGCGTTCCCACGGCGTAAATTTGTGAAGTTGGAGGTAGCAAGATGCGTTTACGGCAATTTGTTTTCGTGGCCCAGGATTTGAAAACGGCGGTGGTCGATATCGGCGCCACTTTGGGCCTGGCGGTCTGCTACAATGATCCCAACGTAGCTGAATTCGGCCTGCATAATGCGCTTCTGCCCATTGGCGGCGATCTGATCGAGGTTGTCGCCCCGATCAAGGACGGCACCACCGCCGGACGCTATCTGGAACGGCGGGGGGGCGACGGCGGCTATATGATCATCATGGAATGCGATGATGCGATTGCCCATCGGGAACGCATCGAAGCCCTTGGCGTGCGCGCCATCTGGCGCCATGACGATGACGATGCCCATGCCACGCATTTTCATCCCGCCGACGTGCCGGGCGCCATTCTCTCCATTGACGACATGGGTCCGGAAGGCAATCCGAACGAGAAGCTGTCGCGCTGGAAATGGGCCGGCCCGAACTGGCAGGATTTCGTGCAGACCCAGGATACGGAGGCATTGGTGGCCGTGGAAATCCAATCGGATGATCCCGACGCTCTGGCCAAACGCTGGGGCGAGGTGCTGGACCAAGCCGTGGAGAACATCAACGGCATGCCGGCGGTCAAGCTGGACAATGCCCATATCCGCTTCAGCAAGGATACGGACGGGCGCGGCGTAGGCATTTGCGCCATCGATGTGTTGCCTGCCAACCGTGACAACATCCTGGCCATGGCCGATAAGATGGAGCTGCGGCAAGGCGACAACCAGATCATGCTGTGCGGTGTGCGGGTCAATCTTGTCTAGTCATGGCGGATGATGATCTGACTGCCGAGCAGCGTCTGTATGCGCTGTTTGATCACCTGGGTCTGGAGCGGGCCCATTTCGGGGTGCAGAACACCGCCGAGTTGGATCCGATCATCGCCGCGCAGCCCGAACGCTTCGCCTCCCTGACCTTGAGCGGCCTTAATCGCTTGCAGGCCGAAATTGTCATGCCGGTCGAAGACCGCCTGTTGTTGATGTATGGCGACGGCGGCGCCGGGGTCGATGCCATGGCGGCCTCGATGCCGTCCTTGCCCAATGCGGAAAGCCATTGCTTCAAGGATTATACAGTCCTGACCTGGTCCGACGTGGCGGGCGACCGGGGTGCCGAAATCGTGCCGAGATGGCTGGATTTCCTGAAACGGTCCGAGGCGCGGACGCCAGCCAGCCGGCCCAGTACGGATCAACGCGAGGGCGAGGCCGCCGGCATCACCTACCGCATTGCAGGCCCTATCGACGGCAGCGCTCCGGCCCTGGTGCTGCTGCCCATGCTGCTGTCCGCCTCGCAGTGGGAACCGATTGTCGAGCGTCTGGCACGGCATTATTGCGTCATCTCGTTGGGTGGCCGGCATCTGGGCGGCGTCGCCTTTATCGATGGCCGGGGCACGGACCCGGGCTATCTGCGCGGCGTCGCCATGCACATCAACGAGCTCGGCATACAGCCGGGCGAGACGGTGCTGGACGTGGGCTGCGGTCCCGGTTCATTGGACCGCTGGCTGGCCCGCCAGACCGAAGGCGCCAATCCGATCACGGCGGTGGACGTCAACGGCTATTTCCTGCGCGAGGCCGCCGTCATAGCCGAGGCGGAGGGCTTGAGCGATGTCATCAGCTTCGGCCCCGGCAATGCCGAGGATCTGCAGTTTGCCGACAATAGCTTCGATGTGGTGATGTCCCATACGGTGATGGAGGAATGCAACGCCGACAAAATGCTGGCCGAACTGATCCGTGTCGCCAAACCGGGCGGCCGGGTCGGGGTCATGGTCCGGGCGGTGGATATGCGCAGTCTGTGGAACCTGCCAGTTTCAGCCGCCATCAAGGAAAAGGTCGAGGCGCCGGTGCCGTCCGTGGGCGAGGGCGGCTGCGCCGATGCCTCGCTGTATAGCCGTTTCGGGCGTAGCGGCCTGACCGATCTGAAACTGTTCCCCACCACGATGACCGTCTCCGATCCCGAGGGCTATACCTGGAAATATTACGAGCCGTATCTGTTTTCCATGCTTGACGAAGCCGAAACCGCCGAATGGCACGCCGCCAAGGCCCAGGCCATCGCCGATAACTCCATCCTGCTGGCCCGTTGGCTGCACTGCGCCGTGGGCACCAAGCCGAGTTAGAGCGAGAACCCCTCGACCGCCCTGCCCAGGCGGTCCAGCAATTGCCGGGGCAGTGTTTGCGGAAAGGCTTCGGCCAGGCTGCGGTAATACCAGCGGGTGCCCTGGGGACCACCGTTGAAACGGTCCCAGACGAGCTCGCCCAGCATGCGGTAATCGGCAAGGATGCTTTCGGCATTGTGGGTCTTGTCAGCCAGAACGACCAGCAGGGAACGTTCCGGCTTGTCCGGCAGGGCAGCGATGTAGCTTTCCTTGCGCAGGCGCCAAGGCAGGCGCGGTTCATCCCAGCTATCGGTACAGTCGGCGACCATATCCGCGATACCGTCACCGAACATGGCCCTGACCGCCGCCAGCGTTTTGACGCCGCCCTGGTCCTCGACCGCATCATGCAGCAGGCCGGCGATGGCCTGATCCTCATCACCGCCATGTTCGATCACCAGGGAGGCAACCGTCATCAGATGGGCGATGTAAGGCACGGAGGCAACCTTTCGGGTCTGCGCCCGGTGCAGATCATGGGCATAGCGGAAGGCATCGTCGAAACGTTTTGTCAGCACGGATTTATCCTCCTGTCGCCAGGGCGGCTTCGGCGAAGGCGCTTAGCTGCAACCAATTCCCGATACCGTCCCGCAGGGCGCGGTCACCGATCAGTTCGATTTCGTCATCACGAATGGCCCGCCCAAGATCGCGGTCACCCAGCCAGACCCGGGTCATGGCCGCCAGACCGGCGGTAACATACAGGTTCACCTCGTAACCGGGATCGCTTTGGCATAGATCGACCTCCCCGCCCTCGACCACCAGCCACCACCGGCGCATGGCCTTGGCCGCATCCGGATAGTCGAACTGAATAACCTGGCGTTCACCATCCGGCATGGCGGCTGGGTCAACGCGGCGGCGCATGTCCCACATCAGATAGCCCGCGTCCAGTTCATTGCGGCCCAGCTTGTTTTCCAGCCAGCGGTGGCCCCACAGGCCCAGGGCGACGACAATGGGTTTCAGTTCCACGCCGGCCTCGGTCAGGCGGTATTCGGTGGCGCGTTTACCAGATGCGGAAATGCGCTCCACCACGCCGGCGCCTTCCAGGTCCTTCAGCCGTTTGGACAACAGGGCCGGCGACATCAGGGGCACGCCCCGGCGGATATCGTTGAAGTGCGAGGCGCCCAGCAGCATCTCGCGCAGCACCAGCGGCGTCCAGCGTTCACCAACGATCTCGACCGCCTTGGCGACGGGACAGAATTGATTGTAGCTCTTGATCATGGGCCGACCTTAACTTCATGGCCGCACTTTGCCTAGTTCAGTTCCAGAACTAGTTTCCCCCGGTTCCTGCGCCAATAATCACGCCATCATTCAATCCGGCAAGGGAGATAAGCAATGTTACCGCAAAAATTTCGCTTCGATTTGTTCGACCGCATGTCCGTCAAGACCATGCGCTATGTCAGCGCCATCCCCCGGCGGCAGGCCACGGGCCAGGTCACCACCGTCTATGAGCAGGTGGCGCGGGACTTTTTCATCAACGGCTCCATCACCTCCCATTCCAAGGTGCCCGAACTGATGGCCGGTATGTGGACCGGCGGCCGGGAAGCTATTTTGGTCAGCGACCAACTGTCCCGCACCTTGAAGGAGGCCATGGGCGGTATTCTGTCGCGCATCAATGACTGCCCCTATTGCGGCGACATGTTTGTCAGCCTGGTGCATGGCGGCGGCGAACATGATATGGCCACCTTGATCCTGAACGGAGCGGAGGACCAGATCAGCGACCCAGTGATGCGGGCCCAGCTGCAATGGGCCGTGGCCGCCGCCAGCGGTGAGCGGGAGAAACTGGCGCAATCACCCTACACCGAGGCGCAGATGCCCGAGGCCCTGGGAACCCTGATGATGTCCAGCTATGTCAACCGCTACAGTCACGTGATCATGGACGGCTCGCCGGTGGTGCCGCTGTTCGGCTCCCGTGGCATCAAGGATTTGATGCTACGTCTTTTCGGGGTGGAATTAAAAACCACCACCGAGCGGGACATCACCCCGGGCCTGGCCAACGATTTGCTGCCCGCCGCCAGGCCGCCGGCGGACATGGCCTGGGCCGCGCCCAATCCGCGCATTGAGGACGGTTTCGCCCGCTGGGCCGCCGCCGTCGGGCAGGAGGCCCCCCGCGCCGTACCGGATGCCGTCCGCGCCCTGGTCGAGGCCAATATCGGCCAATGGCAAGGCGAGCGCATGCCCATGAGCCGCAGTTGGGTGGATGGTGAAACCGGCGGATTGACGGGCCGGGAACGGGCCATGGCGCGCCTGGCCCTGGTCATCGGCAAGGCCTCCTATCAGGTGGACGACGGCATGGTCGACGAGGTTCTGAAACACGGCTGTGACGAGGAAAGCCTGATCCGTCTGTTATCCTGGGCCGCCTTCACCGCCGCCCGCCGGGTGGCGGAGAACACCGCCCTGGCCACACGGGAAACACGACCTGAACTATCTGCTGCTGCCTGAGGAAACGTCCCCGTGCCCCCGGTCGCAAAGGTTGGAAGTCGGGGGCCGGCGGCTAACCGCGCTTCTTTACCAGTAGTTTCTGCTCGCCTTCCAGGATCAGCTCCCGGCGCTGGTTGTGCAAGGTGGAGCGCAGGACAACCACGCCCGTGCTGCGGCCCGGCTCCAAGCCGATGACTTCCAGCATGGGATAGACGGTATCGCCGGCATACAGCGGTTTCAGGAATTTGGAGGATTGTTCAATAAAGGCGATCAGGGCATCGCCAAAATAATGCGGCAGCATGCCGGCCCCCGGCGCGGTCTGGATCAGGGCCTGAAAACCATGGGCCAGCAGGTTTTCGTGTCCCCGGGCCTGACAATAGGGCAGATCATAATGGATCGGATGATTGTCGCCCGAGGCCAGCTGAAAGGCCGCGAAATTGGCATCCGCCAGGGTGCGCGAGGGAATGGGAAATTTGTCACCAACCGACACATCCTCGAAATAGTGGGTTTCGCACATGGCGTGTTTGCTGGGGTCAAAGCCTTCGTCGATATCCGGTTCGCCACGCATGATTTTTTCCTTCCCAATGGCCTAAGGTATATGCTCGTTAGCATTGCGGTGAACGAGTAAGCAAAGGGTATCTGGCATGACGGCGGCGGAACTTCAAAATAAGGCCCTGGTGATCGACGGCCTGTCCTATCACAGCGACGGTTATACCGGCGATCTGCGCGCGGGCGGCATCAATGCCCTGAACGTCACCATGAACCATTTCGAGGCGGATTTTACCGAAAGCTGCGAAAAGATCGCGGGCTGGCTGGCCTACATGGCGGCCCCGGATGCGGAATGGGCCCCAATCCGCCAGGCCTCGGACCTAGCGGCGGCCAAGGATGCGGGAAAAATCGGCCTGATCATGGGCTGGCAGAACATGCGCCCGGTGGCCGACGATCTGGACCGCATCCACCTGTTTCACCAATTGGGCGTGCGGGTAATGCAGCCGACCTACAATTACCGCAACTTCATGGGCGACGGTAATCTGGAGACCGAGGACGCGGGCCTCTCCATACTGGGGCGGGACGCGGTGCGTATTTTGAACGAATTGGGCATCGCCATCGATATCAGCCATGTGGGCGATCATACCTCCCGCGATATTCTGGAACTGTCGACCCAGCCGGTGCTGGCGACCCATGTGGATGCCCGGGCCCTAACGCCCCTGGCCCGCAACAAGGACGACGATATTCTGCGGGGAGTGGCGAACAGCGGCGGTGTTATCGGGGTCAGCGTCTATGGCCCCATGCTGTGGGACGGCGACCGCGACCGCCGCCCAACCATCGACGATTTCATCCGTCATCTGGACTATATCACCGAGCTCGTGGGCATCGAACATGTGGGCTTCGGCACGGATATTCCGGTCTCCAACGATCTGCGCCGTACCGCGCAAATTGCGCTTAACCGGCGTCTGTGGTCAGGCATTTCCGACTATGGCGACTGTTTTGGCCATGACATTCCGGCCCGCTATGCGATGGGCGCCAACAACCACGGCAAACTGCCGAACATCACCGCCGCGCTGCTGGAACGCGGCTGGGTCGAGGCGGATATCGAAGCCTATCTGGGCGCCAACTTCGCCCGCGTGCTTGGCGAGATCTGGGGCGGCTAATTTAAATGTTTGGCGCGATCTCGGCGGCGAAGCGGGATATCTGCCGTTGCTGCTCCTCTGGGTCCTCGCCGCGATAACGGACGATGAAGCCCCGGTAGCCCAAATCGCGGATGCGCTTGAAGTCATCGATGATCTGGCTAACCGATCCCGTGCCCGGCTCCCGCCCGCCATCCTTGGCCGCCACCGCATTGTCGATATTGATGAAAAGCTTGTGATGCAGGGCCAGTTTGTCGAATGAGCGCCCCGCATCCTGGCAAAAACTGCGCAGGGCGGAGAGGCGATCGGCCAGCGCCGCGATACCCAGGCCGACCGACAGCCAGCCATCGGCCAATCGCGCTACCCGGCGCAAGGCCGCCTTCGACGTGCCGCCGACCAGGATCGGCGGATGCGGCCGCTGTACCGAGGCCGGATAGGAATGCACCGGATCGAATTGATAGGTCTCGCCCTGGTAGGCCACTTCGCCGCCCCCACAGATGGCCTTGAAAATCTCCAGATATTCATCCGTGACCTTGCCGCGCCGGGCGAAATCGAAAGTGTCCAGGGCGGCGAATTCCTCCGCCATCCAGCCCACGCCGGCGCCCAGGATGATGCGGCCGTTGGAGAACACATCCAGGGTGGTCAACATGCGGGCCAGCAGGATCGGATTGCGGTGGGGCATCACCAACACCGCCGTGCCTATTTTTACCCGCTTCGTCGCCCCCACCAGAACGCCCATGGTGGCGATGGGTTCAAGCAGCGGTTCGTCGAGGGGAACGGGAAAATCGCCGTCCACGCTGTAGGGATAATTCGATTCGACCTTGGCCGGAAAAACCACGTGATCGGCCAGCCAGACGGAATGAAAGCCTTCGTTCTCGGCCAACAGGGCGAGTTTCAGGACCTCGCCGGGCACCGCCAAGCGGCCATAGACGCCAACATCCAGGCCGAATTCCATTTCGTTTGCCATCCGCCGCCCCATATTCTTGCGCCACCACGATAGGCAAAGTCAGGCAAAAACACCAACATCGCCTATACTTGGCGGCAACAGGGACGAAACAGCGGATGCGTTAACATGGACACAAACATCGATCTATTAGCCGAGGCCCAGGAATTGCAGGCGCGAACCGTGGCCATGCGGCGGCGCATCCATCAGCATCCCGAACTGGGCAACGATCTGCCACGGACCAAAGAGGTGGTGATGGAAGCCATCGCCGGCCTTGATCTGGAAATCGTCGAGAGCAAGCAGACCTCAGGCGTCGTGGCGACCCTGCGCGGAAGTTCGCCGGGACCGACCATATTGCTGCGCGGCGATATGGATGCCCTGCCCATGAGTGAGGAAACAGGCCTGGACTTCGCCTCCAAGCTTGATGGCCGCATGCATAGTTGCGGCCATGACGCCCATACCGCCATGCTGGCCGCCGCGGCCCATTTGCTGTGCGGCCACCGCGCCCGCCTGAAGGGCAACGTCAAATTCATGTTCCAACCGGGCGAGGAAGGCTACAAGGGCGCCAAGGTGATGCTGGACGAGGGCGTGCTGGCGGTGGGCGGCGAGCCGGACGCGGTATTTGGCCTGCATGTGGATCCCAGGCGCTCGGCGGGCGTTATTGGCGGCCGGGAAGGCAACGCGCTGGCGGCGGCGGATTCCTACGAGATCAAGATCATCGGCACCGGCGGCCATGGTGCGCGGCCCCACGACGGCAATGACCCGGTACCGGTGGCCTGTCACCTGGTCACCGCGCTGCAGACCATGGTGACCCGGCGCATCAATGTCTGGGATCCCATCGTTCTGACTGTCGGCGTGATCAAGGCCGGCACCCGGCGCAATATCATTCCGGAATTCGCCGATATGGCCCTGACCCTGCGCAGTTTTTCAGAAGATTCCCGCGATCTGGCGGAACGCCTGATCACCAACATGGCCGCGAAAACCGCCGAGGCCCATGACATGACGGCGGAGATCAAGGTGACCAAAGGCTATCCCCCCACGGTCAATGAAGGCCGCTTCGTGGATTTGGTGGAAACCGCTGTCAGCAAGAATTTCGGCCAGGGTGCCTTTGCCCGCGACGCTCATCCGCGCATGGGTTCGGAGGATTTTTCCTATATTCTGCAACGCTATCCCGGTGCCTTCGTCTTTCTGGGTGCCGCGCCGAAGGGAGTGAACCCGATTGAAGCAGCCGGCAACCACTCCCCCTATATGGCGATTGATGAAGACGCCATGGCCAACGGCGCCGCCGCCCATGCCGCCGTCGCCTTTGAATTCCTCAATCATGGCATGGGTGGTGGCCCAGACTGACGATAGGGACTAACAGCATAGACTGACGGCGCGGACTGGAAATTCCTCCAGGAAACCCCACATAATAATTAGCTAGCTCGGCACCGGACGAATGGATGGGGCATCGGTGTAATTCATGCGCGGGAGCGGCGGTACCATGACCACATTCGACAAGAGGGAAAAGGCCTTCGAGGCGAAGTTCGCCTTCGATCAGGAAACCACATTCAAGATTGGCGCCCGGCGCAACAAGCTGCTGGGCCTTTGGGTGGCGAAACAGCTGGGATTGGAAGGCGCGGACGCCACCGCCTATGCCAACAGCGTGATTGCCGCGAACTTCGAGACACCAGGCCAGGACGATGTCTTCGCCAAGGTCTGGGCTGATATTCAAGGCAAGGGTCTGCCCCTGGGCACGGACCATGTCAGGCGCAAGATGCAGGAATTCTGGGAGGTCGCCCAGGAGCAGATCACCCCGAACCAACATCATTATGGCGCCATTTCCGCCGCCAACCTGAACCGCGCGCGGCAAAGCAAGGCCGCCTGGTCCTGGCAGCGGGCAAAACCAAAACAGAAACACTAGCATCCTAATTCCGGGCTATAATATAGATCCAGCGTGTAGCGGTGTCGGTAAAGGGTATTGGGACGATGGATCTAAGGATGTCGGCGGCGGACGCGGCCTTTCAGGAAGAAGTGCGGGATTTCATTGCCGAGAACCTCACGGACGAGATGCGCGAGGCTGGCCGCCTGAACGCCAGCTCGTTCGCGGATTTTACCATTTCCCAGCGCTGGTATCAGGCGCTGTATAAAAAAGGCTGGGCCGCGCGCTCCTGGCCAACGGAACATGGCGGCTGCGGCTGGACGCCCATGCAACGCTATATCTACGACACGGAAGCGGCCAAGGCCGGCACCCCGACCTATTTCTCCATGGGGATTTCCATGGTCGGCCCGGTGGTGATGCGCTTCGGCACCGAGGAACAGAAAAATCATTTTCTGCCCCGTATTCTCTCGGCCGAGGATATCTGGTGCCAGGGCTATTCCGAGCCGGGTTCGGGCTCGGACCTGGCCTCGTTGCAGACCAGGGCGGTATCGGTAGGCGATGACTATGTCATCAACGGCACCAAGATCTGGACCACGGGCGCGCACAACGCCAACATGATCTTTTGCCTGGTGCGCACGGCGGAGGGGGAAAAACGCCAGGAAGGCATCAGCTTCCTGCTATTTCCCATGACCACGCCGGGCATCACCGTCAAGCCGATCATCAACATCGCCGGCGATCACAGTTTCAACCAGGTGTTTTTCGATGACGTTCGGGTGCCGAAATCCAGCCGCGTCGGCGAGGAAAACGACGGCTGGACCGTGGCCAAATATCTGTTGGAATTCGAACGCGGCGGCAGCGCCTTCGGGGCCATGGTGGCCGCGTCCCTGGCCCAGTTGCGCGCCGTTGCGGGCGCCTGCGATACCCTGGACGACCCGCTGTTCGCCAACAAGGTGGCGGCGGCGGCAATCAAGCAGCAGGCCGCCGAATATACCGAGCACCGGATTATCGCCGATATCACCCGTCAGGGCCGGCCGGGGCATGCCTCCTCCATCATGAAAGTTATGGGATCGGAGACCAACCAGCACATTACCGAATTGACAGTGGAGGCCTTGCAATACTACGCCGCGCCCTCCCAGCCCGAGGCGCGCAAGCCCGGCAACAACGTCACCCCCATCGCGCCGGGGCCAGGCGTATCATCAGTGGCTAAATATCTGCACTTCCGGGCGGCCTCGATCTACAGCGGCTCCAACGAGATCCAGCGCAACATCGTGGCCAAGCGTGTGTTGGGCATGTAGGCGAGATGAAAGGCAAGCGTAAATCATGCGTAAAGATATCCGTAAAGAATTGGGCGACCTCAATGATACACAAGTCATCGACCAGCTGTTGGCGGTGGATGGCCTGACCCTGATCGACGTCGGCTGCGGCGCGGGCCGGGCCTCGCAAGCACTGGTAAAGCGCGGCGCCTCCGTTCTGGGTGTCGAGCCGGACCCGATCCAAGCCGCGAAAAACCGCGCCGCGCCCGAAGTATCCGGCCTGCGCTTTGCCGAAACAGAGGCAACCAGCCTGCCCGCCGCCGACGGCAGCATGGACGGGGTATTTTTCTTCCGCTCCCTGCACCATGTGCCCATCGCGGACATGGACGCTGCGTTGGCGGAGGCCGCGCGGGTGGTGAAACCGAACGGCGGTTTTCTCTACATCGTCGAACCGGCCATGACAGGCAGTCATTTTCCCGTCATGCGCCCCTTTAATGACGAAACCATCGTCCGCGGCGAAGCCCAGGCCGCCCTGGCCCGGGCCGCCGACAATCTAGGCATGGCGTTGAGCACCTACGGCTATACGCAATATCCCCGATATGCCAACTTCGAGGCCATGGTCGAACGGGTCACGGGCCTGACCTTCAGGGATATCGCCCGCGAGAACGTTGAAACCGACGAAGTTCGCGCCTTGTTCGAAACCGGCCAGCGCGACGGTGAAGACTACGTCTTCAGCCAACCCATGCTGTTGAACCTGTTCCGCCACGGCGCCTAAGCGGCCTACCCCTTCTGCCGATGCAGCAACCTTAGCCGCAGGGCGTTGAGCTTGATGAAGCCTTCCGCGTCGCGCTGGTCGTAGACGGTGTCTTCCTCGAAGGTTACGTGTTCCAGGCTGTACAGGCTCATGGGGGATTTGCGGCCAACCACCGTGGCGCTGCCCTTGAACAGTTTGACCCGCACCGTGCCCTCGACGCATTCCTGGCTTTTGTCGATCAGGGCTTGCAGCATGTAGCGCTCCGGCGAGAACCAGAAGCCGTTGTAGATCAACTCCGCATAGCGGGGCATGATCTCGTCCTTCAGATGCATCGCACCCCTATCCAACGTGATGCTCTCGATGCCTCGGTGCGCCGCCAACAGCACCGTGCCGCCCGGGGTTTCATAAATACCCCGGCTTTTCATGCCGACGAAGCGGCCCTCGACCAGGTCCAGGCGGCCAACGCCATTGGCGCCGCCCAGTTGATTTAGCCGCGTCAACAATTCCGCCGGCGTCATCGCGACGCCGTCGATGGCGACGGCATCGCCGTTTTTGAATTCGATTTCCACATAGGTGGGCGTGTCCGGTGCTGCCTCCGGCGAGACACTGCGGGAATAGACGAACTCGCCCGGCTCGTGCCAGGGATCTTCCAGGGCCTTACCCTCGGCGGAAATATGCAACAGGTTGGCATCGACCGAGAACGGCGCCTCGCCGCGCTTGTCCTTGGGAATGGGGATCTGGTGTTTTTCCGCGAACTCGATCAGCGCCGTGCGCGATTGCAGGTCCCACTCCCGCCAGGGCGCGATCACCTTGATATCCGGGTTCAGGGCGTAATAACCCAGCTCGAACCTAACCTGATCATTGCCCTTGCCCGTGGCGCCGTGGGACACCGCGTCCGCGCCGGTTTCCGCCGCGATTTCGATCTGGCGCTTGGAAATCAAGGGCCGGGCAATGGAGGTGCCCAGCAGGTACAGGCCCTCGTACAAGGCATTGGCGCGGAACATGGGGAAGACGAAATCGCGGGTGAATTCTTCCCGCAGATCCTCGATATAAATCTCCTTGATGCCCAGCATCTCGGCCTTGGCGCGGGCCGGCTCCACTTCCTCGCCCTGGCCCAGGTCGGCGGTGAAGGTCACCACCTCGCACTGATAGGCTTCCTGCAGCCATTTCAGAATGACCGAGGTGTCCAGTCCGCCGGAATAGGCCAATACGACCTTGTTTACATCGCCTGCCATGGTGCTGCGCCTTAGGTTTGGAAAAGGGAGTAATTTCGGCGCGGAGTATAGGCATTTGCGAGCCGCCAGCAACGACGAAATCGGCGGCGCCTATTGAGGCGAATTGTCACGTGCAAAAAGCCCCTAGCGGCTCGCTAGTCCTCGTGCCAACGGTGGCCGGCGACCACGCCCAGGCCGGCGTAATGGGGCCGGGTTTCGATCGCCCGGCCGCCGCAGCGGCCGCAGCTCAAGCGCCGGGCCACAGCCGCCACCGCCGTTCGGCCGTCCATCCGGGCCAGCAAATCCGCCACCGCCAGCACCCGGTGATGGCCGCAGTCCAGGCACCAGGCCGCCACGGGCACATCCTGGCCCGCCAAATCCCGCAGTCGTGGCCCGGCTTCATTAACCATTCGCGCATTTAATCACATAAATAAGAACAAATAATGAAAATAACAGGAACATTTGTTCCCGCCAATGCGCCACCGCTTGCGCCGACGGCCGGCCATCCCTACATATGGTATGCACGGTGCCGTTCCGGGCCGTGTGCGGACGCCTGCTGGGATCAACCTCCCCTTGGGTCCGTTATGCTTAAGAATACTGGTGTAGGACCTATTTTAGGACCGCCATGCCCGCTCATATCTAGGAGGAGGTGGCGCCATGAACAGATTATCCGCCTTTAACAGTCCGCTGTTGTTGGGTTTTGATCATTTCGAACAATTGCTGGACCGGGTGGCGAAATCCGCCAACGACGGCTA
>CAYWYB010000092.1:0-16237 GCA_964462145.1 uncultured Rhodospirillaceae bacterium
CGTCGTCGTCCGCCGTGGCGTCGTCGTCGTCCCCTGGGGTGGCGTCGTCGTCGTCACCCACCGAGTCGTCGTCGTCCGCCGTGGCGTCGTCGTCGTCCCCTGGGGTGGCGTCGTCGTCGTCGCCCACCGAGTCGTCGTCGTCGCCCGGTGTGGCATCGTCGTCATCACCCGGCGTGGCGTCGTCGTCGTCGCCAGGTGTGGCATCGTCGTCATCACCCGGCGTGGCGTCGTCGTCGTCACCCGGCGTGGCGTCGTCGTCGTCGCCCGGTGTGGCGTCGTCGTCGTCCGCAGTGGCGTCGTCGTCGTCCGCAGTGGCGTCGTCGTCGTCCGAGGTCGTGTCGTCGTCGTCCTCGACCGTCTCGTCGATGCAGCCCAGCAAGGCCAGGGCGCTGACCCGGTCGGGAAACCGCGCCGCCGCCTCCAGGGTGATCAGGGAGCCAATGCTGTGGCCAACCAGAGCGGCCTGTTGCAGCCCGGCCGCGTCCAGCACGGCGATCAGCCAGTCCGCCAGCCCCTCGATGCTTGGCACGGGCGGGCCGTCGCTGCGGCCATGGCCGGGCATGTCCAGGGCCAGGACGCCATGGCCGTGCCAGGCGAAATAGCGGGTCTGCAGTTTCCACACCGTATGGTCCGCCGCCGCGCCATGAATGAAAACGATAGCCGGCAGCTTTGCATCAAAGGGCTTGCCGCCCGTAGCGGCATAGACCTTGCGGCCATTAACGTTCAGTTCCATGGCGCTAACTCCTGTCTCTCGAAGTATTAACGTTGCGAGCGGCGCAAGGCACCGCCCAGATCATCTTTCAAATCGCGAATGTCTTCCAGGCCCACGGACATGCGCACCATGTCCTCGCCCACCCCGGCCGCCGCCAGCGCCGCCGCATCCATCTGTTGATGGGTGGTCGAAGCCGGATGGATGATCAGGGACTTGGCATCGCCCACGTTTGCCAGGTGCGAGTAGATTTCCAGGCTTTCAATAAACTTGGCGCCGGCGCCGCGCCCGCCCTTGATGCCGAAGCTGAAGATCGCGCCGGCACCGTCCGGCATCAAGGCCTTGGCCAGATTATGATCGGCATGATCAGGCAGTTCAGGATAAGTGATCCAGGCCACGGCATCCTGGCCCGAGAGGAATTCGACGATCGCCCTGGTATTTTCCACGTGGCGCTGCATGCGCACGGACAATGTCTCGACGCCTTGCAAAATATAAAAAGCCGTTTGCGGGCTCATGGCGGCACCGAAGTCGCGCAGGCCTTCCATCCGGGCCCGCATGATGAAGGCGTTGGGACCGAACTCCTCGGCGAAATCCAGGCCGTGATAGCCGTCATAAGGCTCGGTCATGGTGGGAAATTTGCCCGAGGTTTCCCAATCGAACCGGCCGCCATCGACCAACAGGCCCGCCACGGCGACACCGTGGCCACCGAGGAACTTGGTCGCCGAATGCATGACCAAATCGGCACCATGTTCGATGGGCCGGAACAAATAGGGCGTAGCGAACGTATTATCGATCATCAGGGGGATGCCGTTGGCATGGGCCACGTTGGCCACCGCTTGTACGTTCATCACCTCCAGGCCCGGATTTCCCAGGCTCTCGCCGTACAGCAGCCGGGTGTTGGGCTGGATCGCGGCGGCAAAGGCATCCGGGTCGCGCGGGTCGACAAAGGTCGTCTCGATGCCAAAGCGCGGCAGGGTATGGCTGAACATGTTGTGCGAGCCGCCATAAATAGAGGCGGAGGAAACAATATGGCTGCCCTGGCCCATCAAGGTCGCCACGCCCAGATGTAGGGCGGCCTGGCCCGAGGCGGTAGCCACGGCACCGACCCCGCCTTCCAGGGCGGCGATGCGTTCCTCAAGCACCGAAACCGTCGGGTTAGAGATGCGGGAGTAGATATGTCCGGCCCGCTCCATATTAAACAGGGCGGCGGCATGGTCGGTGTCATTGAAAACGAATGATGTCGATTGATAGATTGGCACCGCGCGGGCGCCGTAGGTGGCGTCGGGCTTTTGCCCCGCGTGCAGGGTCAGGGTATCGAAGTTGAGATATTTCGGATCCGCCATGAGGCCCTCCCGAGCTTGGAAAATCGCCGCATCCTAGTGCATGCCGCGGCTAATCTAGAGCCACGGAAAGACCGGAGCAACGTGCGTATTCGCATGCGGTAGTATATTGTCCCATGCATAGCCGTTGGAAAGGGGAGGATTACGAATGGCGATACTGAATATTGAACCATTGCACGAAGACTTTGGGGCCCGGGTCAGCGGCATTGATCCGCGCCAAGCGCTTTCGGACGGCGCCGTCGACGAGATCCAGGCGGCCATCGACGACTATTCATTTCTGCTGTTTCCCGAACATGAAATGAACGACGACCTGCATCTGGCCTTTACCAAAAGCCTTGGCGAGCCGGAGGAAAGCCATGTCGCCAAGGGCGAACGGGGCGAAATCGCCCATATCGGCACCATCGGCAATGTTCAGGAGGACGGCAGCAAACTGGGCAACGACCACAAGAAGACGATCTTTCTGACCGGCAACAACATGTGGCATTCCGACAGCTCGTTCCGCGAAGTGCCTTGCCGCCTCTCCATCATGTGCGCCTACGAAGTGCCCGATGAAGGGGGCGAGACGACCTTTGTCTCGGCCCGGGCCGCCTACGGACGCCTTGATGAAGCCACCAAGGCGCGCATCGATCCCCTGGTGACGATCCACGATTATGTCTTTTCCCGCAGTAAAGTCGCACCCGATGCGGTCAGCCCATCCCTGGCGGCGTCCCTGCCCCCGGTGCCGCAAAAACTGGTGCGGACAAATCCGGGCACGGGCGCGAAGAACTATTTCGTCGGCTCCCACGCCAAGTCCATTGAAGGCTGGAATGATGCGGACAGCCGCGCCCTGCTGGATGATCTTCTGGCCCAAGCGACCAAACCCGAATACGCCTACAGCCACAAATGGCAATCGGGCGATCTGGTAATCTGGGATAACCGTTGCCTGGTGCACAGGGGCGAAGGCTATGACGCCGACCGCTACCGCCGCTACATGCGCCAGACCCGCACCCGTGGCAGCGGATCTACGTTGGCGGAGTGAGCAATATTTACAAGGATCTGTTTTGAGTAACCCTGAAGCCAATATGGCGGATAGCTATGACGTGATCGTGCTGGGGGGCGGTGCGGGGGGGATGGCGGCTGCCGTGGTCGCCGCCAACGAGGGGCTGCAAACCCTGCTGTTGGAGAAGACCGAATATGTCGGTGGCACCACCGCCATATCCGGCGGCATGGTTTGGGTGCCGAACAACGCCAAGATGGCCGGCGCCGGCCTGCCCGACAGCCGCGAGGCGGCGGAGAGATATCTCGCCGCCACCGCCGGCGCCGAGAACGGCGATACCGATAGTGCAAAATTGCGCCAGGTGTTTCTGGATGAAGCGCCCACGGCGATCGACTATTTCGACCGCAACAGCCATGTCCAACTGGTACCGCTATCGTTTTACCCGGACTATTACCCCGACCTGCCCGGCGCCACCCAAGGCGGGCGGGTGCTGGAACCCATGGCATTCGATGCCCGGGAACTGGGCGATAGCTTCAAAATGCTGCGCCCGCCGCTGCCCGAATTCACCCTGCTGGGCGGCATGATGGTGGCCCGGCCAGACATCGCGCATTTTCGCCGGATCTTCAAATCGCCCCTCTCGGCCCTGCGGGTGGCCAGGCTGGTCACCGCCTATGCATGGCAGCGGACCAGACTGCATCGCGGCGCGGATTTGGTGCTGGGTAATGCCCTGGCGGGACGGCTGCTGAAATCCCTGCTGGTGCTGGGGGTGGAGATCCAGCGCAACACCACGACCAAGCGCCTGCTGCAAGACGGTGGACGGATCACCGGGGTCGAGGTCGAGACGGCCGGCGGCAGGCGGGAGATCAAGGCGCGGCGCGGCGTGGTGCTGGCGGCGGGCGGTTTTTCCCACAGCGCGGCTTTGCGAGAATCCTTGCTGCCTAGCGAAGCCGCCATGCATTCCGCCGCCGCGCCCGGCAATACGGGCGACGGTATCGACCTGGCGCTCAGCGCCGGCGGTGGGCTGCCCAGCGACAATGCCTCGAACGCCTTTTGGGCGCCGGTTTCACATTTCACCAGGGCCGACGGCAGCCCGGGCGTCTATCCCCATACGGTAACAGACCGGGGCAAGCCGGGCATGATGGCGGTGAACGGCGATGGCCGCCGCTTCACCAATGAAAGCAATTCCTATCATGAATTCGTCAAGGCCATGTTCCAGAGCCACAACCAGAGCCCGGCCATTCCCGCACACCTGATCTGCGACCACCAATCCCTGTGGCAATATGGCCTGGGCGCGGTCAAGCCCATGTGCCTGCGCCTGGCGCCCTATATCGATAGCGGCTATCTGATCCAGGCCCAGAACCTGGACCAACTGGCGCAGAAAATTGGCGTGCCGGGGCGCCATCTGAAGGAATCCATTGCGACCTATAACGCCGATGCGGAACGGGGTGAGGACAGCGCCTTTGGCCGGGGCGGCAACGCCTATCACAAATATGTCGGTGACCCCGCCAATCAGCCCAACCCCTGCATGCGGGCAATGGCGACCTCGCCTTTTTATGCCATCGCCCTGTATCCGGGTGATCTGGGCACCGCCGCCGGGGCGCGGACCGGCGGCAATGGTGAGGTCCTGAATGATAATGGAGAGGCCATACCTGGGCTGTACGCCTGCGGCAACGATATGAATTCGGTCATGGGCGGCAGCTATCCCGGCCCCGGCATCACCCTGGGTCCGGCCCTGGTTTTCGGCTATCTTGCCGCCATGCATTTGGCCAAGGGCGGCTGACGGCGAAACGTTTTCACGGCCATGGCGCGGGCCTACTTCGTGGGCGCAGCCATCCGATTCTTGCCACGCCAGCCGGGGTCGATTATGCAAAAATACTTGATCACCTGATCATAATCCTATTCACTACGATTTCGGTACGGTACCGACATGATCGCGGGGAGGGGATCAATGGCGGAAACGTTGACATCACAACAGGCATTGAAACTCTGGCACCAGGCATTGCTGTCTTCGGTGCGGGCCGAGGGGCCGGATCTGTCGGCCCGGCAGATGGCCTTGTTCCTGCAAGTGTACTTGGCGCCGCCGCCCCATACGGTGCGTGGCCTGGCGGCGACGTTGCAGATATCAAAACCGGCGGTGGTACGCGCCCTGGATACCTTGGGCCGCCTTGATTTTACCCGCCGCAGGCGGGACCAGAGCGACAAGCGCAACGTGCTGATCCAGCGCACGGTCAAGGGCTCGGTTTTTCTCAGCGAATTCGCCGATTGGGTCGTGACCGCGTCGGACAACCTTTAACCGGATGGCGAATTAGGAAATCACCGTGGCCATGGACCCGCGCATTACTCCGGCCCGTGACGGCCTTGCCGCGGATTGGCTGCGCGGCCAGGTCGAGGCGGCGCGCTACACACCGGGCACGCCACGCACCGTAATCCGCGACGGCGCGCCGTTGCGCTTTGCCCCCGACCGCAACGCGGGCCTGGAAAGCCAGCTGATCTATGGCGAAATTTTTCAGGTTCTCGATGAACGCGACGGCTGGTGCTGGGGGCAGAATCAGAGTGACGGTTATGTCGGCTATGTCCCGTCGGTGGATCTGGCCGAGAACGTTCCCAGCCCCGATCATCAAGTCGCCGCCCTGCACAGCCATCTTTATACCGAGCCTGATTTGAAGCGGCCCGTGGCCGGCATCATCTCCATGTCGGCGCGGGTAAAGATTGTTGATGTGGAGGGGAAGTTCTGCCGCATCGCCTCGGGTCATTGGCTGCATTCGCGGCATCTGGTCTCATTGGATTACAGTACCCAGGACTTTATCGGCACGGCCCTGAAGTTTATCGGCGTGCCCTATCTGTGGGGCGGACGCACGGCCTTTGGCCTGGATTGTTCATCCCTGGTGCAAATTGCCCTGGGCATGGCTGGTATCGCGGTGCCTAGGGACAGCGATCTGCAGGAGTCCGGCCCCAATGCCATCGGCAGCTTGGTTGAAATGGATGGCGAACAGGATTATTCCCACCTTGAAGAGGGCGATCTGGTGTTCTTTCCTGGCCATGTGGGCTTCTACGTCAGCGATTGGCGCTTTCTGCATGCCAACGCCTTCGACATGCAGGTCTCGTTGCATGGCTTCTCCGACGTATTGGACCGCGCCAACCGCGACAACGCCGGGGTCAGCTCCATAAGGCGGATCGCGCCATCTCATTAAGCCCGCACGTCCGATGCCAGCAAGGGAACGTAGCGGCGTGAGTGGTCCCAAACCCGGCGCCCCATCGGCCAGACCGTCAGCCCTGGCGCCTTTCGCGGTGCGCAGTTTCCGCTTTCAGTGGCCGTCGGATCTGCTGACCTCCTGGGCCTTCGAGATGGAGATCCTGATCCTGGGCTGGTACGTGCTGGTGGAAACGAATTCGGTGCTGCTGTTGACTGCCTTTGGCTCCCTGCAATTCCTCGGTACCTTGATTTCGCCGTTGTTGGGCGTGGTCGCCGACAGGGTTGGCCGGCGGGCGGTGCTGTGCACCATGCGGGCCATATACACCGCCCTGGCCCTGGCCATACTGATCCCGGCACTGGGCGGCGGCTTGAATGTCTACTACGTCTTCGCCCTTGCCCTGCTGGCCGGTCTGGTGCGTCCCTCGGACCTGGTCATGCGCAATTCCCTGATCGGCGACACGGTGCCCAGCGGCATGCTGGCCAGTGCCATCAGCCTGTCGCGCACGACCATGGACTCGGCCCGCATCGCCGGCGCCCTGGCCGGCGCGGGCCTGTTCGCCACCCTGGGCATCGGCCCAGCCTATATCGGCGTTGCCGCGTTGTATGGCATCGCCCTTCTGCTGACTCTTGGCGTTGCCGGTCCCGGCCCGGCGGTGGCGGCTGCGAAACCAGCGGCGCCCCGAACCACGGCCTGGCAGGAACTGAAGGCCGGCCTGGCCTATGTCTGGAAGACGCCGGAGGTGCTGGCGCTGATGCTGCTGGCCTTTTGGGTCAATCTGACGGCCTATCCGATCTCCATGGGTTTGCTGCCATACGTGGCCAGGGAAATTTACGCCCTCGACCAAAACGGCCTGGGCCACCTGGTGGCGGGCTATGCCGGCGGCGCCCTGCTGGGCTCCATCGCAATGATCGTCAGCGGCGGCGCCCGGCGCCCGGGACGGTTCATGATACTGTCCATCATCATCTGGTATCTTTTGATGGTGATATTCGCCTGGCAGGATACGAAATGGCCCGGCTTTGCCATTCTGCTGGTTGTCGGCGTGGTGCAAAGCACGGCGATGATTTCCATGTCGGTGACCTTGCTGCAAATCACGCCGGAGCAATTCAGGGGCCGTATCATGGGCGTCCGCATATTGGCAGTTTATGGCCTGCCCGTGGGCCTGCTGACGGCCGGCGCATTGGTTGATTGGACTGGTTTCGCCAACGCCGTTACGATTTACGCCTTGTTGGGCATAATGTGTACAGGATGGATCGCGCTGAGGTGGCGCGCGGTAATTTGGCGTTAGGCTATTTGGCGCTAGCTGTTTTCAAGGACAGAACCATGAGCAAGAACACACTGGAAGTAAACGGCGGTAGGCTTTGGGATAGTTTGGAAGCCTCAGGCGAAATCGGCAAATTGCGCGGTACCGGCCTGCGCCGCCTGCCGCTGACGGACGCGGACAAGGAAATGCGCGATACCTTTTGCGCCTGGGCCAGGGACGCCGGCTGTGAGGTCGAGGTGGATCAGGTCGGCAACATCTTTGCCCGCCGCAAGGGCCGCGATGACAGCCTGCCCGCCATTGCCACGGGCAGCCATCTTGATACCCAGATGTGTGGCGGCAAGTACGACGGCGTCCTTGGTGTCATGAGCGGCCTGGAAGTGATCCGCACCCTGAATGATCTGGGCCTGGAGACCAAGCGCCCGATCGAGCTGGTGGTCTGGAGCAACGAAGAGGGCGCCCGCTATACCCCGCCCATGCAGGGCTCCCTCGCCTTTGTCGGCGATCTTAGCCTGGAGACGGTATTGTCATCCGAGGATACCGACGGCCTGCGCTTTGGCGATGAGCTGCAACGCATCGGCTATGACGGCGCGCGTTCCTTGGGCCAAAGCAAGTTCGAGGCCTATCTTGAACTGCATATTGAACAGGGCCCGGTGCTGGAGCGCATGGGCATCGACACCGGTATCGTGGTCGGCGGCTTTAAATCCCACGGCCTGCGCATTCAGGTCACGGGCAACACGGCCCACGTCGGACCCACGCCCATGGACGAGCGGCAAAATGCCCTGGTCGGCGCGGCACATTTGATTACGGCGGTGGACGCCATAGGCTGGCAGCATCACCCCGAGGGCGGCAAAAGCACGACGCCCTTCATCAGCTGCTTTCCCAATCTGCCCGGCATCATTCCCGAGGCGGCACAATTGACAGTCGATTTCCGCCATCCCGAACCGGATATGGCCGACCAGATGCTGGCGGAGGTCAAGGCGGCCATGGACGCGGCGGCGGAAAAGGCCAATGTGAAGATGGAGATCATCGACAGCTGGTCATTTGGCGACAATCCGTTTTCCGATATCTGCCTAAAGGC
Organism: uncultured Rhodospirillaceae bacterium; assembly: GCA_964462145.1. GTDB lineage: Bacteria > Pseudomonadota > Alphaproteobacteria. Next base: position 8,559 of record CAYWYB010000092.1, read on the forward strand.
CCTGGAGGAAACGGCGGATAACATGGGCATTGGCTATATGGAGATCCGCAGCCAGGCCGGGCACGACGCCTATGCCATCGGCAAGGTGGCGCCCATGGGCATGATCTTCACGCCGTGCACCGGCGGCGTCAGCCACAATGTGGAAGAAAGCATAGAGTTGGATAAAACCCTGAACGGCGTCAACCTGCTACTCAATACCATGGTCGGAATGGCCAACCGTTAGACGATTTTCGCGATCCGCCCATAAAGAGCAAACGAAAAGGGGAGCGGCGAACCGCTCCCCCAGACGTCGGATTGTTGCAGCCGGCTACCACATGGCGACCGGGTTGATGATCATCTGTACCGAACCCCTGACCCGGGCTTGGCCCAGGACGAACATGAACTCATGCACGCCCTCTTTTGCCAGGCGCCCCGTATACATGGTCTCCAGGATATAAATGCCGTTTTCCTTCAATAACGTGACATGGCCGTAGAAGATCTTGTCGTCTTTTGCCGGCGGGACCGCTTCGACGCCCCAGGTGTCCGCACCCACAGCCATTGGGTTCAAACCCGCTAGGTAGACTGCGGCTTCGTTATTCAGACCCGGCTCCATTGAGCCCCAGGATTTGGGATCTGGTTCCAATTTGCCATCGGTCCAACCGGTGTGAAGTAAAGGACGTAAGCCGCGACATTCAGACAGGGCTGGGTCAGGGCGACGCCAGCGACCAGCGCCATGATCGCGACGCCCTTGAAAGGATTAATCGCCGCCATTAGTCGCTGACAGGGGCGCCCGGCCCGTCTTTAGCCGCGCGATGGAGAGAAAATTATAGGTGGTGCCGATCAGCGCATAGGCGAGTTGCAGCCCGACGACGATGCTCATCCGTCCTCGAGTTCCGGAATAACCCATAGCGGCGCCGCGCCCCGGTTGACGCGCTGCACATTGTCGAAGGCATTGCGCACCCGCGCCTTGTTGCTTTCGAACGTTGGGCCGGCCATGTGCGGTGTCAGAGTGACGTTGTCCAGACCAAGCAAAGGGTTCTCGGGCGCCGGCGGCTCGACATCGAACACGTCCAGGCCGGCGCCGGCGATGCGGTTGTTGGCCAAGGCATCGTGCAAGGCGACTTCATCTATGACCGGCCCGCGCGAGGTGTTGATCACGGTGGCGGTCGGTTTCATCAGGGCCAGTTCCGCCGCGCCGATCATGTGCTGGGTCGAAGGGTTAAGGGGCACATGCAGGCTGACCAGATCGGACTCGGCCAACAACTCCCGCATCAGACGAAAGCGCACGCCCAGGGCGTCTTCCTCCGCCTCGCTCAGGCGTTCGATATCGTAATAGGTGACGGCCATGCCGAAAGCCTGGGCCAGCCGCGCGGTTTTTTTGCCGATGGCGCCCAGGCCGATAATGCCCAGGCTCCTGTTCCGCAGTTCGTGCAGTTCCAACACATTGTTGCTGCGCCAGCGCCCCGCCGCCACATCGCCGTGCTGACGCACCAGCTGGCGGGAGGTGGCCAGCATCAACAGCAAGGCATGTTCGGAAACGGCCACGGAATTGGCGCCGCCATTATTGGAAATCGGCACGCCGGCTTTTTGCGCGGCGGGGATATCGGCCCGGTCATAGCCGGCGCTGAGCAATTGGATCAGTTTCAGATTGGGCGCGGCGGCGTACAATTCATCGTCCACCAGCATATCGACGAAGCCGACCAGATATTCGGCCGTCGCCAGGGCCGCATTATATTCCGCGCTACGGGCCTCGGTGATAATCAGCTCATAGCCGGTGGGCACCAGTTCCCGGGCGAAATCCGCCGCCGCCGGAAATGTCGTTACGAAAACAATCTTCGAGCTCATGGCTCACTTCTCCCCGTTTGGAACGTGCAAGTATTCTTCGGAATTTCTTTGCACTTTATACCTTTTCTACCCAACCTGCGACGATAGACCGGGGACGCCATGAAGCAGTTGCGGTATTCTATTGCATGGCAGCCGATTATGGGAACGAGGAAGAGCATGAGTAAGCCGGAGAGTTTGCCCCTGGCGGGGGTCAAGGTGCTGGAATTCAGCCATGCGGTGATGGGACCGACCGCCGGCATGGTCCTGGCTGACCTGGGCGCGACGGTAACCAAGATCGAACCGGTGCCTGATGGCGACCGCACCCGGCATTTGCAAGGCGTCGGGATTGGCTATTTCCCCCTGCTCTGCCGCAACAAGCAAAGCCTGGCCATTGATCTGAAGGCGCCCGGCACCCGCCCGGCGGTGGAGGCCCTGGTGCGGCAGTCGGATGTTCTGTTGGAGAATTTTGCCCTCGGCACCATGGACCGCCTGGGCCTGGGCTATGAAGATCTGAAGCTTCTCAATCCCGGCCTGGTCTATTTACAGCTAAAGGGTTTTCTCTCGGGCCCCTACGAGGAAAGGCGGGCCCTGGATGAAATCGTGCAGATGATGAGCGGCCTGGCCTATATGACCGGACCGCCGGGACAGCCACTGCGCGCCGGCGCTTCGGTGGTGGATATCATGGGCGGCATGGCCGGGGTGATTGCCGTTCTGGCCGCCCTGCGCGAACGTGACAGCACCGGCCAGGGGCAGCTGGTCAAGGCGGCTTTGTTCGAAACGGCGGTCTTTGCCGTGGGCCAGCACATCGTGCAGCATGCCATCAGTGGCGAGGATTTGGTGCCCATGTCGGTACCGAACCGGGCCTGGGGTATTTACGACACGTTCGTAAGCGCCGAAGGCAAGCCGATCTTTATCGGCGTGGTCACCGATACTCAGTGGCTGCGGTTTTGCGAAGTTTTCGAACGGCCTGATCTGCTGGCCGATGAGCGGCTGCAAAGCAACGGCGCCCGGGTTGATCAGCGCTCGTGGCTGGTCGGCGCCGTGGCCGAGACCTGCAAGGGTTTTTCCACCGAGGAACTGCTGGCGCGGTGTGACAAGGCGCAACTGGCCTTTGGCCCCGTCAACAAGCCCGAGGACCTGCTGGACGATCCCCACCTGAACATGGACGGCAAACTCCGCGAGATGAAAATTCCCAGCGGCAAGCGGATCAAAACGCCGCGCCTGCCCTTGGAAATGGCCGGCCGTGATTTTTCCGTGCGCGACGACCCGCCCGCCATCGGCCAACACAGCCGCCAGGTTCTTGGTGATGCCGGCCTCTCGATGGCCGAAATCGATGAACTTGTTGCCGCCGGCCAGGTCATTGAAACAGACGCCTAGGATATTTATCTATTGATAGATAGATTTGCGGGAGGCAACGGCATGGATGCGCCGGTCAGCATGTATGAAGGCATATTGGATGCGGCGGAGCGGCGCATTCGCAAGGTAGGCTATAACGCGGTCAGTTTCAGGGATATTGCCACCGACGTCGGGGTGAAGAGTGCCAGTGTGCATTATCATTTTCCCCAGAAACAGGATCTGGGCGCCGCCCTGGTGCGCCGCTACAAAGACCGCTTCACGGCTGCACTGGAGGGTACCGCCGCCGGGCCTCTTGATCCGGATCATCCCGAGGATAGAATGGCGGCGTTTCAGGCCTATCTGGAGCTTTACCGCGGCGCCTTGATTATTGATCAATCGGTTTGCCTGTGCGCCATACTGGGCGCCGAGGCCATCGGCCTACCGGACATGATTCGATCGGAAATACGGCTGTTTTTTCAGGCCAACCTTGACTGGCTGACGAAAACCTTCGCGCCCTGGCCATCGCGGGAGGGTGATTTTTCGCCGCTCGACGTTGTCGCGGGATTGGAGGGCGCCATGATCATCGCCGCCGTTATGGGCGATGGCGCGGTTCTCGACCGGACAATAACGCGCATGCGGGCGATTTTTAGAGAGCAGGTGTTCGGCAGATCTACCTCCGGCCCGGTGTAGCCTGGAACCATGCCGGTACTTTAACGCGCTGTTTACCGGCGTCCGGCTAACCTTGGCCATCGGCGTAATAGTAAATAATGATTGAAGGTGTAGTGATGGCCAAAACCGGCAATGAGAAAACGGCGGCACCATCTGACCTCACGGGCAGCCATCAAATGTACGCAACGCCGAACAAGCTGCAGGCCAAGATCGGTGCCAGGCAAGGCGCCAATCACGCCGCCCTGATTTTGGCGGAAGATGTCCTGCAAAGCGTCAAGCCTACCTTTGAGGCTCGGTTTGAAGACGAGATGCGCGCCCTGAACTCGCTGTTCGTCGAGATGCAGGACCGCAACGAATATGATCTGAAGCGGCTTATTACCAAAGTGCACGATGTTCGTGGCGAGGCTGGTACCTTCGGCTATAGTCTGGTGGCGGAGATCGGTCGTTTGTTGTGTGAGTATCTCGCCAGGGTCGATCAGGTCGGAACAACCGAACAGATGGCCATCTCGGCGCATCTGCAGGCGATGCAGACTGTTGTGGTTGACAAGATCAAAGGCGCGGGCCCGGAGGTCGCCAAGCAGATCATCGCCGGCCTGAACACGATTATCAGCAAATCGAAAGCCTAGAGCATTTCCGGGCTATTCTGACCCATTTGACCGGCTTCCCAGGTTCCGTGGGTAGACGCGGTTCGCGGGCCGATGTGGGACATCGTTCAAGAACCGCCCCAGAATTTGTGCCGCCACGGGATCTGGGAAGCCGGCCTTCGGTGGCCACCTCAAGCCATTCGGCGGCGTTGCGTTGCTTGCCCGATGCCCCACATCGCGCGGCGCAACGCGCCTACCCGAATGGCTTGAGGTGGCCATCAAATGCGTCACAATAGCCCGGAAATGCTCTAGTGACCTGAACCGCGCCGGCACACGCTTAACCTAATAGCTCTCCCTGGCTAATAGCTCTCACTGGGGCAGGCTTAGGGTTGCGGTCATGCCTTTGCCCAAGACGCTATCGAGGGCAATGGTGCCGCCCTGCTTTTCGATCAGTTCCGCGCACAAGGGCAGCCCCAAGCCCGTCCCGGTCTCTCCGGAAGTTCCCGTTGTCGTGGTCTTGCGGTCGATGCGCAGCAGGTCTTTCAGGTGATCGCCGCTGACGCCCACGCCGCTGTCCGCCACCCTGATTTGCCCCTCGCTGCCGGCTTGTACGGCGGATACCGTGATGCGGCCGCCGCTGGGCGTGAATTTGATGGCGTTGTTGATCAAATTGCGCAGAATCGTATCGATCATGTTCACATCCGCCCGCGCCATCACCGGCTGCACCACATCACTGATCAGCAACACACCTTTTTCCGTGGCGATGGATGACAACAAATCGACATTGGCTTGAACAGGCCCGCATAAATCCAACACCTCGATCTCGACGCTGGCACGGTCCATTTGCAGGCGCGACCATTCCAGCAGATTTTCCATCAATTTGAATGACTGCTGTGCCGCCTCATGAACGGAGGCGCCATATTCCGCCAAGGCCGTCCGTTTCATGGTCAGGGCGCTTTGAGATAACAATTCGCTATAGCCCAGCATGGCATTGAATGGCCCGCGTAAATCATGGGCGATAATGGAAAAGAATTTGTCCTTGTGATGATTCAGGCGCTGCAATTCAACCCGCATGGCGGCCTGATCTTCCGCCAAATCGACCAGCGTTTTTGCCTGCGCTTCCAAACGCTCTTCCCGGAGGCGCAATTCAGCAACTTGAATGTTCAATTGTTCCTGGCTGGAGCGCAGGGCGCTTTCGGCCATCTTGCGGTCCGTGATGTCGACATGCCAGTTGAGCAGCGCCGCCTTGCCCTCGAATTGAATTGCCTGGGTGTGCATCATTAGCCAAATTGGCTTGCCGGTCAGGGTCAAACGCTCGGTCTCGGTTTTGACCAAATGCGCGCCCGCATCCATGTGGCGCAAGTTGCGCGCCAGCGCATCCTGATCGACCCAAGTCTCGCTAATATCCCGGGTCAGCAGATCTCCCGCCGAGACGCCTTCCAGCATCTCGACAAAAGCCTGATTGACAAATAGGCGCCGCTTGCTGCGCGCGTCCAGGATCGCGACACCAATCAGGCAACCTTCCAGAACGCCACGAAAGTTTATGTCTTGTCCTTCAAACTTTGCGTATTGGGACATGGCTACACTCGAAACTCGATAATCAGACAGTCTGCAATGCTGCTAAAGTCATACCACAATAGACTGATAATAATTAAGAAACACGAAATTCAGCGCACCGCCATACTTGCCAGTCCGGCCGTTTAGATGGATCATTAAGGCAACGCCTATGGATGATACCCGATAGCGAGGATGAGCCATGACCTTGGCGGCAGTCTCTCTCGATGACAAATATCAAAGCGAGCATGGTCAGGTCTATTTGACCGGCAGCCAGGCCCTGGTAAGGGCCGCCATGATGCAATACCTCCGCGACCAGGCCGCCGGGCTGAACACGGCCAGTTTCATCTCCGGCTACCGCGGCTCGCCCATGCATAATATCGACAAGGAGTTATGGCGCGCCAACCGCTTCCTGGCCGACCGCGCCATACATTTCGTGCCCGGCATCAATGAGGACCTGGCCGCCACCGCCTGCCTTGGCACCCAGCAATCTTCCATGTTCGGCGACAGTACCCATGATGGTGTCTTTGCCATGTGGTACGGCAAGGGACCGGGGCTGGACCGTTCCATCGACAGCATGCGCCACAACAATCTGCTTGGCACCTCGCAACACGGCGGCGCCCTCGCCGTGGTCGGCGATGATCACGCCATGAAATCAACGGACGTGCCGGCAGCATCGGAAACCATGTTCGCCGATTTGCAGATGCCCATGCTGTATCCTGCCTCGGTGCAGGAGATCATTGATTACAGCCTGTACGGCTGGGCCATGTCGCGCTTTACCGGCGCCTGGACCGGGCTGAAAATCGTTGCCGATACGGTGGATGCCGCCGCCCCGGTCGAGGGCGACCCGCATCGTCTGAAAATCGTGCTGCCTGAATTTACCTTTCCCGATGATGGCGTTCACATCCGGGGCGGCGACCGCTGGGTCCTGCAGGAACCGCGTTTGCGTCAGTTCAAGCTGCCTGCCGCCCTGGCCTTCGCGCGGGCCAATAATCTAAACCAGGTGGTGATGCAAAGCCCGAAACCGCGCATCGGCATTATTTCCAGCGGCAAGGCCTCCGTCGATGTACGCCAGGCCCTGATGGAATTGGGCATTGATGGCGCGCAGGCGGCTGATCTGGGCATCGTCATGCTGAAAATGGGCATGCCCTTCCCCTTCGATACAGAGGTGGTGCGTGACTTCGCCGCCGGCCTGGAAGAGATCATCGTGGTCGAGGAAAAACGCCGCTTCATGGAGAGCCGGGTACGCGACGCCCTCTACGATCTGCCCGACGGGCAGCGGCCCCGCGTGGTGGGCCGCCAAGACAGTGAGGGCAACGAAATGCTGCCGGGCTGTGGTGAATTCGGGGCCGAGGAAATTGCCCGCGCCCTGGCCGGGCGGATCGCGCATTTTCATTGCAGCGATCAGATCGATGCACGTCTGACTTTTCTTGACGCCAAGGCGGCGCGCACGGCGCAACGACAGGACTTGGCCGTAACCCGCATACCGTATTTCTGCTCCGGCTGTCCGCACAACAGCTCCACCAAGGTGCCGGAAGGCAGCCGCGGGCAAAGCGGCGTCGGCTGTCATTACATGGCCTCGTATATGGACCGCAACACCGATGCCCATACTCAGATGGGTGGCGAGGGCGCCAACTGGATCGGCCATTTCCCCTATTCCAAGGCCGGGCATATCTTCCAGAATATTGGCGACGGCACCTATTTCCATTCCGGCCTGTTGGCGATCCGCGCCTG
>CAYWYB010000093.1:0-16028 GCA_964462145.1 uncultured Rhodospirillaceae bacterium
TCTATGCGCCGAGGGTGAGAAGCAGGCCGCCATTCTGGAAGCCGAGGGCCGGCGGGAATCGGCCTTCCGCGATGCCGAGGCACGGGAGCGGGAAGCCCAGGCCGAGGCCACCGCCACGACCATGGTATCCGAGGCCATCGCCAGAGGCGACGTGCAGGCGATCAACTATTTCGTGGCGCAGAAATATGTCGAGGCCTTGGGCCAGATCGCCACATCCCGTAATCAGAAAGTCCTGATGCTGCCGTTGGACGCGACCTCGGTCATGGGCTCTGTTGCCGGCATTGCCGAGATCGCCCGCGAGAGCTTTGGCGATCGCGACGATAGCGGCGGCACCGGCGGCTCTCCCATCCCGCGTAGTGGAGGATAATTGAGTGCAGGTCCTGCTTTATCTGGAAACCCTGGCCTATTGGGATTGGTTCATCGCCGCACTGGCCTTGGTGATCCTGGAGATATTCGCCCCCGGCGCCGTGTTCTTGTGGCTGGGCATCGCCGCCGGCGTGGTTGGCGCCGTGGTCTTCCTGGTGCCGGAGCTGGATTGGAAATGGCAGTTCACCTTGTTTGCCGTTCTGTCCGTGGTCTCCATCGTGGGCTCGCGCCGCTATCTGAAACGTCGGCCCTTGGCTACGGATCATCCCGATCTGAACCGCCGCGGCGCGCAATATGTCGGCCGGGATTTCGTCCTGGACGATGCCGTCGTCAACGGACGCGGCCGGATGCGGGTGGATGACGGCACCTGGACGGTGAAGACGGCGGAAGCAGCCGATCTGCCCGCTGGAACCAAGGTACGGGTTACTGGGGTCGACGGCGCCACGCTGCATATCGAACCCAATTCGGAAAGCTGACGCGGGGACTTGACCCCGCCTCGCCAAGGTGGTGTGTTCCGCCCCGATTTAGTTGGCCTCGGGAGTGGATAATCAATGTCTGGCGTTTTAGTGGTGACCGGAGCGAGCCGGGGCATCGGGGCGGCCTGCGCGGTTTTGGGCGCGGCACAAGGCTTCAAGGTTTGCGTCAATTATAACAGCAGTCCCGACCGGGCCGAGGCGGTTGTGGCGGAAATCAATGGGGCGGGCGGACAGGCCATCGCCGTTGGCGGCGACATGGGCCGGGAAGCCGATATCATCGAGTTGTTCAATACCGTCGACCGGGATCTGGGGCCCATCACCGCCCTGATCAACAATGCGGGCAAGACGGGCGAGTTAGGCCGCCTGGACGAAATGACGGAAGCGGACATGGCGGATGTCTTCCGCCTTAACCTGATCGGGCCGTTTGTCTGCGCCCGCGAGGCGGTCAAGCGCATGTCGACAAGGCATGGCGGTCAAGGCGGGGTGATCGTCAACATTACCTCCGCCGCGGCACGGTTGGGCGGGGCCGGTCAATATCTGCACTACGCGGCATCAAAAGGCGGTTTGGAGACCTTCACCAAGGGACTGGGGTTGGAAGTCGCGGCGGAAGGCATTCGCGTCGTTGGTCTGCAGCCCGGTGTCATCGATACAGAGATCCACGCCCGCATGGGCCTGCCGGACCGGGTCGCGCAATTGGCGCCGACCGTCCCCATGGGCCGGGCCGGCACCTCGGAAGAAATGGCCAGAACGGCCCTTTGGCTGGTCAGCGATGCCGCCTCATACATAAATGCCACCACCATCGAAGCGACGGGAGGGCGCTAGACCATGACGCAAAGCGATAAGGAACTAGCAACGGCCATCGAAGCCATTGCATTGCAGGCTGGTGCGGCCATCATGGAAATTTACAGCCGCGATTTCGCGGTTGAGACCAAAGCGGATGATTCACCGGTAACCGAAGCCGATCAGGCGGCAGAAGCGATTATCGTGGCCGCCTTGCGCGCATTGACCCCGGATATACCCGTCGTGGCCGAGGAAGAGGTCGCCGCCGGACACCAGCCGGATGTGGGCGCGGGACCGTTCTGGCTGGTTGACCCCCTTGACGGCACCCGGGAATTCATTTCGCGAAATGGCGATTTCACGGTCAATATCGCCCTGATCCGCGATGGGCTGCCGGTGCTGGGCACGGTGCATGTGCCAGCCAAGGACGAAACCTATACCGCCGCTGGAGCTGGGCAAGTCAGCCGCAAACGGGGTACGGACGCAGCGCAGGCGATCAGCGTTCGGACGCCAGGCGGCGATGGCCTGGTCGCGATGGTCAGCCGCTCCCATGCATCACCGGAAACCGATGACTTTCTGGCTGATTTCAACATCAAGGAAAGGGTAGATGCGGGCAGCAGCCTTAAATTCTGCCGCTTGGCGGAAGGCGCGGCGGATTTGTATCCTCGCCTGGGCCGAACCATGGAATGGGACACGGCAGCCGGGCACGCGGTTCTAGCCTGCGCCGGCGGCAGCGTCTCGCGGTTGGACGGAAGTCCCTTGCTTTATGGCAAAAATGGCTTTGAAAACCCGCATTTTATCGCCCGGGGCGAACAAATCTAGCACCGTGCGGCAAGTGTTTACACTCCATTAGGATTATGCCCCGTAGAATGGTTGTATGCGGAAAGTAAGATTATTAGGAGATCGCTTTCCCATAGCGGCGAATGAACACCAGCACAGGCTGCTCTAACCGTCACAACTGTAAACGAGTTACTGACCATGCACCGGCGGCTCGATAATTCTTCAGCCCAGCTTGAATGGGATGGTAAAGGCCCGGACGAAGGCCGTCGCACCGGTGTGTCTGAAAAGGTTCGTATTGCGGCCGTTGATGACGCCGCGCCGCGCCGTTGGCAGGGCGGCCTCGAGGCTGGCAGCAACGAATATTTTCTGCGTGAAATTCTAGAAAACCTGCCCCAAGGCGTCGCGGCCTATGATTCCGACGGCTGCCTGTTTGCCTGGAACGAGACGATGCAGGAAATATTCGACCTGCCTGATCGACTCATGACGGCGGGTACGACCTGGCGGTCCATCGTGACGTACGTGGCGGAGCGAGGCGACTACGGTGAGGGCGACCCAAAGGAAATACTCGAAGCCCGCATGGCTGTCCTGACAGGCGACCATTCCGAACGTAGCGAACTGACATTGCGCGGCAAATCGCACTACGAAGTGATCTCACGCCCCCTGCCCGGCGGCGCGCGGCTGGTTACATTCCATGATATCAGCACGCAGAAAATCGCCGAGGCCGAGATGACGGCGCAGCGGGACGAGTTGGCCCGCTCGAATCTGTTGAAAGACAAACTGTTTTCCATCGTCGCACATGACTTGCGCAGTCCGTTTAATACGCTTTTGGGTTTTGCCCAGTTGATCGCCGATCATACGGAGCGGGCAACGCGGCAGGAACTGGGTGACTACGCCCGGGAAATCAACCGCAGCGGCAGCCGGTTATTGCAACTGGTGGACAATCTTTTGCGCTGGTCGCGCAACCAAATGGGTGACACGAAATTCGACGTTTCTGATGAGAATCTGCGTGCCGTGATCCAAGGCGTTATCGAGCTTCAACGCAAGACGGCGGAAGAAAAAGGCATTGCGCTAAATGCCAATCTTACCGAAGACTTCGTTACGATCGACCGCGATATGATTGAATCGCTGCTACGTAATCTTGTCAGTAATGCTATCAAGTTTACAAAACCCGGCGGCAGCGTGGATGTCGGGGTGACGCCTTTGGGTACCGATCGCGTCGAAATATCCGTCACCGACAACGGCGTCAGCATCGAGAGTAGCCGCCTGGACAGCCTGCTCGATTTCACGGTCCAGCAATCGACAATCGGCACACTGGGCGAACCCGGCACCGGCCTCGGCCTGCAAATCTGCAGTGAATTTGCCGCCGCGCACGGCAGTAAAATCCATGTGGAAAGCGATCCCGAGATCGGCTCCACCTTCAGCTTCTCAGTTCCTAAAGCACAATAACGTCACTGTCCGGCGCCTCAGCGTAAAGGCGCCTGACCTCAGGCTCGCGGTTCTCCAGCACCGCGCGTTGATTGATATAGCCCTTGTCTGTGATTTCATTGGCGTCAATGGCCGGCGGCGCGGCCAACAGCAACAATCGGCTGATGCGCGTGGACGAAGCCGGGTTGGCATCGTTGTAGGCGCCCAAACCATCGCGGATATGCCGCAGCACCGCCTCGGACGACACCGCGCCCTCGGCGTCCAAATCACCCTCGCCGGAAAGGGACTGGCAGCCGGCCAGATTTGGCCAGGCCAGCAGAGAGACAAAGTCGCGGTCATGGCCCGCCACCACGACGTCCTGCAACGCCGGGGCCGCCGCCCCCAACGCCGCCAGGCGCACGCCGCCGCTATTGACCCAGGTGCCCGTCGTTAGCTTGAAATCCTCCGCCACCCGGCCATCGAAAACCAAACCCTTGACCGGATCGTCCGGGTCCGCGAATTGCCCCGCATCGCCGATACAATAAAACCCTTCATCGTCGAACGCCTCGGCCGTCAGGTCGGGCCGTTTCAAATAACCCGGCGTAACGTTGGGGCCGCGCACGCGCAACTCCATCTTTCCGCCGTTCGGTACCATCTTGATCTCCGTGCCCGGCACCGGCAAACCGATCACCCCGGCCCGGTCAATGGCCCAATGCACCGATGTCGCCATGGGCGCGGTCTCGGTCGAGCCCCAGGCGGAGACCATGGGCACCGCGCGGCCCAATGACTGGATCGAGGCCGCCTCCATCCGCCGCCAGAGATCCTGCGGCAGGGCGGCGCCAGCATAAAAAATTAGCCGCAAATCACGAAAAAAATTGTCCCGCAACGCTGCGTCCGCCTCCAGGAAAGGCAGCAGGGCGGCGAAGCCGGCGGGCACATTGTAATACAGGCTTGGCGAGGCCCGGCGCAGATTATCGGCAGTCAAGTCGATCAAGCCCGGCGCCGGCTTGCCGCCGTCGATATATAAGGTGCCGCCATTGGCCAAAGCATTGTTGAAGACGATATTGCCGCCAAAGGTATGGTTCCAAGGCAGCCAATCGACCAAGACCGGCGGCTGTTCCAGCAGGAACGGCCAAACCTGTTGTAGTTGCTGCATATTGGCGCACAGCATGCCCTGGGTATTGATCACGCCTTTCGGCAGACCGGTGGAACCGGAGGTGAAGAGATACTTTGCGACCGAGTCCGGTCCTTGGGCAGCGAATGCCTCTTCCACCCGCGCCCCAGCGGCGGTGGCAAGCAGGTCACCAAACGCCGTGCCGCCGCCATCCAATACCTCGACCCCGTCCAGATCCAGGCTCTCCAGGGCGCCTGCGAAAGGCGCGGCGGCCTCCACATAAATCATTGCCGGGCGCACCAGATCAAAGATGTGGCGCAGCTTGGCGAAATCCTGGCTCATCAGGGAATAGGCAGGCGACACCGGCGCCACGGGAATGCCCACCTGCATGGCGCCAAGGGTTAACAGCGCCTGTTTCAGGGAATTGCCCGACAAAATCATCAACGGCCGGTCCGGGCCCAGGCCACGGTCCAGCAGCGCCTGGGAAATCGCATCAGCCTGGGCACGGGCGGCGGCGAAAGTTATCTCGCACCAATCGCCGACATCGGTCGCACTGTTGCGTTCCGCCAGAAATGTCCGATCCGGCGCCGCCTCGGCCCAGCGGCGCAGATAGACCCCCAACTGCGCCACGCCGTCGGCCAGGGCATGGGGCGAGGAGAGGATCAGGGTGCCATCGTCCCGCCGTTCCACATCCAGCTTTGGCTCCAGATAATTTAGCTCCGGGCTTGGTGTTTCCGACATGGTCTGCTCCTGCGACGCTGCTCTCAAATGTTTGATTTCCCATTGATCGGGATCTTGTTCATTGTTCGGCGATGAGAATAATCCCGCTGCTTATCCTTAGCCACCTGATTATCGCACCGGTGTATGCGGACACATTGTCCGGCCCCGTCAAGGTGATCGATGCGGCGACCATGCGCATCGGCGAACATCTGGTACGCCTGCACGGCATCGCGGCGCCGCAGCCTGGCGAGCAATGCCCATTGGGCGCCAAATCCATTTCCTGCGGCCATGTCGCCACCACCGCCCTAATGGACCTGACAGCGGGCGCGGACGCCATATGTCGGACCCATGGCAAACCGAATGCCGGCGGCATTACCCTGGCGACCTGCACCGCCGGGGGCTATGATTTGTCGGAGGGCATGATTTACACAGGCTGGGCCCGGCCCAACAATGTGGCAACGGCCCGCTATAGAGAGGTCGAGGCCAGCGCCCGCAACCGAAAACGCGGTCTGTGGCGCGGCGAATTTCCCGCCACCGTCAACAGCGTGGCCGTCAGCCGCTAACGCGCACCACCACCTTGCCCATGGCCAGCCCGGATTCCATGCGGGCATGGGCATCGGCGACATTTTCCAGCGCATAAGGCTCGCCGTCCATCAAGGGACGGATCTGCCCGGCCTCAGCCAGGGCGGTAATCTCGCGCATGATCTGGCCATGGGCCGCGCCGCCCCTGCCATGCAGCAATGGGATCAACATCAGAACACCGATATGCTGCAGACCTTTCAGGTGCAGCGGCGTCAAATCCTGGGTCGAATTGGTCTGGCAACTGATCACTGTGCCGCGCAGCTTCGCGGCTTCCCAGGATTTAGGAATATTCTCACCGCCAACCGTGTCGTAAACGATATCAAAGCCGACTCCGTTGGCGTGCGCCGCCACATATTCCGCGACACTGTTTTCCCGGTAATTGATGGGAATGGCACCAAGGCCTTTAACTAGCTCGGCTTTCTCGGGGCCTGACACGGTGGCGTAGACTGTGGCGCCACGTGCAACAGCGATCTGGATGGCCACATGGCCGACACCGCCCACGCCCGCGTGAACCAGAACCGTCTGACCCCAGCCGACATTGGCACCTTCAACCAGCCCTTCCCAGGCGGTCAAACAGACCAGCGGCAGGGCAGCGGCCTCCGCCATGGATAGATTGGTTGGTTTCGGCGCCAGATACTCGGCATCGCAGGCCATGAATTCTGCCAACGCACCGCCTGTGCCCTTGACGCCACCGGCGCAGCCATAGACCTCCTCGCCCACCGCAAAGGCGCTGACATCGGCGCCGACCGCCTCCACCACGCCGGCCACATCGCCTTGCAGGACGGCGGGCATATCTGGACCTAGCGGCAGGCCAAGTTTGCGGATTTTCCAATCCACCGGATTAACGGACGTCGCCGCGACCCGGACCAGGACCTGGCCGGGGCCAATCTCAGGCACCGGGATATCCGCCGCTTCAAAGACCGACGGTTCACCGCTTTCGCGGATAATCATTGCTTTCATAATTACATTCCCAGCTGCGCCTTGGCGATGATGCCATGTTGGATTTCGTTCGAGCCGGAATAAATCGAAACCTTGCGGAAATGCAAGTAGGCGGGCATGCAACCGTTGGCATAGTCGGCGCCAACAGCTGGTTCGTTCAATGCGTTCCAGCCGTGTTGCAGGGCCGCCATCTGGTAGGGATTAGCATAATAGCCGATCGCCTCCACCTTCAGCTCGGTCAGGCGCTGCTGGATTTCCGTGCTGCGGATTTTGAAAATATTCGCCTCCGCACCGAGCGCTTTGCCGCCCAACTCCCCATCGCGGGAGAATTTGTCGATGGCGCGCATGTTGAAGCCTTCCAGGGTGCGCAGCTCGATCTCGGCCTCGGCGATACGGCGGGCAAAGGCAGGGTCCTTGTCCAGGGACTGGCCGCCGGTCTGCTCGTCTTCCGCCGCGATCTGCTTTAGTTGCCGTAGCAAGGCTTTATGCTGGCCCAAAGAGCCGCCCGACATACGTTCATGAGCAAGTAGATACTTGCCGATGGACCAGCCCTTGTGGATCTCGCCGACGGTATTTTCCACCGGCACCCGGACGTCGGTGTAATAGACCATGTTGGTCTCGTGCAAGCCGTCCAGCAAATAGATCGGCTTCGTCTCGATGCCCGGCGTCTTCATATCGACCAGAATAAAGCTGATACCTTCCTGTTTCTTGCCCCCCGTCTGGGTGCGCGCCAGGACAAAGCACCAATCGGCCCAATGGGCCTTTGTGGTCCATGTCTTGACACCGTTGATAACCCACTCGTCGCCATCGCGGACCGCCATGGTGCGCAGCGAGGCCAGATCGGAGCCGGCCTCGGGCTCGGAATAGCCCTGACACCAGATATGCTCGCCCGAAAGCATGGGGGGGAGAAAACGTTCCTGCTGTTCCTTGGTACCAAAACCGATCAGCACCGGACCGCACATATTGATGCCGAAGACCACGAGACGCGGCGCGCCGGCCAGGGCCAGTTCCTCGTCGAAAATGTACTTCTGCGTCAGGTTCCAGCCGGGCCCGCCGTGCTCTTCCGGCCAGTTCGGCGCGACCCAGCCCTTGTCGTATAGGATCTTGTGCCAGGCGACCACGTCATCGCGCTGCATTTCGATGCCGTTGTCGACCTTGTATTTCAAATCGGCCGGCATCGCCTCCGCCAGATAGTTCCGCACCTCGGTCCGGAACGCAGCATCTTCCGCGCTAAAGGTCATATCCATGGCTAGCACCTAATCTTGAACAAAGACAAAGACAGGTAAGCCTAAACCACTATGGAATTTTTCTGAAGGGTCGAGAAAACACTCAGGCCGCGTCGGCCTCGTCACGGCTGGGCCTTGGCGCACCGAAGAGGAAGCCCTGACCAAAGTCGAAGCCGTATTCCAGCACTTCGATGACATCGGATTCCTGTTCAATCCGTTCCACCACCAGCGCGATTTCGGAGACCGTGGATTTGGCCTTCAGATTGCGCGGATGCACCCAGTTGGCGCTATCTTCGGGCAGCGTCAGCAATAATGAAATGGGCACTTTGATAAAGCGGAAATTGGCCTGGGCCAGGGCCTGGAAATCGATCTCCAGATCCTCGACCTGATCCATGGAGAAGCGGAAGCCCAGCTCGCCCAGGGCGGCCAATTGCTCCAAAACGGTGTCGGATAGGCTCATGACGTCCCGCTGCCCAATCTCAAACACCAGGCGCGAGGCCAGGGTGGGGTTGGAAGCCATGAAGCCGATAAACTGATCCAGGAATTCCGTATCATTCAGGGTGTGGTCGGAAATATTGACGAAGAAGCTGACATCACTTTGCCGCTTTTCATTGCGCCGCAACAGTTGCACGCAACGCATCAGCAACAAATTGTCGATGGTGCCGATCAGCCCCTGTTTCTTGGCCACTTCCAAGTACTGCCGGGCCGCGACGATGCGGCCATCGGCGGTTCGAATGCGCGAAAACGCCTCGAAATGCTGGGCCCGCCGTTGCGGCAGGCTGACAATTGGCTGGATATAAAGATCGACACGGTTGGATTCCAGGGCCTCGCGAATATGGCCAAGGATTTCCTCTTCATCAACCGGGCTTTCATAACTCTGGGAGCTGGCAACGTTACTCGGCTCTTGCGGGGCACTCGCCGCGACCGCGCTCTCCGACGCCTGGTTGGCGGCCTGGCGTTGCTGCGACGCTTTGCTGCTGGGCTTGCGCCGGCTCGGCCGCGCCGCCTTGGGCCGCCGCACCGTTTCCAAATGGCCCAATTGGGATTGCAGCACCTTCATTTCTTGCGCCAAGGCCTGATTGGCTTCATCGGCGGCATTTTCCACCACTTCGCAAAGAACGGCGACCTCCTCGCGGACACGGACCACATCCGCCATCAAATCACGATTGACGTCACGCAGCTCGTCCACTTCGTCAAACGCCATGTCCAACTGGCCGGCCAGGTCGCGCTGCTCCAGACGCCGGGAAACGATTTCATGCATCAGCGCGGCCACGAGAAATCCCGCGCCCGCGATCAGATAGCAGGTCGTCGGCGCAAGCTCGCTTACCGATTGCGACAGCACATAGCCAGCCGCTGCGGAAACCACGCCGTAGGACACCAGGATGAACAAATGCATTAACACAAGGATGCGGTCCCAAAAATTATTCAGGGCGCAGTCTGCCAAGACACGGTTTAATTATGGTTAACGGCATCTTGCCGGATTTAGGTGAGATGACGGGTCTCCAAATAGATCCGGCGAACCTCCGGAAAATTCCGCCGCAGCTTGGTTTCCAATTCCGCCGTGGCCGCCTCCACCTCCTGTGAAGTCAGGCCATCGGCAAAATCCAAGTCGGCCGCCAGCAGAATCTCGCTTGGCCCCAGATGCATGGTGCGCACATCCGCCACCCGCGTCACCCGGCGATCACCATTCAGCAGTGCCCGGCAGCCCTCCACCACATGCGGTTCCGCCGCCTCGCCGATCAACAGGGCCTTGCATTCATAGGCCAGGAACATCGCCACGCCCGCCAATAACAGGCCAATGGCCACGGCGGCAGCCCCATCCAACCAATGCAGCTGCAACTGCTGGCCCAGGAAGATGCCGGCCATGGCAATGAGCAGACCAAGCATGGCGGCGCCATCCTCGAACAACACCGTGAAAAGTGCGGGATCCTTGCCCCGGCGCACGGCTTCGAAAAAGCCCATATCACCTTTTTCGCGGAGGAACTGACGCAGGGCGAGAAAGCCGGCGATGCCCTCGAAAATCAGAGCCAGGCCCAAAACAACATAGGAGATAATGGCGTTTTCCACCGGGGTCGGTTGCAAAATGCCGTGTATGCCTTCATAAATGGAAAAGCCTGCCCCCAGGCCAAATATCAGAATGGCAACGACGAAGCTCCAGAAATACAGCTCCTTGCCATAGCCAAATGGATGCCGCGCATCCTCCGGCAGACCGGCCCTGTACATCCCGTACAGCAACAAAGCCTGGTTGCCCGTATCGACGACGCTATGAATCGCCTCCGACAACATGGCGGAGGAGCCGGTAAATACCGCGGCGCCAAATTTCGTGATGGCAATCGCCAGATTGCCAAACAATGCGGCATAGACCGCCAATTTTGAAGAACCACTTGCCATGAGCCATGGTATAGCAAATGACCCGGAATCGAGGAAGTTTATGAACGAAAATAACAATAATGATCTTGCCAGCGGCCCTGCTGGGGCACGCGAAACAGTCGAAAATCTGGGCCATTCATTGATTCGGGAAGTGGGAAACGCGGGCATGGGTCTGGATGACGTGGTCGCCCTCTGGTATGGCGAGCCCGACGCACCCACCCCGGACTTCATTTGTCAGGCCGCCACCGCCTCCCTGAATCGAGGCGATACTTTTTATACGGAAAATTTTGGCATTGCCGAACTGCGCCAGGCCTTGGGCGAATACATGAGCGATCTGTACCAACGGCCCATCGACAGCGAACGCGTCGCCGTAACCTCTTCTGGGATGAGCGCCACCAACCTGATGCAACAGGTTTTGACCAATCCAGGCGACAACGTGGTGGTCAGCGCCCCGGTCTGGCCCAATCTGATCGAAACCATCCGGGTGATGGGCGGCGAGCCACGCTTCGCCTGGCTGCAGTTTGGCAATCAGGGCTGGAGCCTGGATCTGGAACAGATGTTTTCCATGGTCGATAGCCGCACCCGAGCCATTTTGATCAACACGCCCTCCAACCCCACCGGCTGGGTAATGAGCCATGATGAGATGCGGCAGGTGCTGGATTTCTGCCGCGCCCGGGGTATCTGGCTGCTCAGTGACGAGGTCTACGCGCGGATGTATTTCAACGGTCCCGCAGCGCCGAGTTTTTTGGAGATCGCGGAACCGGACGATAAGTTGGTGGTGGTCAACAGCTTCTCCAAATCCTGGTGCATGACCGGCTGGCGCCTGGGCTGGCTAACGGCGCCAACGGCGCTGATGCCAACGTTGGAGAAAATGATCGAGTTTCACTACTCCTGTCCGGCGCATTTCAGCCAGGTCGCCGGCGTCACCGCTGTGCGCGAGGGCGAGGATTTCGTGACCGAGACCGTGGCCCGCTATAAACAGGCCCGCGATCTGACGATTGATCGGCTACAGGCCATGCCCAAGGTACGGGTGCACCGCCCGGACGGCGCTTTTTATGCCTTTTTCGCCGTCGACGGCATGACGGATTCGCTAAACACCTGCAAAGAGATCCTGCGCGAGACCCATGTGGGGTTGGCGCCCGGCGCCGCCTTCGGGCCCAAGGGCGAGGGTTTCATCCGGCTTTGTTTCGCCTCCACCCTGGACCGCCTGGACGACGCCATGGACCGCCTGGAACCCTTCCTGAGTTAAACACTGGACCTCCGCCCTTCGATGGGGCAATACGCTGGCAACAATGTTTGGCCAAAAATGTTTAGCTTGGGGATTAGGCGATGAAAGTGGTGATAACGGGCGGCGGCGGCTTCATTGGCCGCAAACTGGCGCATCGAATTCTGGCATTGGGACAATTGACCGGCGCCTCCGGGCAAAAAGAGGACGTCACCGAAGTCGTCCTGTTCGATGCGGTGGCCCCGCCCGACGGTGAATTCAGCGACGACCGAGTGCGCGCCGTGGTCGGCGATATAACGGATGCCGGCCTGGTGGCGAATGTTATTGATGCCGAGACCAACAGCGTCTTTCATCTCGCCGCCGTGGTCAGCGCCGGCGCGGAGGCCGATTTCGACCTGGGCTATCAGGTCAATCTGGACGGCACCCGCAACGTTCTGGAAGCCGCCCGTGCCGCGGACGGCGCACCGCGCGTTGTATTTGCTTCCTCCCTGGCCGTCTATGGCGGCGAAGTGCCCGAGACCGTTGGCGATCTGACCCCTATCACTCCCGAGACCTCCTATGGCGCGCAAAAGGTGATGGGCGAATACCTGATCACCGATTATAGCCGTAAGGGCTATATCGATGGCCGGGCCATGCGCCTGCCGACCATCGTGGTACGGCCGGGCAAGCCGAACAAGGCGGCGTCGGGCTTTGCCTCGGGCATTATCCGCGAGCCTCTAAACGGCGTCGATATGGTCTGCCCGGTAACGCCCGAATCTCGCATGGCCATCATGTCGCCGCGCACTGTGGTCGAATGCTTCATGCATATGCACGAGCTGGATGCCACAAAACTTGGCGCCAGCCGGGCCATATTGCTGTCGGGTTTCTCCGTCTCCATGGGCGCTGCGGCAGCGGCGGTAAATGACCTGGAGACCAATCGGACCAGGGGCAAAATTACCTTCGAGGTTGACCCCGCGACCCAGGCCATCGTTGACGGCTGGCCCAAGACGACCTTTTCGGACAAGGCCGGCGCCCTGGGTTTTCCCGCCGACGATAACATCGAGGATGTTATCAACGCCTACATCGAAGACGAACTGGACTAGAGGAACAGAGCATGAGTGGACGTCTGGCCGGGAAACGGGCCTTCATCACCGCCGCCGCCCAAGGCATTGGCCGGGCCACGACGGAGACTTTTCTGCGCGAAGGGGCCCAGGTTATCGCCACGGATATCAATATGGATATCCTTGGTGAACTGGAAGGCCGGGACAATCTCACCATCGAACAGTTGGATGCCCGCGACGGCGCCGCCATCCAGGCGGCGGCGGATCGGCACGGCGCGGTGGATATTCTCTTCAACTGCGCCGGCTACGTACACAACGGCACCTTGTTGGAGGCCACGGAGGAGGACTGGGATTTCGCCTTCGATCTGAACGTGAAATCCATGTACCGGATGTGCCGCGCCTTCCTGCCCGCCATGCTGGAAAATGGCGGCGGCAGCATCGTCAACACATCCTCCGTCGCTTCCGCCATGAAGGGCATTGTCAGCCGTTGCGTCTATAGCTCGTCAAAAGCCGCCGTCACCGGCCTGACCAAATCCATCGCCGCCGACTATGTGGGTCAGGGCGTCCGCTGCAACGCCATCGCGCCCGGCACCGTCGACACGCCTTCGCTGGGCGACCGCATCAATGCCGCCGACGATCCAGTGCAACAGCGCAAGGATTTCATTGCCCGCCAACCCATGGGCCGCCTGGGCACGGCCCAGGAAGTCGCCAACCTGGTGCTGTTCCTGGCTTCGGACGAAAGCGCCTTTTGCACCGGGCAGGTCTACACCATAGATGGCGGCGTAGTGATGTGATTCCGACTATTCCCGGGGCTTGGGAATGCCGGCCAGTTCAAACGAGGTCGACTGATAGAGGTCATTGATCCAGTTGCCGATAAACACGTTGGCATGGGCGCGCCAATGGTTGACGGGCATCTGAGACGGATCGTCGCCAGGGAAATAATGGGCCGGCAGCTGGATGTCCTCACCGGCGGCGGCGTCACGGTGATATTCGTCCGCCAACGTGTGGGTATCGTATTCCAGGTGATTGAACATATAGATCTGCCGCCGGGCCTCGTCCCGGATCAGGCATAGGCCGGCCTCGTCGGACTCCAACAGGATTGTCAGCCCCGCATCCTCCGGCAAATCCTCGCGCCGTACTTCCGTGTGCCGGCTGACCGGCACCGGGATCTCGTCATTAAAGCCGCGCAGCAAACTGTCATGTCCGCCGCGCACATGGTGGGGGAAAACCCCGAACAGTTTTTGCGGCAGTTCATATTTCGGCACGCCATGGAAATGCTGCAACGCCGCCTGCCCGCCCCAGCAGATATTGTAAGTCTCCTGAACGTTGGTCTGTGACCACTCAAAAATCTGCGTCAATTCCGGCCAGTAGGCGACATCATGAAACGGCAATGTCTCGATCGGCGCACCGGTAATGATCAGACCGTCAAACTTACGCTCGCGGACCTCTTCCCAGGGGCGGTAAAAGGCCAGCATATGTTCGGCGGAGGTGTTCTTGGGCGCATAGCTGGAGGTGGTTACCAGGGTCAGTTCGATCTGCAACGGTGTCGCGCCGAGCAGACGGGCGATCTGGGTCTCGGTCTTGATCTTTTCCGGCATCAGGTTCAGTAGCGCGATCTCTAACGGACGGACGTCCTGGCGCACGGCGGCATGCTCGGTGATCAGCAGAACACCTTCATTTTCCAGAGTCCTTTGCGCCGGCAAATTGTCCGGTACCTTGATCGGCATATTTTCAAAGCCCCTTTCGCCGTTCTTGCCGCCGTCTGCTATGCCGCAAGGTTTTCCAACACGGCGCCATCGGGAGCAAAACAGGTCGCCTGCAGAGGCCCGGCCGGGTTGCTGGCGGCATCGATACTTATACCATATGCCCCGGTCCATGGCCCCTTGTGCTCCGCATCAAAGCCACGGATGATAAAGCTGAAACCTTCGAACGGGGCGCGCATGCCTTCAAAGCCGGCGGCGTTCCACCAAAAAGCGTCGTTCTGCTTTTCCAGCGGTTTGTTCGGATCGATACCGGCACTGACGAACAGCAGCCTGCCGTCCGAGGTCGGCGCGGCGGAAGCCAGGCCATGGAGAAATTCGTAGTGGCCGGCATGGCTTTGAAAATTCTCCCGCAATTCCGTGGTCCAGCGGGTCGTGACAACAACGCCGGATCGGAACTTTGCCGACGCCTCTGCCGGATCGCCGCCGTAATCGCGCAAGGTTGCCTCGGCGCCATGGGACATCATCCATTGAAATGTCTCCATCGGACGCATGGCCCACTGGATCTCCAACAACTTGACCCACATTTCCTCCTGCGCGCCGCGTAAATGGGCCACCTGTATGCCGTCCAGTTCGCGCCCCAACTCACCTCTAAAGCGCAGCAATTCATCCATGGTCTCGGCCACGGCCTCGCCATGGCCCATATAATTGCCCAGATAAACCAGGCAGTCGCCTGGCTGCAGCCGGGCCTGCAATTTAGCGTGCAGATCACGCAACGACGCCGCCTGCCCCAGGATAGCCGGAACGGCCCAAATGCGCTGTGTAACGTTCAAGGTGATCAGCATAGTGATGGTCTATTCAAAAAAGTGTTCTCTACTTTATAGGGCCTAGAGCATGTCGTGGCTAATCTGATTCATTTGATGGCAATACGAAGCCATTGGGGTAGGCGCGTGGCGCTGCCCGATGTGGGACATCAGGCAAGCCGCGTAACGCCGCCCAATGCCTTCGTAGTGCCACCGCAGGCCAGAACTCCGGGCCCCGTGGCGGCGTTACGGTTCTTGGACGATGCACCACATCGGCCCGCGAACCGCGCCTACCCACGGGGCCCGGAGTTCTGGTCAAATGGCTCAGATTAACCACGACATGCTCTAGATATGAGATATCCAGCCCATCGACGGGCGTAATGGTATAAAATCGCCACAATCCGGGCAAAACGGGGAGAGGCAATATGACGGACTTACAATTTGGCGTGGTCGGCTGTGCCGGTCGCATGGGCATCAATCTGTTGCGGCAAATCGCGGCCACGGAG
>CAYWYB010000094.1:0-16025 GCA_964462145.1 uncultured Rhodospirillaceae bacterium
GATCGCCTACTCCACCTGTAGCCAGCTGGGCTATATGTTCTTCGCGCTAGGCGTCGGTGCCTATCCGGTGGCGATCTTCCATCTCTTCACGCATGCTTTCTTCAAGGCGCTTTTGTTCCTTGGTTCCGGTTCGGTCATTCACGCCATGTCGGACGAACAGGACATGCGGCGCATGGGCGGCATTTTCAAATATGTACCGCAGACCGCCATTTTGATGTGGATTGGCTCCCTGGCTCTTGCCGGCCTGCCGATCTTCGCCGGCTTCTATTCCAAGGACGCCATTTTGGAATCTGCCTTCGCGGCCCATACGGGGGCCGGCGATTACGCCTTCTATTTGGGTTTGGCGGCGGCGGTGATGACCGCGTTCTATTCCTGGCGCCTGTTGTTCATGACCTTCAACGGCACGCCGCGGGCCAGCCAGGAGGTGATGAGCCATGTGCATGAATCGCCCCTGGTCATGTTGGTCCCGCTGTATTTCCTGGCCGCAGGCTCGATCCTCTCGGGCATCTTGTTCGCGCATTATTTCATCGGCGACGGCGCCACGGACTTCTGGGGCACGGCCATTTTCATGGCCGAAGGCAACAATATTCTCGATGCCCTGCATCACGTGCCCATGTGGGTGAAGATCGCGCCAATCGCGGCCGGCGTCATTGGTATTCTGTTGGCCTGGCAGTTCTATATCCGGCGCACGGACATCCCGGCGCGGTTGGCCAAGGTGCATCACGAGCTGTACCTGTTCCTGTTGAACAAATGGTATTTCGACGAGCTTTATGATCTGATTTTCGTCAACCCGGCCAAATGGCTTGGCAGACTGCTGTGGAAGGGGGGCGATGGCAAGATCATTGACGGCTTCGGCCCCGACGGTATCGCGGCGGCGGTGATGCGCGTGGCGCGCCGGGCCTCTGCCTTGCAAAGCGGCTATCTCTATCATTACGCCTTCGCCATGCTGATCGGCGTCGCGGTGCTTGTCACATGGTACTATACCTCTAGCGGCGGGGGGCACTGAGCATGAGTGACTGGCCTCTTTTAACTCTGGTAACCTTCCTGCCTCTTGTGGGCGCGGGCTTTATCTTCCTCTTCGCCCAGGGCGGCGGCGAGGCGGCGGACCGCAACGCCAAGGGCGTCGCCCTAATGACGACGGTGCTGACCTTCCTGATCAGCCTGGTGATCTGGGCCAATTTCGAGAACGGCACGGCGGACTTCCAGTTCGTTGAACGGCATGCCTGGCTGGGCGGCAATATCGATTACGCCATGGGCGTGGACGGCATTTCCATGCTGTTCGTGGTGTTGACCGCCTTCCTGATGCCGATCTGTATCCTGGCCTCCTGGCGCTCCATCACCATGCGGGTGCGGGAGTACATGATCGCCTTCCTGATGCTGGAATGCATGATGATCGGCGTATTCTGCGCCCTGGATTTCGTGCTGTTCTATCTGTTCTTCGAAGGCGGCTTGATCCCCATGTTCCTGATCATCGGGGTCTGGGGCGGTCCACGGCGGGTCTACTCGTCGTTCAAGTTCTTCCTCTATACCCTGCTGGGTTCGGTGCTGCTGCTGCTGGCTCTGATCTATATGTATTTCGAGGCCGGGACGACGGATATCCCGAGCCTGATGGCGCATGGTTTCACGGCCGAGGCACAGACCTGGCTGTGGCTGGCATTCTTTGCCTCCTTCGCGGTGAAAATGCCCATGTGGCCGGTGCATACCTGGCTGCCCGATGCCCATGTGGAGGCACCGACTGCCGGCTCCGTGATCTTGGCCGGGGTGCTGCTAAAAATGGGCGGCTACGGCTTCCTGCGTTTCTCGCTGCCCATGCTGCCGCTGGCATCCGATCAATTCGTACCGCTGGTCTTTACGCTGTCCGTGGTGGCGGTGATCTATACCTCCCTGGTCGCCCTGATGCAGGAGGATATGAAGAAACTGATTGCCTATTCCTCCGTCGCGCATATGGGTTTCGTCACCATCGGCATCTTTACCTTCAATACCCAGGGTATCGAGGGCGGCATCTTCCAGATGCTCAGCCACGGCATTGTTTCCGCCGCACTGTTCCTGTGTGTCGGCGTCATTTACGACCGCATTCATTCCCGCGAGATCGCCCGCTATGGCGGCCTGGTCAACCGGATGCCGATTTATGCCTTTACGTTCATGATCTTCATGCTGGCCTCCGTCGGCCTGCCGGGCACGGCTGGTTTCGTGGGCGAGATATTGGTTCTGATCGGGGTCTATCAGGTTAACACCTGGGTCGCCGCCCTGGCGGCCCTGGGCGTGATCCTGGGCGCGGCCTATATGCTGTGGCTCTATCGGCGCACGGTCTTTGGCGAACTTGAAAAAGACGACCTGAAGCAGATCCTGGACATGAACAGCCGCGAAATCGCTTTCTTCGCCCCGCTGCTGATCCTGGCCATTGTCATGGGCGTGTATCCCGGACCATTCCTGGATGTCATGCATGTCTCGGTCGATAATTTGATCCAACAATACCAGACGGCGATACAGGCCGCGGCCGATGCCGCCGGCCCTGCCCAGCTGGCCGCGAAATAGGGAAGCCGTAGCATGGCCAACGCACACGATTACGCCACGGCGGCGCCGGAGATCTTCCTGGCGGTTTCAGCCATGGTGCTTTTGATGCTCGGTGTCTTCCGAGGCAATCAATCAACCAGGCTGCTGTCCTGGCTGGCGGTGGCGGTATTCGCCGTGACCTTGGTGCTTGTTCTGCAGGCGCCCATGGAAAGCAGCGTCAGTTTTGCCGGCATGTATGTCGCCGACGGTTTCACGGCCTTCGTCAAAATCATGGTGCTGATCGCGGCGGCGGGCGGCTTGATCATGTCGCTGGGCTATATCAAGGAAGAGGGCATGAACCGGTTCGAGTACCCGGTGCTGTTCGTCCTGGCCACCCTTGGCATGCTGATGATGGTTTCGGCCAATGACCTGATCGCGCTCTATATGGGGATCGAGCTGCAAAGCCTGGCGCTGTACGTGGTCGCGGCGTTCAAACGGGATAGCCTGCGCTCGACCGAGGCAGGGCTGAAATATTTCGTTCTCGGTGCGCTCTCATCCGGCATGCTGCTGTATGGCTGTTCGCTGATCTACGGCTTCACGGGCGCCACGGGCTTCGATGCCATCGCCACGGCCATGAAGGGGCAGGAGCATGCCTCCATCGGTCTAATCGTGGGTATTGTTTTCCTTTGCGCCGGTCTGGCCTTCAAGGTCTCGGCGGTACCGTTCCATATGTGGACGCCGGATGTCTATGAAGGCGCGCCGACGCCGGTCACCGCCTTTTTCGCGGTGGCGCCGAAGATCGCCGCCCTGGCCCTGTTCATGCGCGCCTTGATCGTGCCCTTCGTGGCGATCAGCGCCGATTGGCAGCAGATCATCATTGTTATTTCCGTTGCCTCCATGCTGCTGGGTGCTTTCGCCGCTATTTGGCAGAACAACATCAAACGTCTGATGGCCTATTCCTCGATCGGCCACGTGGGCTATGCCCTGATCGGCCTGGCCGCGGGCAGTGCCGAAGGGGTGCGCGGTGTGCTGGTCTATCTGGCGATTTACGTTGCCATGAACCTTGGCACCTTCGCCTGTATCCTTTGCATGCGGCGCAAGACCGGCATGGTCGAGGGCATTTCGGACTTGGCCGGCCTGTCCAAGAGCAATCCGCTGATGGCCCTGGCCCTGGCAATCTTTATGTTCTCCATGGCCGGGATTCCCCCCTTGGGTGGTTTCTTTGGAAAATTCTATGTTTTCATTGCCGCCGTTAACGCGGAGCTTTACACCCTGGCCGTGATCGGTGTGCTGGCCAGCGTGGTGGGCGCCTTCTACTACCTCCGCATCATCAAGATCATGTATTTCGACGAGCCGGCGGAGCCGTTCGAGGCACCCATGGCCATGGAAATGCGGGCCATCATCGGGCTGTGCGGCATCTTCGTTGTCTTCTTCGCTTTTTATACCGCGCCCTTCGTGGCTTCGGCCCAGATTGCGGCGTCCGCCCTGGTACCGTGAGCGACAAGGGGGCGGACCTTGTAGCGGATCTGCCGGCATTTTTTCAGCCGCTCTATTTGCCCACCGTCGGCTCCTCCAATGACGAATTAAAACAACGAGCCCGCGACGGCGCGCCCGAGGGCACATTGGTGGTCGCGGGCGAGCAACTGGCGGGCCGTGGCCGCAGTGGACGGCAATGGACCTCGAAACCCGGCAATCTCTATATGTCGCTGCTATTGCGGCCAGAATGCGAGGCGGGGCAGGCGGCACAGGTCTCTTTCCTGGCCGCCTTGGCGCTTTCCAGCGCCATCATGGAGATAGCCCCAAAGCTGAAGCCCCAGCATAAATGGCCCAATGATGTCCTGATAAATGGCGGCAAGATATCGGGCATATTACTGGAATCTTCCGCCCGGACGGGTGGCGGCGTGGAATGGCTGGTCCTTGGCATGGGAGTCAATGTAGCCCACCACCCCGACGATACGGGACAGTCGGTGACATCCCTGCATGCGCTGGGAGCCAGGGACTGTACCGCGCTATCGCTTTTGGGCGCTTTGGCGCCGGCCTTGCTGCATTGGCTGGAAATCTGGCGCAGTGACGGTTTTGCGCCGCTGCGCCTGGCCTGGCTACAGCGCGCCGCCGGCCTGGGCGGGCCGCTGCGCGTGCGCCTGCCAAAGGAGGAGTTCACCGGCACCTTTCGGGATCTGGATGGCGATGGTAGCTTGCTAATTGAACAAACCGACGGCACATTGCGCCGCATCACCGCCGGCGAAGTTTTTCTGCCATAAACTTGAGGACTGACCCATGTTGCTTGCGATCAACGCTAACAACACCAACGTCAAATTTGCTTTGTTTGATGGTGATACCATCGTGGGTGAATGGCGCCAGCATACCTCTGCCTCACGTACTGGGGATGAACACGCGGTTTGGCTATCGCAATTGTTTGACCTGAATGGTTTTGACCTTTCCGTTGTGACCGATACGGTGATCGCCTCCGTAGTGCCGCAGGCATTATTCAATCTGCGGCGTTTGTGCAGCTATTATTTGAAATCGGAACCGTTGGTGCTGGGTGACGACGAAACCCAATACGGCGTTGAAATTCTTGCGACGCCCCCCGTGGGCGCTGACCGGATCTGTAATACCGTGGGCGCCGGTATTCTGTTTCCCAATCAGCCGGCGGTCGTGGTTGATTTCGGTACGGCGACGACCTTCGACGTGGTCGATGAAAACAGTAACTATTGTGGTGGTGTGATCGCGCCAGGCATCAATCTTAGTCTGGAAGCCCTTCATAACGCGACGGCTCTGTTGCCGCGTATCGTCGTGGCGAGGCCGGAGAAGATCATCGGGACGAATACCGTTGCCTGCATGCATTCCGGTGTTTTTTGGGGATATGTTGGACTGATTGAAGGCATCGTGAGCCGCATCAAGACTGAATTTGGCAAACCCATGAAGATTATTTCCACAGGTGGCCTCGCACCGGTGTTCCAAGATGCCACGGATGTGATAGAAGCCATCGTTCCCGATATCACACCACGAGGATTGCGGGAAATTTA
This sequence comes from uncultured Rhodospirillaceae bacterium, assembly GCA_964462145.1. Classification (GTDB taxonomy): domain Bacteria; phylum Pseudomonadota; class Alphaproteobacteria. The sequence continues at coordinate 5,520 of CAYWYB010000094.1, forward strand.
CCGGCGCAGCCGGGGTGTCTAAAGCCAAATACCGTTGGCCCCAGGATTGGAATAATTTGTGACAGAGTTTGCCGAGGACGAGTTGATTTTCCTGCCCCTCGGGGGGTCGGGCGAGATCGGCATGAATATGAATCTGTACGGCTTTGCCGGCAAATGGCTGCTGGTCGACCTCGGCATTACCTTCGCCGATGGAGAGCAGCCGGGCATTGACGTGATCACGCCTGATCCGACCTATATCGAGGAACGGCGGGATGATCTGGCCGGGCTGGTTCTGACCCATGCCCACGAAGATCATTTGGGCGCCGTGGCGCATTTGTGGCCGCGCCTGCGCTGTCCCGTCTGGGCCACACCCTTCGCCGCCGCCCTGCTGCGCAATAAATTGGGGGAAGCGGGTTTGTTGGAGCAGGTGCCGCTGCACATCATCGAACCGGGCGAGCGGCTCCAAATCGGCCCCTTTGGCCTTGATTTCATTGCCTTGACCCATTCGACCCTGGAAATGAACGCGCTGGCTATTCGGACGGATGCCGGCCTGGTTTTGCACACTGGTGACTGGAAGTTGGACCCAACGCCCCTGGTCGGCCCGGTCAGCGATGAAGAAGCCCTTCGCCGCCTGGGCGATGAAGGCGTCATGGCCATGATCGGTGATAGCACCAATGCCCTGAACGAGGGCACTTCCGGTTCCGAAGCCGACGTGCTGGAAACCCTGACGCAGATTTGCGCCAACCGAACGGGACGCATCGCCGTGGCTTCATTCGCCTCCAACGTGGCGCGTATCGACACGGTGGCCCGGGTCGCGGCCGCCCACGACCGCCACCTTGTGCTGGTGGGCCGCTCCCTTTGGCGGATTGTCGCCGCGGCCCAGGAGTGCGGTTATCTCAACGACCTGCCGCCTTTTCTTACAGATGATGAAGGCGCCCATCTGCCGCCCGAAAAGGTCATGTTCATGTGCACCGGCTGTCAGGGCGAAAGCCGGGCGGCTTTGGCGCGGATTGCCTCGGGCGATCATCGGCATGTAACTTTTGAAAAGGGCGATTTGGTAATCTTCTCTTCGCGCGTCATCCCCGGTAACGAGGCCGCCATCAACCGGGTGCGAAACCGCCTGTTGTGGCATGGCGTCGAGGTGATTGGCGAAAAGGAACCCGGCGTGCATGTTTCGGGTCATCCGTGCCGGGACGAATTGGCCGAAATGTACCGCCTTGTGCGGCCCCAGATCGCCGTGCCGGTGCATGGAGAATATCAGCATATGCTGGCCCATGCGGAACTGGCCCGGTCGTTGCAGGTGCCCGAGGCGGTGGTGATTGAAAATGGTCAGGCTCTGCGGTTGGCGCCCGGCGCGGCGGACGTGGTGGCGGAGGTGCAAAGCGGGCGCTGTTATGTGGACGGCGATGTATTGGTGCCGGCCAATGACGACGGCGTGCGTACCAGGCGCAAATTGATGTTCAGTGGCGGCGCCGTGGTTATTCTCGTGGCCGATGACGATGGCGAATTGCTGGCGGATCCGGAACTGGTCCTGCAAGGTCTGGCCAGCGAAGACGAGAACGGTAGCGCCAGCCTGATGGAGGCTGGGGCCAAGGCGGTCGAGGCGGCCTTGGATGACTTGCCCGATAGCGCCCGCCGTGACGATGGCCGCATGACCGAGGCCGCGCGGATCGCCCTGCGCCGCCTGATCCGCGACCGCTTGGGTAAGCGGGCGGTTGTGGAAGCGCGAATCATTCGCCTGGATTAGGCTAAATGCGCAATATGAGGATATTTCGATGATTGGACGATTGAACCACCTGGCCATTGCGGTGCCGGATCTGGCCGCGGCGGCTGCGCTCTACCGTGACACCTTGGGGGCGAAGGTATCGGAGCCGTTGGATCTGCCCGACCATGGCGTCACCACCGTGTTCGTGGAATTGGAGAATTCCAAGATAGAGCTGCTGCATCCTCTTGGCGAAGGCTCCACCGTGGCCAAATACCTCGAACGCAATCCCGTCGGCGGCATGCATCATATCTGCTTCGAGGTCGAGGATATCATCGCCGCCCGCGACCAGCTGCAGGCCGAAGGGGCCCGTGTCCTGGGCGATGGAGAACCTCGGATAGGCGCCCATGGCAAGCCGGTTTTATTCTTGAATCCCAAAGACTTCTGCGGAACTCTTATCGAAATAGAGCAACTTTAAGGCTGCTAAATGAATCCGGTCACCGGCATTCTGATCTACGCCGTCATCTGGTGGCTCGTGCTGTTCATGGTGCTGCCTTTCGGTGTGCGTACGGTACGGGAAGAGGGCGGGGAATTGACCGAGGGTGAAGCTACATCCGCGCCGGCAAAGCCACGTATCGTCATGAAAATGGTTATCACGACCGTAATATCAGCCGCCTTGATGGGGTTGGTTGTTGCCGCGTTTGAGTTCGGATTGCTCGATTTCAGGGCGTATTTCGCGCCGTCCGGCTAGTGATCGAACTGTTGTATTTATGCACCAATTTGTTCTTCTTTGAAACAATTCCAAATGAGCACTTGATTTATATCAATTAAGAACCATTATCATAAATGTCGTTGGAGGCTCGACTCCCGACAAAACGCTCGATGGCGTTTCCTCCTATTTAGGCCGCACCCTCACAGGTGCGGCCTCTTTTTTTCCAAATCCGATGTTAAGAGATGCTTAAGGGGCCCTGGCGCAGATTAAGGCTATGATGGCCCGTTTCCTAATTTTAGCATGTCTTGCGCTCGGTTTTGCCGTGGCGCCCGCGTCGGCCGGCGTGCTGAACGGGAAAGTCTCGGTTTCGAAAAAGGACTGTCGCCGCATGGTCCGTCACCAGCCTGCCGCGGATGTTGCCTACAAGCCTGGCGTCGATGTGCGCGGCCGTCCGGTTAAATCGGCGAACGTCGATGGCGACAGGCAGATCGATTTACCCGCCGTCATTGCCATTCCTTTGCATGTGCCCTTGGGTAATTTGCTGAAAAAAGGCACCAGCACGCCCGTGGATGCTTCGGAAGTGGGCGTCGGGGTCGTTACGTTCGACCGTAAGACCGGCGAAGTGATGTACGAGGGGAAATCCCTGGGCAACGCCGAAACCACGCAGATGGTCGCTGCCTGCCGCAAACTACTTCGCGGAAAATAGTCGATCAGCGTTCACCCTGAGCTTGGCATTGCCTTATGGGACTGTTTTCCCTACATATCGCCCTCTATCCAGCTATGATCTAAACCATTCCGGCGGTTTCAGGATTTGAGGGCCTTCCATGCGTATGTCGCAGTTTTTTCTACCCGTGTTGAAAGACACCCCGGCCGAGGCGCAGATTGTCTCGCACCGCCTGATGTTGCGGGCGGGCATGATCCGGCAGTCGTCCGCCGGAATCTATTCCTGGCTGCCCTTGGGCTTTCGCGTCCTGAAAAAGATCGAGCAGATCGTGCGCGAAGAACAGGATGCGGCCGGCGCCCAGGAACTGCTGATGCCGACCATCCAGCCGGCGGATCTGTGGCGGGAAAGTGGACGCTATGACGACTATGGCCTGGAGATGCTGCGCATCACCGACCGTCACGAGCGCGACATGCTGTTTGGCCCTACCAATGAAGAATTGATCACCGATATTTTCCGAGGCTCGGTGCGCAGCTACAAGCAGCTGCCCTTGAACCTCTACCACATTCAATGGAAGTTCCGGGACGAAGTCCGCCCCCGCTTTGGCATCATGCGGGGCCGGGAATTCCTGATGAAGGATAATTACTCGTTTGACCTCGACCCCGAGGCCGCCCGCCATTCCTACAACCGGATGTTCGTGGCTTATTTGCGCACGTTTGAGCGTCTCGGCCTGAAGGCAATCCCCATGAAGGCCGATACCGGACCTATCGGCGGCGATATGAGCCATGAATTCATCATCCTGGCCGATACCGGCGAGAGTGAGGTCTATTGCCATGCCGATTACCTGGATTTCGCCGCACCCGAAGCGGACGTCGATTACGACAGCGATCTGTCGCCGGTGATCGAACATTGGACCTCCCGCTATGCCGCCACGGACGAGAAGCACGATGCCGCGGCGTTCGAGGCTGAAGTACCCGAGGACCGCCGCATCGCCACCCGTGGCATCGAGATCGGCCATATCTTCAATTTCGGCACCAAGTACTCAAAAGCCATGGGAGCTACGGTGATGGGCGCCGACGGCGCCGAAGTGCCCGTCGAAATGGGTTCCTACGGCATCGGTGTTTCGCGCCTGGTTGGCGCCATCATCGAGGCCAGCCATGACGATGACGGCATCATCTGGCCCGCCTCAGTGGCGCCGTTTCAGGTCGGTCTGATCAATCTGAAGGTTGGCGATGAGGCTTGCGATGCGGCGGCGGCGGATATTTTTGCCAAATTGCGTCAGGCCGGCGTTGATGTGTTGCTGGATGACAGCGATGGCCGGGCCGGGGGCAAGTTCGCCACCATGGATCTGATTGGCCTGCCCTGGCAGTTGATTGTCGGCCCCCGTGGCCTGAAATCCGGCATGGTTGAGGTTAAGCGGCGTTCTACTGGCGAACGCCAGGAACTATCCATTGAGGCCGCCATTGCCACCCTGACCGATAACTAAGGGCAGCTGATGTTTGGATCCCTGGAATGGGCCATCGCCGCGCGTTATCTGCGCGCCCGCCGGCACGAGGGCTTCATCTCTATCATCGCCTGGTTCTCCCTGATCGGCATAGCCCTTGGGGTTGCCACGCTGATTATCGTGATGAGTGTGATGAATGGTTTCCGCACCGAATTGCTGGACCGGGTCTTGGGCCTTAACGGCCATATGATGGCCCGGGGACTGGATGCGCGGTTGCGGGATTTTGACCCGCTTGCGGACGCCTTGGGCAAAGTTGAAGGTATCCGGGCCGCCGCTCCCTTGATCGAAGGCCAGGTCATGGCGACGGCGAACAAGCAGGCCTCCGGCGCCCTGGTGCGCGGTATGTGGCCCAGGGATGTGGCGGGCCGGGCGATCATCACGGAAAACCTCTACAGCGGTTCGCTGGCCGATTTCAAAGGCAAGAATGCGGTGGTGATTGGCCAGCGGCTGGCGGCAAAGCTGGGCCTGCGCGTGGGCGATGCCATAACCTTGGTCTCGCCCCAGGTCACGACGACCGCCTTCGGCTCTGTGCCGCGGATGAAATCATACCGCATTGCCGCCACCTTCATGGTGGGCATGTACGAATACGACTCGACCTTTATCTATATGCCCCTGCCGGCGGCGCAGGTGTTCTTCCGCCTGAAGGGCGCGGTCAACGGCATCGAGATGTTTCTGCATAATCCCGATGACGTCCACCGCTTGCGCCCGGCTATCCGCGCCGTGCCTGGAGTGGCCCGAGTGGTGGATTGGCAGGAGGTCAACAGCCATTTTTTCCAGGCCCTGCAGGTCGAACGCAACGTGATGTTCCTGATCCTGACCCTGATTATTCTGATCGCGGCCTTCAATATTGTTTCCTCCCTGATCATGCTGGTGAACGATAAGGGCAAGGCGATCGCTATTCTGCGCACCATGGGGGCGAGCCGAGGCATGATCATGCGGATTTTCGTGATCTCGGGCACTTCGATCGGCGTCATTGGCACCCTGGCTGGGTTTGCTCTCGGACTAGCGTTTTGCCTGAATATCGACAGCATCCGGCGCTGGCTGGAAAGTCTGATGGGTACCGAGTTGTGGTCGCCGGAAGTCCGCTTTTTAAGCCGGATTCCGGCGGAGGTGAACAATGGCGAAGTTGTCTCCGTTGTATTGATGGCCTTGGCCCTGTCGTTCCTGGCCACGTTGTATCCGGCCTGGCGGGCCGCCCGTGTCGATCCGGTTGAGGCGCTGCGCTATGAATGATGCCGGCGTGTTGCGGATTACGGGGCTGGCACGTACATTTCTGCAAGGCGGCAGACAGCTGCATGTTCTGCGCGGTCTCGATCTGGCGATTGAGGCGGGCGAGGCGGTGGCCCTGATGGGGCCGTCGGGTTCGGGCAAGTCCACGTTGTTGCATGCCGCAGGCTTGTTGGAGGAGCCGGATGCCGGCGATATCATGATTGCCGGACAAAACTGCGCCGCCATGAACGATGGCCAACGCACGGCTATGCGGCGGGACCATGTGGGCTTCGTCTATCAGTTTCATCACCTGCTGCCGGAATTCACGGCCCTGGAAAACGTCCTGATGCCCCTGCGCTTGGCCAAGGTACCCGCCGATGAGGCCGGCCCGCGGGCCGAACAATTGTTGACGGAACTGGGCCTGGCGGATCGGTTGGGGCATGCGCCGGCGCAATTATCGGGGGGTGAGCAGCAACGGGTTGCCATTGCCCGCGCCCTGGCCAACCAGCCTGTCTTGTTGCTGGCGGATGAGCCGACGGGCAATCTCGACCAGGCGACGGCGGAGATGGTTCTATCTGAATTGCTGTCTATTGTCCGTGGGCACGGGCTGGGTATGCTTGTCGCGACCCATGATCCGGTGATTGCCGGTCGTCTCGACCGTGTTGTGCGGCTTCAGGATGGCCGCCTGGTGGACTGAAACGTCTTTCGCGATCAACCGCTGACTTCCAGGAACAATCGCAGCAAAGCCACGGCTGAAATTAACCATAATAGGCCCCAGACCGCGATCCCGACCTTCTGTCGCATGCTGATGCGCTGACGCATCTCACTGCCTCGTGTGTTTTCCAGTGTCATCACGCTAAATATGGGGCATCAGCCATTTCTCGCAGTGACCGACGTCACAAAGCATTCATTATGAATTTTTTATTTACCAAATTTCCTAACAAGGTCTTAAGTGATTGCTGTCACATTTTCCGTAGAGGACTTTCGACGGGAGTACGGAAGATGCGCGAACGAGGTTTATCAGCCAGCAGAATGGCCCTGTTGGGCTTAGTATGCTTAGCAATCATCGGCATGACGTCGATCATGGTGTCCCATGCCGGGCCAGTTGCCGTGAATGGCGAGGGTACCGTTTCCGCATCGAAGGCAGACCAGATCTGGCGTACCGCCACCGTCGATAACAACACGCATCTTGATTTAATCATGAATGCGTCTGATGTCCTTAGCGGCGAGGTTTTGGCGCAACTGGCGGCGATCGCGCCCGCCGCCGGGCCCGAAACGGTTAATCCCGAACACGCCATAATGGCCCTGAAACGTTTGAGCCAGGATGCGGTTGGCATCCTCAACGATGGCCAGTTGAACGAGGCGGGTAAGGTCAGCAAATTCCACGGCTTGATGACGCGCGAGTTCGATATTCCCCTGATGGCGCGCTTTGCCCTGGGCCGGCATTGGAAACGCGCCGATGCCGAGCAGCGGACAGCTTATGTGGATGCGTTCGCAAAATTCCTGCTGCACAACTATGCGCCGAAGATCGCCGGCGCCAAGGTGGCCAGCTTCGATGTGATTTCGGCCCGCCGCGCGGGTAAACGCGATGTCATGGTGCAAAGCCGTATCGCCCAAGGCAGTGGTCAGGTTCTAAAATTGGTCTGGCGCATGCGGCAACGCAACGGCCAATACCGGGTCATTGATGTGGTCGCTGAAGGCATCAGTCTGGCGCTGACAAAACGCCAGGAGTTCGCTGCTATTCTAAAGGCCAATGGCGGCCAGGTTGCCCCTTTGATTGATCGGCTGCGGCACATTTCCGCCTAATCGGGGACAACGATATTCCCAATCACGATCCCTTATTTGCTCTACAATAAGATGGTTTTCTTGTAGCGGCATGTGATTAAGGGTAACGGCGTTCATGGACCAGAGGTTCTTTTTCGGCTGGTTCGTGGTGGCGGCGGCCTTCATGGTATTGCTGCTGGGATTCGGCGTTGCCTACTCGTTTGCCTCCTTTTTTGATGGCTTGGAGGCGGATTTTCAGGCCTCCCGCGGCGATATCTCGCTGATCTTCTCCATTGCCGGTTTTCTCTATTTCTCTTTGGGTGCCATCAGTGGTCCGTTGAGCGACCGTTTGGGTTCCCGTCCGGTCGTAGCCTTTGGTATCGTCTTGATCGCCATTGGACTGCTTGCCTCCAGCCTGGCGCAGAGCCTGTGGCATATCTATTTGAGCTATGGCGTGGCGGTGGGCATCGGCATTGGTTTTTCCTATGTGCCCTCGGTGGGCGTCCTGCAGCGTTGGTTCGTGCGGCGGCGTGGCCTGGCCACCGGGCTGGCGGTGGCTGGCATTGGTGTCGGTACACTGCTCGCCCCGCCGTTCAGCCGCTTTCTGGTCGAGACCCTGGGTTGGCGTGAAAGCTTTCAGGTGCTGGCGGCCATGACCCTGGTGTTGGGACTGCTGGCGGCCTGGATGCTGTATCCATCTCCTGCCCAGCGCGGGCTATATCCCGACGGTGATGCTACAGGAGTGGGGGAAGGGGCGTCGTTGTCCGGTCTGGCGCTTAATGTATCGTTGTCCTCGCGGCCCTTTCTGTTGATGTTCAGCGCCTCGACAATCGTTTCCCTTAGCCTGTTCGTGCCGTTTGTGCATCTGGTCAAATTCTCGGTTGATCATGGTCACGATGAAGGCTGGTCCATCCTGTTGATCAGCCTGATCGGCGTCGGTTCGATGTTGGGCCGTCTAACCCTGGGCGGCGTGGCGGATCGATATGGCAGATACCGGGCCGTCGTTGCCATGTACCTTGGCATGGCCCTGGTGCAGGCCTGGTGGTTTCTTTCCACTGATTTTTGGGCCTTGGTGCTGTATGCGGTGCTGTTTGGTTTGACTTACGGCGGCTACGTCGCACTGGCACCGGCTTTGATCGCGGATTATTTTGGTGCCAAGAATGTGGGCGGTATTCTGGGCGTACTCTATTCGGGCACCGCATTGGGCATTTTGATTGGTCCGGTGGTGGCTGGTTTTGCCTTTGATTTAACCGGGGGCTACGCCCTGCCAATCGCTGTCTCGGCATCCGCCGCGTTTCTGGCTTTGGCGGTCATCCTGATGGCGCCGTCGCCGGAGCTTTGGCGAAAAAGCCGGGACACTATGTAGCGGCCGGTTTGCGGGCGACGACATGATAGATGTGCCAATGCTTGGCGGTGCCGCGTGGGGTGACGGAATCCGTTTCCTCTTCCCGGCATAATTCGACCTCGTAAGGCCGCAGCAAATCATCAACTTCGCTTTCCGTGAAATGCGTGTTTGTCGGATCGCCGAACCATTGATCACGAACGCCGTAAAGCTGCCCGGCGAAACGGCCGCCTGGCCGCAAGCTGTCGAAGATGCGCTGCCACATGGCCAGGAAATCCGCTTTCGGACAAAGCGGCAAGGCGAACGATGAATTTACCAGATCGGCCGCCTCCCAGCGGGCCGCTTCGAAACGCGAGACCTGGGTTAGGGGCCGGCCACCGAATTCGGTTAGTTCGGGGCGCGCCAACAGGGTCTCAATGGCCGAGTCCTGGGCATCAATGGCCAGGACGGACCAGCCACGGCGCAGCAATTCGATACTGTCCCGCCCGCCGCCGCAGCCGAGGTCGACCGCATGGCCGACGGCGTCTTCAGCCTCGAAACTGTCCAGTGCCTGCAGCAGGGTTTCGCGCGGCGGGCGTTCGCCGGTGCGCTGGTAATAAACCCGCCAATCCTCGGCTGTACTGGTGCGTGCCATAGCCTCAGGTCGCGACCAGATAGTCGATGGCGGCGGCGACGCCGCCCCGGCCATGGGGCACATCGAGATACTGTAAACTTGCTTCGATCCCGGCCAGGGCGCCCAAAACCATCGGCTCGTTCAGATCGCCCATGTGGCCAATACGGAAGACATCGCCCTTTAGCTGCTCCAGACCGCCGCCCATGGCGACCTGATAATGCTCCCGCGCCACCGTACGGACTTCTTCGGCATCATAACCAGTCGGCACGCGAATGGCGGTGATGGAATTGGAGCGCTGCTCGGGTATCAGCGCGTTATAGGCCATGCCGCCCTCGGCGCACCAAACATCCACCGCGGCCCGGATCGCGCTGGCCAGGCGATCGTGGCGGGCGATGACTGCCGGCAGGCCTTCCTCGGCCAGCATGTCCAGGGCCTCGCGCAAGCCGTACAGCATATGGATCGGGGCGGTGCCGCAAAAGCGGATGTATTGCGCGTCCGTCATGCGCTCTCGCCAATCCCAATAATTGCGCGGCAATCTCGCACTTTGCGTGGCATGCATGGCTTTCTCGCTGCAGGCTGTAAAGCCGATGCCGGGCGGGCACATCAGACCCTTTTGCGAGGCCGCCAGGGCAACATCGACGCCCCAATCGTCCATTTTGAATTCAACGGTGGCCAGCGATGCAATGGTATCAACCATGAACAGCGCGCCATGTTTGGCATTGTCCATGGCCTTGCGGATCGCCGGTACATCCGAGATGACGCCGCTGGCGGTATCCACATGCACCATCAAGACCGCCTTGATCCGGCCCTCGTCGTCCTCGCGCAAATGTTGCTCGACCGCGCCGGGGTCGATGCCATGACGCCAGTCACCGGGCAGATGCTCGATCACCAGGCCGAGGGATTCGGCCATCATGCCCCACTTCATGGAGAAATTGCCGGTTTCAGGCACCAGAATATGGTCGCCCGGCGACAGGGTATTGCTCATGGCGGCTTCCCAGGCGCCATGGCCATTGGCGGCAT
>CAYWYB010000095.1:0-15798 GCA_964462145.1 uncultured Rhodospirillaceae bacterium
ATTAATAGATTCAGGCAAAGCGTAAGGGGTCATCGGGAAGAGCATGCGGAACCAGCTATTATGGTATTGCATAAGGACATGGATATTGAACGCACTCGCATACCGTGGGACGCGGTGTATGACTTAGAGGTTGCTTTCGGCGAACTCCCAGTTCGCCAAATTTTCCAGAAAGCATTTCACGAAGTCCGGGCGCCGGTTCTGGAAATCCAGATAGTAGGCATGCTCCCAGACATCGATCGTCAACAGCGCCTTCTGGCCGTGGGCCAGGGGGGTATCGGCATTGGCGGTTTGCGTTACCGCCAGCTTGCCATTGTCCTCGACCAGCCAGGCCCAGCCGCTGCCGAATTGGGTGACGGCGGCGGTCTGAAAGGCTTCGCAAAAGGCATCGAAGGAGCCGAAGTCGGCATCGATACGTTTGCCGATCTCGCCCGACGGCTGCCCGCCGCCCGCCGGCGAAAGGGAATTCCAAAAGAAAGTATGGTTCCAGATCTGCGCGGAATTGTTGAACAGGCCCGCCTTCGCCGGATCGCCGGCCGTCGAACGGATGATATCTTCCAATGGCGCATCGGCCAGGGCCGTGTCCTTGATCATGTTATTGGCGTTGGTGACATAGGTCGCGTGATGCTTGCCGTGGTGAAATTCCAGGGTCCGCTCCGAAATGTGCGGGGCGAGGGCTGAAATGGCATAGGGAAGTGTCGGCAGTTCGAGCATTTTTGTTAGTCTCCTGTTTCTTGGCAGAATTTAAGGTCTAGTTCGCGTGCAATTGCATGTCGTTTCAAGCTCGCATGAATTGCAAGGCTATGAAATCCTAATGATGAGAGTGCCTAACCAGGACGGCATGGATGTGCGCCCTGGATCGAATGCGTGGCGTGGATGCGGCGAGGACCGCGACAACCAACGCAGTGCGGTGGATATAGCACCACCGATGTCAGGTTTCAATCTAGTTTAGAACGATTCTTTGTTATTGGGCTCGATAATTTATCCTTTGGGCAAGGCATTGAAGAATGCGGCCCGTTCCCGGGCCCGCATCGTCAGCAGGCTAAGATCATTTTCGGTCAGCAGCATGCGCATGCCGCAGGCCACATAACGGCTCCATTCCTCGTCTTCGCGCAAGCCGCCGATGCCAGCGACCTTGCCCGCATTCGCGGCGGCCCGGCAGACCGTCTCGACCGCCCGCTGCATCCTCTCGTGGCCGTATTGCGAATTGATGCCCATATCGTAGGTCAGATCGGAGGAGCCGATGAACAGCGCATCAATCCCGTCCACGGCGGCGATCGCCTCGGCATTTTCCACGGCCTGTTCCGACTCGATCATTGCCACGACCATGACGTTCTCGTTGAACCAATTCGTCGCCTCCGGCAGGGGTACGCGCTCGTAACCGTATTGCGGCACCACGCCCGGTGCCGCCATGCCGCCCTTTGGCGGGTAGTGGGAGGCCTGTGCCGCGGCCTCGGCCTCTTCCGCCGTATTGACGTGGGGTACGAATATGCCCATGGCGCCATTGTTCAACCAACTGGTGATCTCGGATGGTTCATTGGTCCGCGCGCGCACGAACGGTGTGACCCCGGCCCGGACGGCGCCCAGGCACATCTCGTAGGCGGTGCCGCTGGGAATGGGGCTGTGCTCGTTGTCGACGAAAAACCAGCTGTAGCCGCAGGCGGCCAGGATGGCGCCCATTTCACTGGTTCTGGCAAGCCTGGCGTTCAGGCCCAGGACGACCTGGCCATCCGCCAGGCGTTGGCGCATCGGTGTCATATCGGCTGGCATGGTAACTCCTTACTTTACGCTTGTAGCAAAATCGGCAGGGCCTGGGTGTAGGCGACCTCGGCCCGGGCTTTGAGTTCGGGCAGGGTGCGGCTGCCGATTGGATGCTCGACCATGATGAATGGATAGTCGGGCAGCCCCAGCATCCGGGCAATATTCTTGGCCGTCATCTCAAAGGGTTCGGTGCAAACGACCAGGGCGCGTTTGCCCAGTTGTTCAAAGCTGATGCCGTCATGCAAACTGCACGTCGAGCAACTGCCTCAATCACCCAGGCCGGTGATCAGAAAGTCCACATCCTCGGCGACCGCCTGCAGGATCTCGCCCGGTGCCGGCGCGCTGGCGTTTTTCTTTGAGAATACGGGCGCGATGATGCAGCCATGGCGTTGTTCGAACAAGGCCGCGATTTCGTGCAGCATATCGGCGGCATTAAGCTTGCTATTCTCCAGCACACCGATGGTCTTACCCTCGAGACTGTCGAGGGCCGCCGCGCGGACATAGTTGCGCTCGGGCCCCGCTACGGTCGGGTCATATAGTTGCATGCAATTGCTCCAAATATTGCTTGGTAATTCGTGCTTCAGTCGCAGTCGATACAGACGCCAATGGGCTTGGACTGCATGATGGATAGGCGTTCACGGCTCCATGATGGGATGAAACACGAATGGCCGCCCGCATCACCGCCACCCATGATGACCAGAATATCGTCCGGGCTTAGCCCCCGATGCACCTTGCCGTCCTCGACCAGTGGAGAGGTGCCGCCATTGTCATGCTGCTTGTCGTACTCGCGCTGGCGGAACTTGCCGACAGACTGCATGCCCTCGACCGTTCGCGAGGCATGGGAAAACAGATATTCCTGGACCTGCCGCTTGCTCCAGCCGGTGCCCGCGACAATACGCATATGTTCGGGCGACAATACCACGACGGATTGCCCCAGGGTGATGGAGCCATAGTTGGCCATGGCATCGGCGATGGAGCCGAGCACCTGTTCGGGTGTGTTGCCGCCATGGTTCTCCACATTGCAAAAGCCGCCGCCTGCGAACACGGTGACGCTGCTGACGCCTTCCGGATAGTCCTGATCCTCGACCAGCAGGGGCCAGGGGTTGTCCCGGGCCCGTTCGGCGATGCAAAAACTGAATTTGCCGGGATTGCCTTGGGTGGATTTGTCGGCCAGGCCCGGCGCCATTTGGAACACGTTCAGCAGGATCAGACGCACGGCGCGGCCAATGGTGGCGTTGGCGCGGTTGCCGGGGCCAAACAGGTTCACATCCGCGTTCATGCCGATGTCGTCGATCATCGGCCCGCTGACCACCAGAAGAGGCGCCGAGCCGCCCGTACTGGCGGTTGAGCCGTGAAAGTTGAAGCCGGGTTCGTTCATGGCCTCGAACGCGGCGACCACGACGGGGAAGAATTCCGGCTTGCAACCAGCCATCACCGCATTCACTGCCGCCGCATGAACGGTGCATTCAAGCCCGGTGGCCGGATGGGAGGCGAGCACGGTTTCGGCCGGTCGGCCCTCGTGCAGCAGCATCTCTTCGACCCGTTTGACGTCCGGCGGCACCACCGGCAGGCCATCGGTCCAGCCCTGTTCGTAGCAATAGTCGATGGCGGCCAGCAGGTCGTCCTCGACCTCATGGATGCGGGCGGCATTCAGCGACATGGTGGACTCCCGGCGTTGTTTCTCTGCTTGCCGGAATATACCACGGCGAAAACCGGCGCGCTAACCGATCATTGGCGCGGCGGCGGAGATCATGGATTTGCCGGGGCCAAGGCGCTAGGCTGCAAGCATGAAGAGGATAAGGCAAACAAGACGAGCAGCCGCATGAGCGCGGCCAAGGCACCCCTTGATGGCGTCAGGATTCTTGACCTGACCCGGGTTTTGTCGGGGCCGTATTGCACACTGACCCTGGGTGATCTTGGCGCCGAAATCATCAAGATCGAGGAACCAACCAGGGGCGACGATGTCCGTGCCATGCATATCTCGGAACAGCACGGAATATCCTCGTATTTCCTCGGTCTGAACCGAAACAAGAAGAGTGTCGCGATTGACATCAGGACGCCTGAAGGCCGTGAAATAATCCTGGAACTGGCGCGGAAATCCGATGTCATCGTGGAAAATTTCCGCGCCGGCGTCATGGACCGTAACGGCCTTGGCTACGAGACATTGTCAAAAAGCAATCCGGCGTTGATCTATTGCGCGATTTCTGGCTATGGCCGTGACGGGCCGGACAAGGACCGTCCGGGCTATGATCCCGTGGTGCAGGCGGAAAGCGGTTTCATGAGCCTGACCGGCGAACCGGACGGCGAGGGCATGCGTACCGGCGTTGCGATCATCGATATTGTCACCGGGCTATTCGCCAGCAAAGCCATTCTGGCCGCGCTGTATGAGCGGGAGCGGAGCGGTGAGGGGCAATGCATTGATGTGCCCCTGTTCGATACCTCGATCAACATGCTGAACCATGCGGCCATGGCTTTTCTGCTGGATGGCCGGGTGATCGAGCGCGCGGGAAACAGCAATCAGACCGCCATGCCCGTCGGGGTCTACAAGGCCGCCGACGGCGCTTTCTCGTTGGCCATGGCGAACGATCGTCTGTTCGCGCGGTTTTGCCAAGAGGTGCTGCAAAAGCCGGAATTGGCCGATGACCCAGCCTTCAAGGACAATCCCTCACGGGTAAAAAACCGGGTTCAATTGGAAGCCGTTCTCGGCGAAATTTTCGCAGGGGCCAGACGAGAAGTTTGGCTGGAAAGATGCGCCAAGGCGGACATTCCCGCCGGTCCGATCCGCGACGTGGGCGAGGCGCTGACCTCGCCCGAAGTAGCGCGCCGCGAACTGATAACCTATGCGGAGCATTCCAGCGCCGGCCGTATTCCACAGGTCCGCTCACCGATGCGGTTTTCCAGAACGCCGGTGGTGGCGCCCGAGGCCGCGCCGAATTTGGGTGAGCATACCGAGACGGTATTGCGCGATCTTCTGGGCCGTGACGGTGAAAGCATCGAGCGGCTGCGGCAAAGCGGCACCATTCGCTGAACAGCGAACCTCGTCTATCCAACCTTGTTTTATCCGACCTCCGCCCTGAGGCGATCGTGCAGAATCTGCAAGGCATCCAGCATCTGCTCGACACTGCGCGCGCCGGACTGAAAAATCGCCGTGGCGTTCAATGCCACGCCTTCGAAGCCCATGGCCTTGAGATCGGCGGCACGGGCGGCGACACGGTCGGGTTCGGTATAAAAGGACTTAGCCTTGGCATCGCCGGGGCGCGGCGGCGGCGCGATCATGCTCTGCCAGCCGATCGCATCTGGGTCGCGCCCGGCGGCAACCGCCGCCTCGCGGATCGTGTCCATGGCCTGTTTGGCGAAATCGCCGTCGGTGACCTGGCTGGCCAGCCAGCCGTTGGCGTATTTGCCGATGCGGCGAAAGGCAGCCGGGCTGTTGCCGCCGATCCAGATCGGCAGCTCGGCGCCCTGGGGCGGTTTCGGCTCCATGGCCATGGCGACGGAGTGGTAGTGCGCGCCGTCATAGTCGATCCGTTCATCGCGCCAGCAAGCTTGGATCAACTCGATTGCCTCGTCCATGCGCTTGCCGCGATTTTGGAACTTTTCGCCCAGCGCCTCGTATTCCGAGGCCTGCCAGCCGACACCGATACCAAACCGCGCCCGGCCGCCCGAAAGCGTATCAAGGGTGCTGAACTGTTTCGCCACCAGCACTGGCTGGCGCTGCGGCAGGATCAGGACCTCCGTGCCCAGGCCGATGCGTTCTGTAACGGCTGCCGCATACGACAGGGTCATCAAGGCTTCGAGGATCGGCATGGTGGCGGCATAGTGGGATTTGCCGCGCCCTTCCATGTCATGGCCCATGACCACGTGGTCAAAAACATCCAATTGGTCGTAGCCGATGTCCTCGATCCCCTTGGCCAGACGGGCAACCATGGTGGGGCCTTCGCGATAAGAGACGCTGGCGAATTCGATGGCTAATTTCATGACTTGTTCTCTTTGCCCATGGCGCCGTCGGCGCGCAGCGCCGCGACGTCATCCGGTGAATAACCGACCTCGGCCAATACATCGTCCGTGCTTTGGCCCACATGCTCGGGATGGCGGTAGTAGCCGCCGGGCGTTTTCGAGAAATGCACGGGCACTTTGAGATGACGCACGCGGCCCTCGGTGGGATGGTCGACCTCCGGAAACATGCCGACGGCTTCCAGATGCGGGCAGTCGAACAGGTCTTCCGGGGTGTTCATGGGCATGACGGGAATATCGGCGGCCTCGAGCGCTGCCTGCCATTCCGAAGAGGTCCGGGTCTGCATGATGCCGCCGACGATTTCATACAGCGCGTCGATATTTTTGGAGCGTGAGGGCTGATCGGCAAATCGTGTATCCTGTGTCAGCTCCGGGCGTCCGGCCAGCTCAAAGAATTTACGCCAATGCTTGTCGTTGTACGGCAGCACGCAGATATGGCCATCGGCGGTGGGGTAGGGGCGGCGATGCGGGGTCAGCATGCGCTGGTATCCTGCCTCACTTAGCGGCGGTTCATAGCTGCGGCCCTGCATATGTTCGTTCATGATGAAGCCGGCGAAGGATTCATACATGGGCACGTGAACCCGCTGCCCTTCGCCCGTGCGCTCGCGATGAAACAACGCCATGGTGATGGCATAGGTCAGATAGAGCCCGGTGGTCTTGTCGGCCAGTACGCTGGGTCCATAGCGCGGCGTGCCGGTGACGGCGCCGAATAAACCGGCCAGGCCCGAAGCTCCCTGGATCAGATCGTCATAGGCCGGCCTGTCCACGTATGGGCCGGCTTCTCCGTAGCCCGTGGCGGCGGCATAGACGATGTCTTCCTTCCAGGCCACGACATTGTCATAGTCGATACCCAGGCGGGCGGCGGCCTTGGGACGGATGTTATGGACAAAAACGTCCGCGCTTTCCACCAGGCGGCGCAGGGGTTCCTTGGCCTCCGGCTGCTTCAGGTCCAGCACCACGCTGCGTTTGTTGCGGCCCTTCATCATATAGGCCGCCGACATGCCGGGGTTCTTGCCGACGCCGGTCCAGCGGCCGATATCGCCGCCCGGCGGTTCGATCTTTATGACATCAGCGCCCATCTCACCCAGAATTTGCGTGCTGAACGGGCCGAGCATGACGGTGGTCAGGTCGATAACGCGGATTCCCTCCAAAGGGCCGCGCGGTTTGGTAGTCAAAATATGAGTCCTACTCTGTAGTTCAGTTTTTAGACAACAGGTGAGCGGTTGCCGTCCACGTTGATGGCGGTGCCGGTGATGTAGGAACCGGCATCGGAAGCCAGGAAGGTGGCCATGTTGGCGAATTCCTCGGCCTTGCCGACACGGCCCATGGGCACGGTCTCGCCCATCTTTTCGTAATAGTCCTCAACCGTTTCGCCTGAGTCGGCCTTCAGATGCCGTTGCAGATGCTGATCACTCTCGATCAGGCCGACCAGCAAGGCATTGACCAGAACATTGTGCGGCGCGCCTTCGCCGGCCAGAACCTTGGTCAGCGCCATGCCCGCGGCCCGCGATACAGCCGTCGGCGCGCCGCCCGGACGCGGTGCCTTGGCGCCCACGTTCAGCACGTTGATGATGCGGCCCCAGCGCCGCTCCTTCATGCCGGGAAATGTCAGGCGGATCAGCCGGACCGCGCCCATCAGTTTAAGGTCCAGGTCTTCATCCCACAGCTCGTCGGTGATCTCCATGAAGTCCATGGCCCGGGAGGTACCCGCATTGTTGACTACGATATCGACGGGCCCCAGATCCTTTTCGGTGGCGGCATGCATCGCCTTGATGGCATCCGCGTCGCGCATGTCACAGGCATGTGCCTCGATCGCCGCGCCTGGATGGGCGGCCAGAATTTCGGCCTTGGCTTCCTCCAGCACCTCGGCCCGCCGGGCAACGATCGCCACCTTGGCGCCAGAGTTGACGAATTCCATCGCCATTGCCTTGCCCAGGCCCAGGCTGCCGCCGGTGATTACGGCGACCCGTCCATCCATTCTGCATTCCATCTTTGTGTCCCATTTCTTGACTGATCAAATTCGCTTGCCCGGCACAACAGCACGTTGCCTGGATTTAGCCAAGCCATCCTGGCTATTCCACGTATGCCCATGGCTTTGCCGATGCTATCGTTAAACGGCAGGATTCTTCAAATACTGAACGGTAACCCGGAGCATGACGGATAAGCCAACATTGTTTCTGGCCGGAGAGATGGCCGCGCCGCGCCGTGATTGGATGGCGGGTGTATTAGAGACCGAGTGGAATATCCTGGCTTGGGCGGAGGATGAACCGTTCGGGGATTTCGCCGCCCAGGTGCCTCATGTCGATGCCATCGTCGGCGGGCGCATTCATGGACAATGGCCGCCAGTGCCGAAGCTCAGGCTCTATCAGTTGCCATTCACGGGGTACCATTGGATAGAACCAACCGACGTGCCGCGCGGCTGCATGGTTTGCAATACTTACGATCACGAAATCGCCATCGCCGAGTACGTGCTTGGCGCCATGCTGGAGCGGGAAATCGGCACGATCGCGGCGGATCGGAGGTTCCGGGCTCATGGTTGGGACGGCGGGCCGTCGCGCAGCCAGGTCTCGCACGGCGAATTGTACGGCAAGACCATGGGCATCGTCGGCTATGGACACATTGGCGTTTAAGTGGCCCGGCGCGCCCATGCCTTCGGTATGCAATGCATCGCGGTGACGCGGACGGCGCGGCCCGCGCCCGAGCCCCTTGAATGGTTGGGCGTGATGGATGACCTCGATCGGCTGTTAGCGGCCAGCGACTATGTCTTGCTGGCCCTGCCGTTGGCCGATGACACCCACGGTTTGATCGACGATGCGCGTTTCGCTGGAATGAAACCGGACGCGGTCATTATCAATGTGGGCCGTGGCCTGGTCATCGACGAAGGCGCCTTGTACAGGGCGCTGGCCGAGCGGCGCATTGGCGGGGCGGTGATCGATGTCTGGTATGATTATCCGGACGGCGATGCGCCAAACCAGATGCCGTCGCGGTATCCGTTTCAGGATCTCGACAACATTATCATGACACCCCATTGCAGCTCTCACAGCGAAGCGGCACGGCTGCGGCGCTGGACCTCCATCGCCGCCAACGTGGATCGCCTTGCCCGGGGGGAGGTGCTGCGTAATATTTGTTTCGAGGGAACTGGATAGGGCCCGAGATCAAGGATGATTTAATGGTAGCGGAGGAGGGTTGAATATGAAGATTGCCAAGGTTGAAACAAGGCATTGCGACGCGGGCTGGCGGAACTATCATTTTGTCAAGGTAACCACGGAAAGCGGCATTGTTGGTTGGAGCGAATTCGACGAAGGTTTCGGCTCCCCCGGTGTGGCACAGGTGGTTGAGGCCATGGGCTCGAAAATCATCGGCCAGTCGGTGAATGATCACGAACCGATCTATGCGCTGATGTACGCCATGACCCGTCCGGCGGCAGGCGGTGTGGTGGCGGAAGGCCTGGGCGCTATCGAAAATGCGCTTCTGGATGCCAAGGCGATAGGCATGGGTGTGCCCTGTTACGAACTGCTGGGCGGCAAGATGCGGGACCGTATCCGGGTTTACTGGTCCCACTGCGGCACCTGGCGCATCAACCACCCAAAATACTATCCACCGCAAATCACTGATCTGGATGGCGTCAAGGCCATGGGCGCGGAAGTGCGCGAAAAAGGCTTCAGCGCCCTAAAGACCAACACGTTCATCCATGATGACGGCAACCCGCGCGGCTGGCGGCCGGGATTCGGCTCGCCGTTTGAGCCCGAGCTTAACGTCGACAAAAAAGTTCTGCGTAACTTGCGCGCCCATCTTGAGGCCTTCCGCGATGGCGCGGGGCCGGATATGGATATCCTGCTGGACCTGAACTTCAACGCCAAGACCGAAGGCTATGTGAAGATCCTGCGCGAAATCGCCGATCTGGATATGTTCTGGATCGAGATCGACAGCTATAACGCCAATGCCCTGGCCCACATCCGCCAGCAAAGCCCCCATCCCATCAGCTCCTGCGAAACCCTTTTAGGGCTGCGTGATTTCCTGCCCTATTTCAATGCCCAGTCAATGGATGTGGCTATCGTCGATGCGGTCTGGAACGGGGTCTGGCAGTCCATGAAGATCGCCAATGCGGCCGAGGCGTTCGAAGTCAACGTCGCGCCGCATAATTTCTATGGCCATCTGTGTTCCTTCATGAACGTCCATTTCGCGGCCGCTGTGCCGAACCTGCGGATCATGGAAATCGATGTCGACCGGCTGGCCTGGGATGATGAGCTATTCAGCCACACACCTGAATTCGAGGATGGCTATCTCGTGGTCTCCGACCGGCCCGGCTGGGGCTGTGATCCGGTGGAGGAGGCATTGGCGGCGCACCCGGCTACCGGTGCCACGGGCAATTCCGACTGGGCGATGCGGAAAAATTAGGGCTCGCTGGATCCATCTAGCCGAGGTTGGCCCTGAGAAATGACAGCACCTTGTCCCAGGCGTCTTCGCTGACATCTTCGCGGTAGGCATCGGCATTGCCGAACGACTGGAATCCATGACCGGCACCGTCATAGCGGTGGAATTCGTGGGGCACCCCGGCGGCGACAAGTGCCGCCTCGTAGTCGTCGACACCCTCGGGCGAGGGGTTTTGATCTTCGTTGCCAAAGAAACCCGCGACCGGGCAATTGATCTGAGTGGCCAGTTCAATCGCCGGCGGCGTATCGGGTCCCATGGGCAGTTTCACCCGCCCGCCGTAAAAAATGCCACAGGCTTTGAATTCGGGGTTATGACAGGCGCCCAGCCAGGCGACCCGGCCGCCCCAGCAATGGCCGACAACGCCGATGCGCTGGCTGTCCACGCTTGGCCGCGCGGCCAGAAAATCAAACGATGCCCGCAGGTCCAGGGCCGTCCAATCATCGCGGAACTCTTCCCGTTTTATTTCGATGCCGGCCTCTTTCGGCCACCAGTGAAAGATAAACGGTACGGCCACAGCATAGCCGTTTTCGGCGTAGCGCTCGGCTGTTTTCAGGGTGAACTCGTCGTTCTCGACCCCCGTATGGCCGACGGGAATGTGTTGCGCCAGCACGATGCCGGGGTGCGGGCCATCGCCCGCCGGTTCGAACAGAAAGATTTCCATTGGGTCGTCGTTGACGTTCACCGTGTGAATGCTGTGCATGGTCCGTTATCCTTGAATGCCTATGCAGAGTCGTAAACCGTACAGGTCGCTAGCCCTTAAACCACCTTATCCTCGCGCAGACGGGCGATGTCTTCATCGCTGATCTTTAGCAGGTGGCGCAATACGTCGTCAGTATGTTCGCCCAGCTCCGGCGGGCGGGTGATTTCGGCCGGCGAGGCGGAAAGCTTGATCGGGCAACCCACGGTCTGATAGCTGCCGCGCTGGCCATATTCCAGATCGACGATCATCTCGCGTGCCTTTAGATGCGGATCCGCCAACACCTCGCCAGTGTCCTGGCAGGCCCCGGCCGGAACCCCGGCCTCGCCCATGGCCCGCATGATTTCGTGCTTGTCCCGGGCGCTGGTCCACTCACCAATGATGGCATCCAGCGCCTCCCGGTTTTCCCAGCGATCTTCCAGGGTGGCAAAGCGGGGATCGTCGGCCAGCTCCGGCTTGCCGATAACGCCCAGGAATGCGGCCCACATCTGCGGTTGGGCAAAGATAAAGACATAGTCGTTGGGACCGCCGGGGTGGCAGGGATACAGGGTGCCGGGCACATTGCGGCCAAGCTGGTTGCCCGTGCGCGGCATGGGAAAGCCCTGCCGTTGATGGTCGCGCAGGCTGACCCGGCACAGGTTGACCACGGCGTCCTGCATGGAGACTTCCACATGCTGGCCCAGGCCGGTGGCATGGCGCTGTTGCAATGCGGCCAGAATGCCGATCACCGTATGCATGCCGGTGCCTGAATCACCGATCGAGGGCCAGAGGTACGTCGGCGGGCCGTCCGCCTGGCCGGTTACGCTCATCGCGCCGCCCATGGCCTGGGCGATGGGTTCGAAGCTTTTATAGTCGGCGTAAGGGCCGTAGGTGCCGAAGCCCTTGATGGTGGAATAGATGAGGCCGGGATTGATTTCCTTTAGCACGTCATAGCCCAGGCCAAGGCGGTCCAGGGCGCCGGGGGCGAAATTCTCCACCAGGACATCGGATTCCGCGATCAGCTTTTTGAACAGTTCCTTGCCCTCGTCGGATTTCAGGTTCAGGGTCAGGCTGCGCTTGTTGGCATTCAGAACCAGGAAGAACAGGCTGTCGCCCTTGCCATCCGCCATGTTGCGGCGCGCCACGTCGCCGCCCGTCGGCTCTTCCAGCTTGATCACGTCGGCACCAAGAAAGCCCAAAATCTGCGCGCAGGCCGGGCCTGCCTGATTGTGGGTCATGTCGATAACGCGAACGCCGTCCAGTGCCATGCTCATGCTTGTCTTCCTCCCAGGATTAATACCGGCGAAAATCCTAGCACAGTCATATCGTTTGCCTAGCGTGCGCGGCGGTGTTCATAATCTTGATTGCATTGTGAATGGTGCATTGCAAATGGGAGGGAACGATGTCCGACTTGAATGAACCTTTGAATGAACGGCAACAGGCGATCAAGGCTTCCTTCATTGAGAACCGCGGCTATTGGGCCAAGATCATGGACCAGCTGCTGCAACTTAGCCCCGACTATTTCGAGGCCTATACGGAACTCTCATCGGTGCCCTGGAAGCACGGCGTGTTGGAGCCGAAGGTCAAGGAATTCATGTACATCGCCGCCGATGCCTCGACCACGCATCTCTACAATGCCGGAACCCGCGTGCATATCCAGAACGCCTTGCGTCACGGTGCCACGATGGATGAATTGTTCGAGGTGCTGCAGCTGACCGCCAGTCTGGGCATTCATTCCTGTACCGTGGGTGTGCCGATCCTGCTGGAAGAGTTGGAGGCCGCCGGTAAATTGGAAGATGAAGCGCTGGACGACCGGCAAATCGCTCTGAAGGAGACCTTTACCAAGAACCGTGGCTATTGGGCCCCGTTCCTGGATGGTCTTTTGCGCCTTAGCCCGGATTTCTTCGAGGCCTATCTGAAAATTTCGTCCGTGCCCTGGCTGACCGGCCCGCTTGAACCAAAGGTCAAGGAATTCGTCTATATCGCCATCGATGCGGCGACCACGCATCTTTACGAACCCGGCCTGCGCCAGCATATCAGAAATGCCATCGGCCACGGCGCCAGCAAGGAAGAGCTGATGGAGGTGTTGGAATTGGTAACCGCCATTGGCGTGCACACCATGACCGACAGCGTGCCGATCCTGGTGAAGGAGGCCGAGGCCGCCGCCAAGCCGGCCTGAAGCGGGACAGCTAGGCTTTGGACGCCGATTTCAACTTGCTATAAGCTTTTACGGTAGGCGCAACGTTAGTTTCAGAAAGGCCGGGAACAGCCATGGCGGATATCATCATTATCGGCGGCAGCATCATGGGCTCGAGCATTGCCTATCACCTAGCGATGACGGGACGTGCGGGCAATGTTTGCGTGATCGAGCCGGACCCGACCTACGAATGGGCCGCGGCGCCGCGGTCCTCGGGCGGCGTGCGCCTGATGCACGGTCTGCCCGAGAATATCGAAATGTCCCGCTATGGCCGCGAGGTCTACAAGGACTTTGCCCGTTTGATGGATGTGGATGGCCAGCCGGGCAGTTTCGAGTTTCTCGAACACGGCTATCTTTATCTTGTCTCCGGCGCCGAAGGGGTGGCGGCGGCGGAGGAAAGCTGGCGCGTTCAGACCGCATGCGGCGTGCCCAATGATTTGCTGGACCGCGAGGGGCTGGCGGCGCGCTTTCCGTCGTTGAACGTGGCGGATGTGGATGCGGCGATCCACGGACCTCAGGATGGCTTCATCGATCCCAACGCCGCCGTGCTGGGCTTTCGCCGCAAGGCGATCAGCCTGGGCGTCGAATATATCGAGGACAAGGTCGTCGATATCGAGGTCAGTGGCGGCCTGGCCCGGGCTGTTGTGCTGGAATCCGGCGCCCGGGTGGCGGGTGATATCATCGTCAATGTGGCCGGTGCCTGGGGGCCGAAAATCAGCGAGATGGTCGGCATGAAGGTGCCGGTGGAACCGTTGAGCCGGAATACGTTTTATTTTGATATCCGCGGCCAGATCGAAACCATGCCCCTGACCAACAGCCCCAGCGGCGTCACCTTTCGCCAAGAAGGCGCCGGCTTCACCGCCGGACAAACGGACAGGAATGTCCCCTTCGGTTTCGATTGGGAGGTCAAGCACCAGATGTTTGACGATGTGTTCTGGCCCTACCTTGCGCACCGGGTGCCCGCCTTCGAGGCCCTGCAGGTCAAGCGCGGCTGGGCCGGGCACTACGCCTATAACCGCATGGACGGCTGTACCATTATCGGCAAATACATCGGCGGCCTGGACAATTTCTATGTCGCCACCGGCTTCACCGGCGCCGGCTTGCAGAAAGGCCCCGCCATTGGCCGCGCCATGACGGAATTACTGCTTGATGGCGGTTATCAGACACTCGATCTCTCGCGCATGTCCTATCAACGGGTGCTTGACGAGGAACCATTGATCGAAGCCGGGTTCGTGGCCTAATCGGCGATTATCTCCGGGCAGGGTCTTTTTTCATGCAAATTAGTGGATATGTATAAGGTGTGAGTAGTTGCACGGATCAGGAGGAATGAAGATGTTCAATCCGAAGACTGGTTTGCTGTTGGCCTTGATTGGCCTTTTGATTGGTCATTACGCATATGTGCATGATCTGCTGTTCGGCGGAACGGTAATCATGATGGGACCGGCGTCGTGGGCCGTGGCCGCCGTGGCCTTGGTTGTTGCCTTGGCCGGTCTGTGGCTTGTCATGCGCGGTGATGGAGACCAGACCGCTTAGAGCCGGCCAAGCTTGGACGTTTCGCCAAGAAAAATGGCTTCGGTGGTGTGTGGCCGAGTCCTTGTTGTGTTTGGGATTTTCTGAATGGCAGCCTTTACCGCCTCTAGGTGCTGATCAACTCCTTCACATGCGACATTTTAGCCTATTGGGCAGGCAAACCATGCACCCCAGTTAAAAGGCCAGGGGCCTCTGTACAAGCAGCCTGCGCGTGATGTCTTTTCACGTTGTCCATTATGGAGCGCTGCCCGCCGGATGGCCGTTGCAAGGATTTGCCCAGTTCGAAATTGGGAGAATGCAGATGAACAAGAAATTCCTAGTGGCGATCGACGGATCGGACCATGGCTGGAAGGCGTTGGATCTTGCGGCCGACCTAGCCAAGTCTTCCGGGGCTGAATTGATCGTACTCCACGTCGTCCCATACGAGCCAATGCCGGACGGACTTGCGGAATTTGCCAAAGCCGAAGGCTTTTCGGTCGAAGAAGAGACGGGCCGCTATCACGAAGGCAGACGGATCGGTGACCAGATCGCAACGCAAGCCGAAGCGCGCGTGCGAGAGAGCGGACTGGAACGGGTCTCAAGCCGGGTAGAGGAAGGGAACCCCGCCGACCGGATTGTTGCCGTGGCGGGATCGGAAGGCGCGGACATGGTCTTTATAGGGAGCCGTGGCCTTGGTGAGATCAAGGGCCTGTTGATGGGCAGTGTTTCACACAAGCTTATACAACTTGCTCCTTGTGCATGTGTTGTCGTGAAATGATTCCGCTGCGCGGCCAGATTGATGAATTATCAGCGTGAATTCCGGGGGCGGTGAGTAATTTAGTATCCGCCTGAGGTGCGGTTGGCGAGGCGCGAAATATATTTATCCGGTCTTCCTTGCGCGGCCCGACTTTAGGGCATGGCCAACTGTCAAGACAGCCGCGGCCTGGGTCATGTAGTCGTGGTTTCAGTTTATGGCCATTCACGCTGGTGCCCAAAGGAAGAACCCGAAGCAAAAAGGGCCTGGCCGGTGTACGGCCAGGCCCTTGATGTGATTGGCTCCCCGGGCAAGATTCGAACTTGCGACAAGGCGGTTAACAGCCGCCTGCTCTACCACTGAGCTACCGAGGATCAGTTAGCCAAATGATCCTGGAACCGTTTAGCGGGCACTTATTACCAGATACCGCGCGGCCATGCTAGGGCAATTTTCGAT
>CAYWYB010000096.1:0-15785 GCA_964462145.1 uncultured Rhodospirillaceae bacterium
TTAATGGTACCCTGTGGGTGCCATAAAGCTCTTGGGGGAAGGGGGAGCGGGTGGGTAGTTCAATACAGAAAATGGTCTAACCCAGATTTTGCAGCAGAAAACGGAAATTGACCGAGGTCGAGGGCTCGACATCACGGTCGCGGGTGAAATTCCGCTCCACCGTAATGCCAAAGCCAATGCATTCGTCCAGATATTGCACTCCGGCGCCTGCATGGATCTGACCGCCATCGTCGCGCAAATCACGCCGGCTTTCCGCCGTGGCAATCCAACGTTCGCTGATTTGCCAGCGCAGGGAGTTGTACAACTCCTCGCGTGCCTCCAACTCGTCCGAGGTTTGCTCCCGCTCAAGCGAAAGATAGGATGTGTTGAAGCGCAAAAATTTCGGTCCGATGGAAAAATAGACTTCATTACGGCGTAGCGAGAAGCTGTTGCGGTCCAGCCGAAGTCTGTTTGTCAGGTCGAAAAATGGCGAAGGCGCCACGGTCAAAGCCGTGACATAGTCCGAACGGTGATCATCCAGACCGGATTGCTCTGCGAAGGTATCGTCGTCGCGAACCCGGAAAACCTGGCCCATGGTCAAGGTGGTGTAGCCGCCCGAAGCACCGAACAACGAGGCCTTTACACCCAGATTGGCGCGGGGGCCGCTTTCGACCCGGTCATGGCCGGGAAAGCGGTTCAGGCTGAACAAATTGGTGTCATCGAACTCCAGGCTGCGGCTGTCTTCGTTGGGAATTTCCTTTGGATTGCCGCCATAGGGTGCGAGAACCAATTGCGCCACGGGCTCGATAACCTGTCGTACGCTGCCGTCGCGGCGCACGAAGGGAAACCGCCACTCCAGGGCCATCAAGGGATGCAGGCGCGCCTCCAGGCCGTTGTCGTTGGAGGTGGCGACGGCCTGGCCGGGTTCGCTAAAGCCATTCAACCAATAAAGATCCAGGTCAAGTTTGGTGGTCAGCGTATAGATATCGCCGGCGGGCCCGAAAAAGGGCAATTGCCAGCTGCCGTGGGTGCTGAGCCGCCGGCTGTCAAAGCCGTCCTCGCGGTAAAGAGAGACGGCGGAGGCATCGAAATACAAGCGGCCCGGCAGACGTTCGGGCGCCACCGTCACGGAATATTGCAATAGAGGCGCCACATAGGGCGTGGTGCCGGGATCATCCTCGACCTCCAGGCCCTGAAAGGCATAGGTCGATGCGGCGATGTAATTCCGGCCTCGGAATCCCTCGATGAACAGATCGGTCGTCAAGGTGTCGTCATCATCGAAACCATAGCGGTTCAGATAGGTATCATCCGTGGCCCGGGACAGATCAAAACCCCAGCGCCAGGTTTCATCGATGTCGAAACGGCCCAAGGCGTCGATATGGCCACGGAATTCCTCGTCGTTCAGTTTTTCGTTGTTGTCATTTCGCTTGTCCGTATAGGTCAGGCTGGCTTCGCCCTGATAGCCGCCCTTGGCTGTCAGGGCCCGGTATTCGCCGACCAGCACGACACCTTCCTCGGTGCTAATGATTGGCTTGAAAGTAAGATCCCTCGCCTCATCTATGGCCCAGAAATACGGCACTTGAATGGTTGTTCCCAATTCCGAGGAAGAGCCGAATTCCGGTGCCAAGAAACCGCTTTTGCGCGGCGTCAGGGGATCGGCATGACGAAAGTACGGCGTATAGGCGATGGGCACGCCGTAGATCTCCAACAACGCATCACGGTATTCGATCTCGTGTGCGGCACGGTGATGGATCACCCGCGCCGCTTTTAGCTGCCACAACGGCGCCCGCCCAGGGTTTTCGCGGCAGACCTCGCACGGCGAATAGACCGCCTTGGCCATTTCCAGGCGATTGGCGTTATGGCGCCGGGCTCCGTTGGCGGCAAAGCGGGATTTATCAGTTAGCAGAATGCGGATGCTCTCGATAAAGCCTTGCGTTAGGTCTTCCGACAACTGCAGGTGTTCGGCGAAAATTACCTCGCCGCTGGGTTCCATCAGGGTCAGGTTTCCCGAAGCGGTGACCACGCCGTCCCGTTGATTATAGCTGACACTATCGGCGAGCAAGACCCGGCCGGCGCTGCTGATCTCCACATTGCCCCTGGCGGTAACCAGACCCAGTTCGCTGTCGTGGACCATCTCGTCCGCCGACAGCAGGAATGGCGCCTCGCCCACTTTTCCCGCGCTCTGTCTTGCCGCGTTTTGTGCCAAGGCCCAACTCGAAAGCAAGGTCAACAGCATGGGAAATATCAATACGCGGTTCAGCCAAGCCATCAAGCTAACCGTCCTCCAGGTGCAGCAATAACGACAGGCCCAACAGGGTGCAAACCCCGGTCGGCGTCCAGGCGGCCAGAATAACCGGCAGATTGCCGGCAATGCCAAAGGCATGCACCACGTCCGACACGAAATACAGCAGGAAACCGGTCAACACCCCCGCCCCCAGCAGCAGCCCGGTATGCCCGGATCTGGTCAGGCGCAGGGAAAAGGTCGCGGCCAGCAGGATCATGGCCGCCAACAGCAACGGCGTGGCCAAAATGGCGTGCCAATGCAGACGGTGCCGGGTGGCGGAAAATCCGGCCAGCTCCAGGGTTCGGATAAAACCGGGCAGAGACCAGAACGACAGGGTCTGGGGCGAGGCGAAGCCCTCCTGAATCTGGGCCAGGGTCAGGGTGGTCTTGATCTCGTACTCCGGCAGGCGTAGCGCCGGCCTGGCGGCACGGGTCAGCAGCGCGTCGGTCAGGCGCCAACGGCCATCCAGCAACATCGCCCCCTTGGCATCAATCCGCCCGGTGAATTCATCCGTGCCCTTGTACAGGAATACGATGACATCCCGCAGCTCCGTACCGGCGGAGGAAACGTGCCGGGCATGGATCACCGATTGCCCGAATTCGTCAGCCTGGCGCAGCCACAGGCCCGTGGCCGAGACCGCCAGCAGGCTCTGCCGACCTTCAAGAAAGCGCCCTTCCAATTGCTCATAACGCGAGGACATGATCGCGGCCAGGGGATTGAAAAGCGTCACCATGAAGGTACCCAGCAGCAGGGCGATGACCAGGGCCGGCGCCAGGAATTGCCAAACCGATACGCCGGCGGCGCGGGCGACGATCAATTCATGGCTGCGGGTCAGACGGGAAAAGGTCACGATGGCGCCAAACAGGGTCGCCACCGGTAGCACCTTTTGCGCCAGGGATGGCAGGTTCAGGGCTGCCATGCCCAGGATCAGGCCAAAGCCAGCCGCTTCACGCCCGGCGGAACGGCGCAACAGCTCGACCACATCAATCAGGAATATCAACGCCAGCAGAACGCCCATCACGAACCCGATGCCGAGCAGAAACTGCCGGCCCAGGTACAGGGAGAATGTGGGGGAGAGGCGCATCAGAGCGGGCCCGCGTCGGTCTGTGGCAGGTCGTTTCGCCGCCGCCGCCAAAGCCGGCCATTCAGCAGGGCATAAAGGCAGATCGCCATGGCCAGAATGATATTCAAATACAACAACGGAATCAGGGCCGGGATCTTGGCTGACAGGCCGACCAGGCCCAGCCCCGCCGCCCGCAGCAGAGCGATGCAGGCTACCGCCATGACGATGCGCCAGCGTCTGCCCCGGCGATTGAACTCACCAGATAACACTGCCGCCAGTGCGATCAGGGCAAAGGCCAGGCTGTAAAGGGGCGAAGCCAGACGGTCATGGCCCTCGGCCCGCATGCGGGCCGCATTGGCCACATCGTCGGCGCCGCTTCCGGGCCAGAACAATTCGTGCAGATAGCGTTCGCCCGGTTCCAGCCAGCGGTCCTCGTCGCGCTGCACGAACTGACTCAGATCCAGGGCATAGCGGTCGAACTGCAGCAGCGACAGTTGCCCGGCGCCATGGTCGATCTGCTGGCGGTTGCCATTGACCATGATAAAGCGGGGCCCTGCCTTGGTGCGGACCATGGCGCCCTTTTCGGCGATCATGGTGACGGGGCGCTGCTTTTCGCGGCTGTCATGCACCAATATGCCCAGCATCTCGCCGCCCGATTGCCGGGCCCGGATATAAACCGTCAGGCTGTCGCCAATGGTGTTGAAGGTACCTTCCTGCAACAGCACGTACGAGAGATTGGTGCGCAACGATGTCTTCATATCCTTGAAGGCGCGCTGGCCCGTGGGCATCATGTAGAGAGAGAGGAAATAGCCCACCAGGGTCGTGACCAAGGCCAGCACCAGGGCCGGCCGCGCCAGGGACAGATTGCCAAGGCCCGAGGCCCGCATGACAACGATTTCACTGTCTCCGTCCAGATTGTTGTAGACGTACAAAACGGCCGCGAACAGGGCGATGGGCAGGATGATGGTCAGTACGGATGGCAGGATCAGAAGGGTCAGCTGGCCGAAGTACGAGGCAGAAAGCCCTTTGTTGATGATCAGGTCGACAAAGCGCAGGGATTGCGTCAACCAGATCACGCCGGTCAGCGATAACAGGAAGAAAACGAACGGTCCGGCCAACTGCCGAAGGATATATTTTTGCAATCTGCGCACGTTGTGAACCATACAGCGAAGGCCCCATGCGGGAAAGGCTGGGGAATAATAGAATCAACCGGACAATTCAATTAAATTTGCCAATACCCTATGGTGCATCCGTCGCAAAGACTTGATCGCGCGGCTGCGACTTGAACTCGACAATATTGCCGCAGCCGTCCGACAGCATCATGATGTGTTGTTCAGCCGGCTTGCCTTTGAAAGACAGCCGTGGCGACAGGGTGAATTCGGCCCGCCGAATGGTCAGCAGCCGCTCCATTTCCTTCCATTCTTCCAGGGGCAGGATAACGCCGAAATGGCGCAATGCGGCGGTGTCGCCATCGGAATCAATGACGCCGTGTGTCTTGCTGGCCTCAGCCGGGGCAAGATGCGCGACCACATGATGGCCGAAGAAATCAATATCGAAGCGGCCCCTGGCTTTGCGCCCCAACGCGCAACCCAGCATATCAACGTAAAACGCCTTGGCCCGGTCAAGATCGTCAACCGGTATGGACAGGTGAAACTGTGGCTCCATGTCGGATCCCTCTATACCCTATACTTGGGCCACCTTTTCCAAAGGCTCGGCCCGGCCTTCGGGCAGGTTATCATAAAGATCTGCGATCAGGTCGGACTTCAACGATTGCCGGGCCGGATCGTCCCACAGATTGCGCCATTGCTGAGGGTCATTGGCCAGATCGTACAGCTCGCCCACATCATCGCCATCGTAATAGGAGGTCTTTTCGTAGACCGTGCAAACATGGCCGTCGCGGTACAGGGTGCGCATGGTGATATCGTTGCCATCGAAGCTATCCTGCCATTCCGTGATGGTGCGTTCATGCCCAGCGGTATTTTCGGGCGTGGTTGGCAGGGCCGCGCCCTGCATCCAATCGGGCACGGCCAGTCCCGCCAGGCGGCAAATGGTCGGCGCCAGATCGACATGCCCTACAGGCGCCTCGATCACCGCCGGGACGACGCCGGCGCTGGGCGCCGGGCGCCAGATGAATGGCAGCCGCATCAAGCCATCGACATGAAACGGGCCTTTGAAAAGCATGCCGAAATCACCCTGAAACTCGCCGTGGTCCGTGGTGTAAAAGACATCCGTATCACCGCCCCAGCCAAGGCTGTCGATATGGTTGACGACCCGCCCCACGGCCTCGTCAATCAACTCGTTCGAGATATGCACCATGGCGTTGACCTCGCGGATCTGATCCGCTGTCAATTGCGCGTTGATCAGATCGGCGGGAACCTCGAAATTGAACTGACCGCGCCCTTCGTACCATTCCAGCCAGTGGCGCGGCTTTTGTGCCAGGATATCGGCCACCCGCTCGGGTGATCCGGGATAGCCCGCTGGCAAATCCAGGTCCCGCCAATTGACGCGGTGCAGCTCGCTTTGCGGCGGGTCCCAGGGGTGATGCGGATCTGGAAAGCTCATCCAGACGAACCAGTCTTCGTCCTCATCCAGGCTGTCGAGAAAGGCGATGGTCCGATCGGCGGTCCAGTCCGTATGGTAATGCTCTCTTGCCACTGGATTGTGCCAGACCTGGGGCGCCAATGTATCGCCGCCGCCCAGGCCGCTTGGCCCACCCTGTGAGGTATATTCGTGGAAACCTTCGACTTCGTCGGGATAGGTGTCCCGCAGCCAGCGGGGATAATGGGTCAGGCTGCGCCCGGCCCGGCCCGTATGGCCGCACAGTTCCATGCGATCAAAACCGCGGTGGGGCCCGGTTTCGCCCTTGGTCGCGGCCCAGTTCTCGAAATAATCCGTGTGCGAGGCCGGCTCGAAATGCGCCTTGCCCAGCAACGCGGTGCGATAGCCGTGCTGGTTCAGGTAGGCCGCCAGATTGGGCGCATCGGCGGGCAACGGAATGCCGTTCGAGGTGACGCCATGAGTGCCGATGTATTGCCCGGTCAGGATGGTGGCGCGTTCGGGCATACATACCGTGCACTGATTGCGTGCCTGGCGAAAGTTCAGGCCGCTGCTGGCCAGGGCGTCGATGGCCGGCGTCCGCGCTACCACGCCACCGGTACAGCCAAGGGCATCGTGGCGCTGCTGGTCAGTGGTAATCAGTAGAATCTTGCGTCCCATGTGGGTACCTGTTTACTGCTTCAATCGTTGGGTCGGATGATTGTCTTGCCGACAATGGCGCGGTCAATCAGTTCCTGAATGGAGGGCGCGATCTGCTCTAAGGGGCGAACCGCATGAATAACGGGCGTCAGCTTTTTCGCGGCGACCATTTCCAGCACTGCTGCTTGTTCCTCCGCCGTCCAGCCGTTGGAACCAATGATGTTCTGCTCGTAGGTCCAGATATAGCGGATGTCCGTGGGCGGCGCGTAGCCGGCGGTGGCGCCACAGGTCAGCATGCGCCCGTTCGGTTTCAGACAGCGCAGGGATTGGGCCCAGGTTTCGCCGCCAATGTAGTTGATGATCACATCTACCCCGCCGCTGCCGGTGCCAATGGCGCCCATGCGCGGCTTGCCGGCGATAGCATGGCAGGCGGTGACCAGATCTTCTTCAGAGGTATCGATGACATGATCGGCGCCAAGTTCCCGCAATTTATCCAGCTTCCACTTGGCGCTGCCGGTGACGATAACGGTGGCGCCGGCGCTCTTCCCAAGTTGCAGGCAACCGGTGCCAACACCGCCGGTGGCGCTTAAGATCAGAACCGTTTCCCCGGCCTTGACCAGGCCGCGGTTCAACATCATGCGATAGGCGGTGCCGTAGGCGATGGGCAGGGCGGCGGCCTCGTCGTCGCTAACGCCGTCGGGGGTGCGAAGCAATTGGCTGGCCGGGATGCGGGCGAATTCCGCCGCCGCGCCCAGGCGCGTCTCGCCGGTCATGCCCTCGCCCAGCACGAATGGATGCGGGCAAACCCGGTCACCCAGGGCCCAGCCGCCGCCGACATTGGCGCCTACCTCAATGATTTCGCCGGCGTAGTCGCCGCCCGGCACCATGGGCATGGGCGTTTTCAGGCCCGTCGTACCGCCCAGAATCATGGGATCAAAACCGTTCAGCGATACCGCGTTGACCTTGATGACCACATCGTCGGGGCCGCAGACCGGATCGGGAAAATCGCCAATGGCAATGTTTTCCACGCCACCATGTTCATTGAAGAATGCCGCTCGCATTATGCTTGTCCTCCAGGCAGCTAAGGCATAACGCCAAAACGCGGCACCGGCCCGGCCGGCTTGTGCCGGCGCATGAGGGCGCGGTCCAGGGCGGCGATCAGGCGGGGCCGGGTCTCGGCGGGGTCGATGATGTCGTCGATCTTGACCTGCTCGGCGGCGGGAAAGGCGCCGCAGAGATCGGTGAATTTGCTTTCCAACTCCGCCTGCAGGGCGGCTGGATCCTCCGCCGCTTCCAGATCGGCCCGATAGGCCGCCTTGATGCCGCTTTCCAGGGGAATGGCGTTAAAGTCCGCCGTCGGCCAGGCCAGGACCGAGGATTGGCCGGCACCATATCCGCCCATGGCGCAGGCGCCATAGCCAAAGCCTTTGTGCAGCACCACGGTGAACAGCGGCACCTGGGCATAGGCGAAAGAATGCGCGATGGTCATGCCGACGCGCAGGGCCGCCTCCCGCTCCGACTTCGGCCCGGTCATGACGCCCGGCGTGTCCATCAAAAAAATGATGGGTAGGTGATAGGCATTGCACAGGTCCATGAAATGCCGGTGCTTGGTGCCGGCGGCGGCGGTGATGGCACCGGACATGACCTTGGGCTGATTGGCGATGATGCCCACCGCCTGGCCGTTCAGGCGGGCGAACCCGGTGATCATCATCTTGGCGAAATCGGGTTTGATCTCGAAAAAGCTGTCATCGTCGGCGATCAAATCGATTACCCGGTACATATCGTACGGCCGGCGCCGGTTCTCAGGGATGATCCCGCGCAGCGCTTCCGGTCCGTCCGTTGATTTGCCGCCGCCGGGGAGGGCCGGCGGGTACTGATAGGCATTGCCAGGCAGATACGACAGGAAGCGTTTGATCTGGGCGATCGCGTCCGCATCATCCTCGGCTTGATTGTCGCCAACGCCGGAAATGCGGCAATGCAGATCGGCGCCGCCAAGTTCCTCCTTGCCGACGGTTTCACCGGTCGCGCTTTCCACCAATGGCGGGCCGCCGGCGGCCAGCATGGCGGTGTCCTTGACCATGACAATAAATTCCATCATCGCCGCGATCAGGGCGGAATCGCCCGCCACCGGGCCCATTACCGCGCAGACCTGGGGCACGGTGCCTGAAAGTTTGGCGATCTCCATGAAATGATGCATGGGCACTAGGCCCTCGCCCACCGATTCATCGGTCCGCGCACCGGCGCCGTCGAACAGCCAGACCAGCGGCACCTGGTCGCGGCCGGCCAGCTCGACCATCTTGCGCTTTTTGATCAGATTGTTGGTGCCGACCGAACCGCCCAAGACGGTGAAATCCTCGGACAGGACGCCAACCAGGCGGCCATCGACCCGGCCAAAGCCCGTGACCACGCCATCGGCCGGGGTGCGCTTGCCGGCGACTTTGGGCACCGGGGTATGGGCGTGGGAGGCCAATTGGCCGATTTCCTCGAAGCTGCCGGGCTCGACCAGCAGATCAATCCGTTCGCGCACCGTCAGCTTACCAGCCGTGCGTTGCCTCTCGATCCGCCGTTCGCCGCCCAGCAACAGGCTGTCGTTCCGCCGCCGCTGCAGATCCTCGAGCAATTCACGCATGCCGCCCTCCATGTACTAAATACTAATACCGATATCCTGCACGGCGCTTGGTTGGAAGGCAACGCGCCAGGAATGTTTTCTTGCACGGATATCCCGTATAGATTTTCTGGCGCGGCTTGCACTGCGAGCGTTCAGCCGTAAGATACGTGCAGCTAAATTTTTTCATTCGCCGCGTCGATGCGGCGGCATGCAAGTACCGCACATTCAAGTACCGCACATTTAGGGGACGTTCATGAAAATCACCATCGCGGAAGCAAAATTACCCAAATCAGGCGCCCTGGTCGTCGGTGTTCTGAAGGGCGGCAAATTGCTCGCCACAGCCAAGGCCCTGGACAAGGCCTCCAAGGGCGCGATTACCAAGGCAATCAAGGCTTCGCGGTTCGAGGGCGGCAAGGGGCAATGGCTTGATGTGCTGGCCCCCGCCGGTATCGGCGCCGACCGGGTATTGCTGGGCGGCCTGGGTGACGGCAAGAAAGTCGACCAGATGGCGGTGGAGAATTTCGGCGGCACCACGTGGCAGCGCCTGGGCAATTGCGGCCTGAAAAATATCGCCATAGCCTGCGATCCCATTCCCGGCGCCAAGGTGAAGCTGGATATGGGCGCGGCGGCCATCGCCTACGGCGCCCGTCTGGCCAGCTATCGGTTTGATAAATACCGCACCACCCTGAAGGCCAAGGACAAGCCCAGCGTTACATCACTGTCGGTCCTGGTCAAAGGCGCGGCGGCGGCGCGCAAGCATTTCAAGGCCCTGGACGCGGTCGCCGACGGCGTCTTCATGACCCGCGATCTGGTCAGCGAGCCGGCCAATGTGCTCTATCCCGACAGTATGGCGAAGCAGTGCAGGACCCTGTCCAAGCTGGGCGTCAAGGTCGAGGTACTGAACGAGGCGCGCATGGAAAAGCTGGGCATGGGCGCCCTGCTGGGCGTTGGCCAGGGCAGCCGCCGG
The DNA here is from genome assembly GCA_964462145.1 of uncultured Rhodospirillaceae bacterium. Lineage (GTDB taxonomy): Bacteria > Pseudomonadota > Alphaproteobacteria. The sequence continues at coordinate 10,097 of CAYWYB010000096.1, forward strand.
GAAAGCCGTCTGGTGGTGATGAGCTGGCAGGGCGCCGGCGCCAAGACGCAGCCGGTTGCCTTTGTGGGCAAGGGCGTGACCTTTGACACCGGCGGCATCTCGCTGAAACCCGGCCCGGGCATGGAAATGATGAAGTGGGACATGGGCGGCGCCGGCACCGTAGTTGGCTTGATGAAGGCGCTGGCCGGGCGCAAGGCCAAGGTCAATGCCATCGGCGTTGTCGGCCTGGTAGAAAACATGCCTGACGGCAATGCGCAACGTCCCGGCGACATCGTGACGTCGATGTCCGGCCAGACCATCGAGATCCTGAATACAGATGCCGAGGGCCGACTGGTTCTTGCCGACGCGCTCTGGTACACGCAAAAGCGCTTCAAGCCGCAATTCATGGTCAATCTGGCGACCCTGACCGGGGCCATGATCATCGCCCTGGGTCACGAGAACGCCGGCCTGTTTTCCAACAATGATAAGCTGGCGCAGCAGTTGTACGATTCTGGCCAGGCCATGGACGAAGGCGTCTGGCGTCTGCCGCTTTCCGCCGCCTATGACAAGAAGATCAACTGCGCCATCGCCGATATGAAAAACATCGGTGGCCGGGACGCGGGCTCCATCACCGCGGCGCAGTTCATGCAGCGCTTTGTCAACAAGGTGCCCTGGGCGCATCTGGATATCGCCGGCGTGGCCTGGGCCGACAAGGGCAAACCGACCGTGCCAAAGGGCGGCACCGGTTGGGGCGTGCGCCTGTTGGATCATCTGGTGGCGCAGCATTACGAGGGCGGGAAATAGCATAAAACCAGGTTGGGCGCGATGACCGACGTCGGCTTTTACCATCTGCTGCATTGGCCGCTTGAGCGCGCCTTGCCAAAGCTGCTGGAAAAGGCCCTGGAACGCGGCCATCGGACCATCGTCCTGGCCGGCTCGAAACAGCGGGTGGAGGATCTGAACAGCGCCCTGTGGACCTATGAGGAGCGTTCCTGGCTGCCCCATGGCAGTGCCGGTGACGGCGAGGCGTCGGAACAGCCGATCTTTCTGACGGCGGAAGATGAAAATCCCAACGGCGCCGACGTGCTGGTCGCCGTCGATGGCCGCGCGCCGGCCAGTACGGACGGCTTTGCCCGCATCATCGACATGTTCGATGGCCGGGACGAGGCCATGGTCGCCGCCGCCCGGCAACGCTGGCGCGCTTATTTGGACCAGGGCTTTGAGCTAACCTACTGGCAGCAGACCGAAGCGGGCGGCTGGGAGAAGAAAAACTGAACAGGGAGGGCAATTCATGGATACGAACAGAGTTGGACAATTGTTGCAGCAAAAGGGTGCGACGCAGCCTTGCCACCGCTGTGGCCAGTTAAGCTTTACCGTCTTGGACGGCTTTACGAAGTTTATTTTGCAGCAGAATTTCAGGGACGGTGTGGAAGTCGAGGGCGCATCCGTTCCGGCGGTGAATGTGGCCTGTGGCAATTGCGGCGCGATAACGGCGCATGCGGTCGGCGCGCTGGGTTTGAAGTTGGATTAGTTCGGTTTTGAAAGGTTGGTAACATGAGTGGGCGTTTGCAGGACAAGGTGGCGGTGATAACGGGCGGGGCCAGCGGCATGGGACAGGCCACGGTGTACCGCTTCCTGGCCGAGGGGGCCAAAGTGGTCATCGGCGATCTGAACGCCGAGACCGGCGCCGCGACCATGGCGGAGATCGAAAAACAAGGTGCCGCCGACCGTGCCGTCTTTATGGTCACGGATGTGGCCGAGGAAACCGATGTTGAAGCCCTGGTGACTTGCGCCGGCGATAAGTTTGGCCGCTTGGATTGCATCTTTAACAATGCCGGCATCGGCGGTGCCATCGGCCCGATTTCGGAAACCAGGGTCGAGGAATGGGATTTCACCTTCAATGTTCTGGTGCGCAGCGTCTTTCTGGGCATGAAACATGCCGCCCGGGTGATGCAGGACCAGGGCGAGGGCGGCAGTATCATTTCTACCTCGTCCGTTGCCGGTCTGGGCGGTGGCGGCGGGCCGCACGCTTATTCGGCGGCCAAGGCGGCGGTGGCCAATCTGACCTGCGCGGTGTCGGGCGAACTGGCCAACTATCGCATCCGCGTCAACGCTATTGCGCCGGGGGTGATCACGACGCCGCTGTTCCATGCCGGCCGCGCGGAAAAGGCCGAGGCATTGGCGACGCGAATCGTGCCGTGGCCGCGCCTGGGAACGGGCGAGGATATCGCGGCAATGGCAGTCTATTTGGCTTCGGACGAATCCGAGTATGTCACCGGCCAGAACATGGTCGTGGACGGCGGCGTCACGGCGGCGGGGCCGAATTTATGGGGTTATGGCCCGGACAGCCCCATCCTGCGCAAATCCGGCGTCACCCACGGCAGTACCGGCGTGGACAACGATATTCGGGATGTCGAGGGTTAGAGCACATTTACTAAAGGCCATAGGTTTCGGCGGCGTTGTCATGAAACAGCTGGCGCCGGTCGCTGTCCGATAGATCTTCCGTGATCTCCAGGAAACCATTGAAGATGGTGGCGAAGCCGCCGACCATACGGTCGACCGGAAAGTTCGAGGCGAACATGCAGCGCCCGACGCCAAAGATGCGGATCACGTCGCGCACCACGCTTCGTTGACGCGCGACGCTCCAGGCATGCCCGGCCTCGCCGATGCCGGATATCTTGACCTTTACATTCGGCTGTTCGGCCAGTTCCACCATGCCGGCCCGCCAGGCGCTCAAACCTGCCGTCGAACGATCTTCGGGCACGCCGGCATGGTTCAAGACGATTGGGATCTCCGGGAAGTCCCGTGCCAGGGCGGCGGCCTCGCTCAGATGCCAATAGCGGGTCTGCAATTCATAGTGCAGGCCGAATTTGGCCAACAGGCCATAGCCGGCCCGCCAGATCGGATCGGACATGGAACCGGGCAGCCCTGTCTGCATTTGCTCCGGGCTGGGTGTGGCGGCGGGTTTCTGCCGCACCGCGCGGACCAGGGGAAAGGCGGCGTGTCCGGCAAGGATGTCGTGGATATCGTCGCGGGCGAACCAGGCCTGGCCGATGATGGCGCTGGGCAGTCCCTCGGCCTCGGCCAGATCATGCAGCCAGCGGGTTTCGGCAACTGGATCATCGCTGCGCCATTCCGCCTCCATATGCACGCTGCCCACGATATTGAAATCCGCCGTGTCCTGGCGATAGTCGCCGGGCAGGTAGTCCCGCAGCAATGGCGTCACCGGGCCATAGCGGTGAGGTGCGGCGTCGCCATCTTCCAGCCAGGGGTAGTTGCCCCGGCCCAGGCGCCAGAAATGCTGATGGCTATCGATAATGGGAAAAGCCTGGGTCAATCCAGAATATCCTCCAACAGGTGGCGGCCTTCGCGGTCCTCGATCTCCAGCACCCAAAGATCAGGATCCATATTCAGCTGCCGGGCAATGTAGGCATCGGCGTCTGTTTCCGGAACCAGGCCGTCGCCTAGGGCCCGGCGCCACTTGCGTCCACCGTCCAGATTGCTGCTGTCCATGGAGGAGGCAGGCGCCAGCACCATGCAGCCGGGGCCCAGGTGATTGACCTTGATGAATATGGCGCCGGCGGTGTTGTCGCCGCGCCGCACCACCATGGCCGGAATGGCGTGCAGACCGCACTTGCGGATATGCGACTTGACCCACAATTCGGCGGTAACGCGCGGCTGCATCGGCTGCGTCAGACCTGGCCGTGACGGTGGCAATCAACCACATGATCGTTGGCCATGCCCACCGCTTCCATGAAGGCATAACAGATGGTGGGGCCGCAGAATTTAAAGCCGCGCTTTTTCAGATCTTTCGACATGGCATCACCCTCGGGGCTGGTGGTGGGTATTTCGCCCATCCCCCGCGCCCGGGTCACGACGGGCCGGCCATCGACGAAAGACCACAAATAGTCGGCGAACGCCCCCTTGCCCGCACCCATGATATCCAGCCACAGTTTTGCGCCGGCGATGGTGCCCATGATTTTTGCCCGGTTGCGCACGATGCCCGCATCGGCCATCAAGGCCTCGATCTTGTCATCATCATAGGCGGCGATCAATTCGGGTTCAAAGCCGTCAAAGGCGGCGCGGAAATTGTCCCGCTTGCGCAATATCGTGATCCAGGACAGGCCGGCCTGAAAACCGTCCAGGATCAATTTTTCGAACAGGGCGCGGTCGTCCCATTCGGGTACGCCCCATTCCTGATCATGATAGGCGATATAGACCGGGTCCTTGTCGCCGCACCAGGCGCAGCGGATCAAGCCGTCTTCGTGGCGGATTGTCATGCTTCCGCCTCCGGCAATTCGAAATCGGCCCAGTCGGGCAGGCGCGGCGCTACCGACGCTTCCCCCGCGCTCAAAGTCTGCTCCAGGCCGCCCGACTCCGCCAGACGGTCCAATCTGACCAGGGCCAGTCCGCGGTCATTCTGCCCGGAGCGCATGTTGCCGACCTCCCGCTCGCCCGCCATCAGGGGCGTGTCGGGATCGGGCAGGGGACCGTCGATCCGGACCGGCAGCAGACGCTTGCGCACCAGGGCACGGTATTTCGTGCGCGCGGTCAATTCCTGGCCCACGAAACAGCCTTTGTCGAAATCAACGCCGTGCAATGCCTCGAAATTGCTTTCCAGCATCAGGGACTTGTCCACCACCAGATCCTTGCTGCTGTCGGGCAAGGCCAGGCCAAGGCGAAAATAATCGTAATCCGCCGCCGCCGCTGGGGCTAAGCCCGCCGCCGTCAACAACGGTCCAGCCTGGCCGCTTGGTGCGATGATCCGCGCCCCGGCGCCGTCCAGGCGCGGGTCCAGAAAGGCCACGCCATCGCCGAACGCCTTGGCGGCGCCAAGGCCGGCCAGAGCAAGCGCGCTGTTTGTGGCCGGACCAAAAGCGGCGTGAACCTCCCAGGCCATGGTTTCAATCGTTACATCGGCACGCAGGCGGTACATGTTCAACCGTTTGGCCAAAGTTTCCAGGCGGCCGGCCTCTGTCTCCAGCAACAGATCGCCGCTTTGCAGGCAGAGGAAAAAATCAAACAGATACTTGCCCTGCGGCGTCAGCAGCGCGCCATAGGCCGCCCGTTCCGGCGACAGACTGTCCAAATCGCGGGTGATCAGCGCCTGCAGGAACGAATGCGCATCCGCGCCTGACAAGCGCAGCACGCCGCGCCCAGGTAATAGACAATAATTTGCTTCCATCATTCGCACCCCACTGGTTATACATGCACCTTGTCATGCGGCCTTGGCAAGGCCTCATGCGCGCCCCTTAAACCAAGCCAAAGGGACCCGCCGCCGCGGCGATGAAAATCCTGTTTATCTCGCATAACCGCCTTGGCGATGCCGTCCTCTCAACCGGACTGCTGGCCCATTTGGCGCGCGCCTTTCCGGCCGCCCAGGTGACCGTCGCCTGTGGACCTGCTCCCGCACCTCTTTTGGCGCTGGCGCCCAACGTGGTCGGGGTGGTTGTAATGGAAAAGGCGCCCCTGGCCGGGCATTGGCGCCGCTTGTGGCGGCAGGTGGTCGGACAGCGTTGGGATTTGGTGGTCGATCTGCGCGCCTCGTTGTTGGCTTGGCTGCTATGGGCCGGGCAACGTCGGGTTCTGCGTCCCAATGCGGTCAGTCTGCACCGGGTACGCCATGTGGCGGGTGTTCTCGGCCTGGCGGAGCAACCGCCTGAACCCGAATTGTGGCTGCGCCCGGAACACGAGCAGGCGGCGGCAGGGC
>CAYWYB010000097.1:0-15718 GCA_964462145.1 uncultured Rhodospirillaceae bacterium
GCGCTTCGTCTGCGTGTTCGACCAGGCGACGTAGACGAGGTCGCCCGCGCGGCAAAAACAAGCGCCGGCAGATCCTCGGCGTCGAAATCCGTCGTCATGTCGCCCTCGGAAAAATAGCGGTGGCGAAAACGCAAGGTATGGCGGTGCTCCCGCTCGGTAATCAGGGCCGGATCATGCAAGGGAATGGATTGGCTGTAGCCAAAAAAGTCGGTCAAAGTGACATATAGATCCAACCACTGCCCCGGCGGCGTCAGGGACCCGCCCGGACGGCCTCCCCCATCACCCCGATTGGATGCCATCGCGGTCATGGCGTCGTAGAGCGCCTCGCACAGGGCATTGCCGCCAAAGGGCGGGCGAAACCAGCGCGAGCGGATAAACAGGGATAGCTTTTCCCGCATCTCCTGATCCGGTGCCAAGCGGGCGATCTTGCGTTGCGCCAGGCCCCAGCGCAGAACCGGACGCAGGATCCATTTGCTCCACATGGACGCGCGGCGGTCCGGCGCCAGTAATCTTGCCACATCCGCCCCGTCCAGCCACATATCGCGCAACGGATCGACGGCCAGATCAAGCGCCAGCGCACGGGCCAGCAGGATGCCATTGATACCGCCGGCGGAGGCGCCCGCGATAACGTCCACGACCACATGCAGGTCCAGATGCCGGCCAATATCGTGCAGCAGATCCAGATAGACCGCCTCGGTATCCGTGAAATCGCTGTTGGCGGCGCGCCCGCCGGCCGCCACGCCGGCCTTGTGATCCGCCGAGGCGCGCACCAGCTTCAGGATTTCCTTGCTGACCCCATGCATGTAGACGGCAAGCGAAACGCCGCCGTAACAGACCAGGGCCAGACGTAGTTCCTTTCCTCGCATAAGCGTTAGGGACGGATACCGAAATGCCGTGGCCCCAGCAGCTGCGGCAACAGGGGCTGCACCAACTTGATCCAATCACACAGCATGGGCCGGGTTTCGCGCGGATCAATCAATTCATGGAAGCTGTAGGATTCCGAACGCGGGAACGGCGACAACCGGGCCGCCAGTTCATCCTCCAACTCCTTGCGACGAGCTTCCGGGTCCTCGGCGGCGGCGATTTCGCGGCCAAAGGCCACCGCGACGCCGCCTTCCAACGGCAGGGCGCCCATCTCGGCCGAGGGCCAGGCCAGGACATAGCCGTCTGGGCCGTAATGGGCCGCCGCCGCCACGCCATAGTTCTTGCGCACCAGTACCGAGGCCCAGGGCGCGGAATAATTCGCCGCCGCCAACACGGCGGAGGTGCCATAACGGATGGCGCCGCCGCTTTCCGCCTCCGGCCCGATCATGAAGCCCGGCTCGTCGATCAACGAGATCATGGGCAAATGAAAGGTGTCGCAGATCTCGATAAAGCGGCGGACTTTCTGGGCCCCTTCGGATGTCATGGCGCCGGCATAGAAACGGCCATCGTTGGACAGAATGCCGACGCTTTGCCCGTCCATCCGGGCCAGGCCGGTGATCTGTCCAGGTCCGAATTTGCGCCCCATCTCGAAAAACGAATCCCGGTCAACCACATGGTCGATCAGTTTTCGCATATTGAAGGCCTTGCGCCGGTTGCGCGGAATGATCGTCGCCAGTTTCTCTTCCGCCCGGTCGGTCGGGTCGCCGGTTTTAACGATGGGCGCCAGTTCCCACACATTCTGCGGCATATAACTAAGGAATTGGCGGATCTGATCCAGGGCCTCGGCCTCATTCGCGGCCACCGCGTCGACCACGCCATTGGCGGCATGTACATCGGCCCCGCCCAGCTCTTCCTTGGTCAGGTCAAAGCCCAGGGCGCGCTTTACCACCGCCGGGCCGGCAATCAGGATCTGCGCCGTATCCCGGCTCATGGTGACAAAATGCGAGGCCACCAAACGTGCGGCAGGCAGACCCGCGACCGGGCCCATGGCGGCCGAGGCGACGGGCACCATGGCCATGGCCTCGCCCACCGATTTAAAGCGCGGCTGTTCGGCGGCGCTGGAGCCCACGGGCCCGCCGCCGCCCCGGCCCTTCTTGCCCGCCGCGCCCAGGACCGAGCCGCCGCCGCCCTCGTGCAGGCGCACCAGGGGCACTTTGTAGTGGCAGGCGAGTTCTTCGGTGTAAACGCTCTTGCGCAGGCCCGCGACCGTGGGGGAGCCGCCGCCAATGGTAAAATCCTCGCCGCCGACGATGATCGGGCGTTCGTCCACCTGGGCAAAGCCGAGAATAAAATTGCTCGGCGTGAAGCCGGTCAGGTTGCCGTTCTCGTCCTTTTCCGCGCCGCCGGCACCCATGCCGGATTCCTTGAAGGAGCCGGGATCAATCAGGCCGTCGATCCGCTCACGCAGGGTCATGCGCCCCTTGGCATGATGGCGGGCAACGGCTTCCGGACCGCCATGCTGTTTGGCCATTTCACGGCGTTGATGGATTTCCGCGATTTCCTTGTCCCAGTTTTCCTGGTTATCGCTGCTCATGGATCGGTGAACTCCTATGCAATTCAGCTGCGCGCATGCTACAGCGCTAACGGGTTGCGATACCACATTCCATCGGCTTGGCGGGTCAACTATTTCTCCGGCACCCGAATCAACATCGAATCAAGCCGGTAATATAGTAAATATTGAAAACTCCGTATGGTTGAACCGGCGACAGTTTGCCACAGCAAGATTACACAAAATGGTATCGCAAATTTAAGATAGAGCGGTTACAAGGTGGGACGTAATTGGTTGGTGCGCGGGTGCATCCAACTAGTGGGGAACCATTGATGCATATCCTATCCATGTTGATTTTGGCGCTTGGCGCCGCGATGACACTGTTACTTGCCATACAGGCCAGTGACGCCGTGATGAGTTTTCATGCCGGCCTGATGGCACTGTTCTTCGTTGTTGGCATCGTTCTGTTACACAGGCGGCGGGCCAACCTTGGCAACGCCGATGGTTACGAGGACGGAATTATCCGTGCCGGTGCCATAGCCTCGACCTTTTGGGGCGTTGTCGGCTTTCTAGTAGGGCTGGTTATAGCGCTGCAATTGGCCTTTCCCGGGCTGAATTTCGATCTGCCCTGGACCAATTTTGGCCGGCTGCGGCCCCTGCACACCTCGGCCGTGATTTTTGCCTTTGGCGGCAACGTCCTGCTGATGACCTCGTTCCATGTGGTGCAACGTACCTGTCAGGCCCGCCTGGCCGGTGGCTGGGCGCCGTGGTTCGTTTTTTGGGGCTATCAGCTGTTCATTGTCATGGCGGCGACCGGTTACGTCCTGGGCGTTACCCAGTCAAAGGAATATGCCGAGCCGGAATGGTACGTGGATCTGTGGCTGACCGTTGTCTGGGTGGTTTACTTGCTGGTCTTCCTGGGCACCCTGTGGAAACGCCGGGAGCCGCATATCTATGTCGCCAACTGGTTCTATCTGGCCTTCATCGTCACCGTGGCGATGCTGCATATCATCAACAATCTGGCCATTCCGGTCAGCTGGACGGGCACCCGCTCTTACGTGGTCTGGGGCGGGGTACAGGACGCGCTGACCCAGTGGTGGTACGGCCACAACGCCGTGGGCTTTTTCCTGACCGCCGGTTTCCTGGCGATCATGTACTACTATGTGCCCAAGCGGGCGGAGCGGCCGGTTTATTCCTACCGCCTGTCCATCGTGCATTTCTGGTCTTTGATCTTTCTCTACATCTGGGCCGGACCGCATCATCTGCACTACACCGCCCTGCCGGAATGGTCGCAGACCCTGGGCATGACCTTCTCCATCATGCTGTGGATGCCGTCGTGGGGCGGCATGATCAACGGCCTGATGACCCTGTCGGGGGCCTGGGACAAGCTGCGCACCGATCCCGTGTTGCGCATGATGGTAGTCTCCATCGCCTTCTACGGCATGAGTACTTTCGAGGGTCCGCTGATGTCCATCAAGGAAGTCAATGCCTTGAGCCATTATACGGATTGGACCATCGGGCATGTGCATTCCGGCGCCTTGGGCTGGGTCGCCTTCGTCTCCTTCGGCGCGCTCTATCACATCGTGCCGGTGATGTGGGGGCGACAGCGCCTGTATTCCCTGAAACTGGTCAACATGCATTTCTGGGTCGCGACCCTGGGCATCGTGCTCTACATCACGGCGATGTGGGTGTCGGGCATCCTGCAAGGTCTGATGTGGCGTGCTTATGATCAGCTCGGCTTTTTGGAGTATTCGTTCGCCGAGACGGTGGAGGCGATGCATCCCTTCTATGTCATCCGTGCCCTCGGTGGATTGCTGTTCGTCCTGGGCTCGCTGATCATGGCCTATAATTTGTGGCGCACCATGCGCGGCGATCTGCGGATTGAGGCGGCACCTATTGGATCAACCAGCACCGCGGGAGCCGTATCATGATCAAGCACGCGGTATTCGAGAAGAACTCCATCGTGCTTACGGTGGGTATCCTGATCGCGGTGGCGATCGGCGGCATCGTCGAACTGGCGCCTTTGTTCTATCTGGAAAGCACCATCGAGGAAGTGGAGGGTATGCGCCCCTATACGCCGTTGGAGCTGGCCGGGCGGGACATCTACATTCGCGAGGGCTGCTACAATTGCCACAGCCAGATGATACGCCCCCTGCGGGACGAGGCCGAACGCTATGGCCACTACAGCCTGGCGGCGGAGAGCATGTATGACCATCCTTTCCAATGGGGCTCGAAACGCACGGGCCCGGATCTGGCCCGCGTCGGCGGGCGCTATTCCGATGAATGGCATGTAGCCCACATGATCGATCCCCGCGCGGTGGTGCCCGAATCCGTCATGCCCGGCTACCCATTCCTGGCCACCACGGCCCTGAAAACATCGGACATCGCGGATCATCTGAAGGCCAACCAATTCGTTGGCGTGCCCTATAGCGACGATATGATCGCCAACGCGGCGGCTGACTTGGCGGCCCAGGTTGATCCCGACAGTGATGACCTGGACGACATGATGGCCCGTTATCCAAAGGCACAAGCACGGGACTTCGATGGCAATCCGGCGATGATCTCGGAACTGGATGCATTGGTGGCCTACATGCAAATGCTGGGCACCCTGGTCGACTTCGGCACGTACAAGGCCGAAGGCGAGAACCTGCGCTAGGAAGGGAGGATTTGATGACCTATTCGGAAGCTTATGAATTCGCCCAGACCTATGGCCTGATTTATCTGGTGTTGTTGTTTGTTGGCATGCTGATCTACGCCCTGTGGCCCGGCAACCGGCGGCGTTTTGACGACGCGGCGAAAATTCCGTTGCGGGAGGATTGATCACATGAGTGACAAGCAAATCGATGAAGTTAGCGGCATCGAGACCACCGGCCATGACTGGGACGGCATACGCGAGTTGAATTCGCCGTTGCCCAGATGGTGGCTGTGGACGTTTTACATCACCATTATTTGGGCAATCGGTTACTGGATCGCCATGCCGGCCTGGCCCTTGCTAACAGACTATACACGCGGCGTGCTGGGAATTTCACAGCGGGCTCAGCTGTCCGACCAGATCGCCGCCGTCAAGGCAGGTCAGGCGGAGCTGATTGCCAGAACGGCGAAGGCCAGCGTGGCGGAAATCAAGGGCAATCCGGAATTGCTGGAATTTGCCCTGGCCGGCGGGCGCTCGGCCTATGCCGTCAATTGTTCGCAATGCCATGGTTCCGGCGCCTCGGGCGCCAGCGGCTATCCCAACCTGAACGATGACGATTGGCTGTGGGGCGGCAGCCCGGAGCAGATCCTCGCCACCATTCAATACGGTATCCGTTCCGAGCATGATGAGACCCGCGCCAACGATATGCCGGCCTTTGGCCGCGACGAGATCCTCAACCCGCAACAGGTTGACGCGGTATCCGATTACGTCATGGCCTTGTCCCAGAATCCGGATTTGGCCAAGACCCTGCCCGGCAAGACGCTGTACAAGGAACATTGCGTTGATTGTCACGGCGCGGGCGGCGAAGGCAATCAGGAGCTTGGCGCGCCAAAATTGAGCGACGGCATCTGGCTGCACGAAGGCGGCAAGGCGATGGTGGTCGATATCGTCACCAACAGCCGGTCCGGCATGATGCCGGCATGGGTTGACCGCTTGGACGCCGTCAGCCTCAAGCAACTTGCCGTCTACGTCCATTCCCTGGGCGGCGGTGAATAACGGAGTGAGCCGTGGAGACGGCGCCTGACATCAACACGGAAAAGAAACCGCTCGACAATATCGAGGGCGTGGAAACGGTTGAGACCGTTGAAGTTCAGGCCCTAAATACCAGGGTCACCGGCGCGCTCTATAAGAAACGGGAAAAAATCTACCCGCGCCGGGTACGGGGGACGTTCCGCAGCCTGAAATGGCTGGTCATGACCATTACCTTGGCGATTTATTATCTCGCCCCCTGGCTGCGTTGGGACCGTGGCGCCGAAGCGCCGGGTCAAGCCATTCTGATCGATATTCCCGCCCGACGGTTCTATTTCTTCTTTATCGAGATCTGGCCGCAGGAAATTTATTACATTACGGGGATTCTGGTCATAGCCGCCCTGGCACTGTTCCTCTTTACCTCGATCGCGGGCCGGGTCTGGTGCGGTTATGCCTGCCCACAGACGGTCTGGGTCGATCTGTTTCTGATTATCGAGCGCTTTATCGAGGGTGACCGCAATGCCCGCATGCGGCTGGAAAAAGCCGGCTGGAGTCTGTCCAAGCTTGCCAAGCGGGTGCTCAAACATGCCGCCTGGCTGGTTGTCGCGGCCCTGACGGGGGGTGCATGGGTATTCTATTTCGCCGATGCACCAAGCCTATTGGTGGATTTGTTCACCTTGCAGGCCGAGGAAATCGCCTATGTCACCGTCGCCGTATTGACCGCCACGACCTATACCTTTGGCGGCATGTCGCGGGAGCAGGTTTGCACATATATGTGCCCCTGGCCGCGCATCCAATCCGCCATGATCGACGAAGAATCCCTGATCATTTCCTATCAAAAGAACCGGGGCGAGCCCAGAGGCAGAGGCACGCGCCGCTCAGGCCTGGGCGATTGCGTCAGCTGCAATCAATGCGTCGTGGTTTGCCCCATGGGCATTGATATTCGCGACGGTATGCAGTTGGAATGCATTTCCTGTGCCCTGTGCGTGGATGCCTGCAACGGCATCATGGACAAGATCGGCAAGCCGCGCGGCCTGATCGGCTACAACATTCTGGCCAATCTGGATACGGACAAGGAATTGAAACGCGGCGATCTACGCTTGCTGCGCCCCAGGACCATTGTTTACGGGGCCTTGATCGCGGTCGTTGGGGCTATCATGTTGGCGGCTTTGTTGAGCCGGCCTACCCTGGAACTGAACGTCCAGCGGGACCGAAACCCCCTGTTCGTGCCGCTATCCAACGGTGACATCCGTAACGGCTATACCCTGAAAATTCTCAACAAGGTGCATCAGACCCGGAATTACCGCTTGGTTTTGGATGGTTTGCCCAGCGCCCAGGTGAAAGTGATTGGCCGCGACGACGAAGCCGCGCTATTCACGGTCAAGGCGGACCGGCTGGCCTCGTTCCGGGTGCTTATATCCACGGCCAAGAGCAATCTGAAATCGGAGACCACGGATATTAACCTGCGCATCCTGGATCTGACTGACGGCACCACCGCCGAAAACGACACCGTCTTTCGGGGGCCGAAACAATGACCGGGCGTAAGGTATTGATGATGCTATTGGGGTTTTTTGCCCTGATCGTCGTGGTCAACGGCGTTTTCATCTATTTCGCGCTGAACAGTTTCAGTGGCCTCTCGACGCAGAACGCCTATGTGAAGGGATTGAACTACAACCAAACCCTGGCCCAGGACCGGGCACAAAAAGCGACAGGCCTGCAAATTACCGCCACCGCCTCGCAGCCGGGAGAGGATGTTGTTCTGGAAATCACGGTTAGGGACCGCCACGGCAAACCCATGGAGAACGTAATATTGTCGGGCCAACTGCGCCGGCCCACCCATGAAGGCGAGGACCTGGCGTTGGATTTTCAGGCCGTGGGCATGGGTAGCTATCGTGCGACCGCCGCGCCAGGCGCATTGGGTCAATGGGATCTGCGCTTGTTGGCGCGAGTCGGGGACGCGGGCGATTATCGCTGGGAGAAACGGCTATGGCTGAAATAGCGCCCGAGGCGGAGGCCTATATCCGGACCGATGGACAGGGCATCGCCTCGCTTAATCTGGCGGTGGAAAACCTGCATTGCGGCGGCTGCGTACGACGGATCGAAAACACCTTGGCGGACAAAGATGCCGTGACCTCTGCCAGGGTCAACCTGACGACCAGGCGCCTGGCCTTGCATTGGCGGGCTGATCAGGCGGAAGCGGCTGATCTTCTGGGTGCTGTATCGGATCTGGGTTACCGCCTGGTACCGTTCGATCCGGAGCTATTGGCCAATGAAGCCGCCAGCGAGGACCGCGCCCTGCTGCGCGCCATGGCCGTGGCCGGTTTCGCCGCCGCCAATGTCATGTTGTTGTCGGTCGCCATATGGTCGGGCGCGGCATCCGGCGACATGGGTCCGGCCCTGCGTGATCTGCTGCATTGGATTTCCGCCCTTATCGCCCTGCCGGCGGTGGCCTACGCGGGCCGGCCATTCTTCCGGTCCGCCCTTACCGCATTGCGCCAGGGCATGATGAACATGGATGTGCCAATCTCGCTGGCGGTTCTGCTGGCGGCGGCGACCTCGCTATACGAAACCATCAACCATGGCCAACACGCCTATTTCGACGCCTGCGTCGGTCTGCTGTTCTTCCTGTTGATCGGCCGCTATCTGGACCGCCGGGCACGCAGCAAGGCACGCTCGGCGGCGGAGCAATTGCTGCTTCTTGGCGCGGTCGCGGCCCAGGTGGTCGAGGCGGACGGCAAGGTTCGCGCCCTGCCCATCGGCGCGGTGCGGGCCGGGATGACGGTACGCGTCGCACCCGGCGACCGGGTGCCGGTAGATGGTCTGGTCAGTTTCGGCCAGGGCGAGGTCGATGCCAGCCTGATCAGCGGGGAGAGCGAGCCGCGCGGGGTCAAGTTGGGTGATTGGCTGCATGCGGGCACGATGAATTTGAGCCATCCGCTACAGATCGAAGTCGCCGCCGCCGGCGATGATACCCTGTTGGCGGAAATCGTGCGTCTGACGGCGGCGGCGGAACAAGGCAAGGCGGCCTATGTCCGCCTGGCCGACCGGGCCGCGCGGATCTATGCCCCAACGGTGCATCTGTTGGCGCTGGGCGGTTTTCTGGGCTGGTGGCTGTTGGGGGGGCTGGCCTGGCAGCCCGCGCTGTTGATCGCCGTGGCGGTATTGATCATCACCTGCCCCTGTGCCCTGGGCCTGGCGGTGCCGGTGGTACAGGTGGTGGCGTCCGGTCTGGCCATGCGCCGGGGCGTTCTGGTCAAGGCCGGTGACGGCTTCGAACGCCTGGCGGAAGTTGATACGCTGATTTTCGACAAGACCGGCACCTTGACCCATGGCCGCCCCGAACTGGTCAACGGCGATACCATCCCGGCCCCGGTTCTGGCGCAAGCGGCCAGCCTGGCAGCGGGCAGCCGGCATCCCCTGTGCCAGGCTCTGGTCCGTGCCGCCGGGCCTGTCCCGGCGCTGCTACAGGTTCAGGAACACCCTGGCATGGGGTTGGAGTTGGACGGCGCACGGCTGGGCAACCGGGATTGGTGCGCTGTAGCCGAAATGGGCCCGAAAGACGGCAACAGCGAACTGTGGTTCCGCCAACCGGATCAGGCACCGGTGCGATTTGCTTTCCGGGATCAGCTCAAGGCCGATGCGGCGGCGGTTGTTGGTCAATTACAAAAGGCCGGTTGGCGCATCGAAATCGTCTCGGGAGACCGGGCGGAGGTGGTGGAACCTATAGCGCGGTATTTGCGGATTACAAGCTGGCGGGCCAACTGCCGGCCGGATCAGAAAGTGGCATACCTGAGCGGCCTAGCGGCGGAGGGGTGCAAGGTGGCGATGATCGGCGATGGTCTAAACGATGCCCCCGCCCTGGCCGCCGCCCATGCCTCCCTATCCCCGGTACAGGCAGCGGACGTGGCCCAGGCGGCGGCTGATTTCGTTTTTCAAGGTGAAGGTCTGGCTCCCGTCGCCATGACCCTAAACCTGGCCCGGCGGGTCCGGCGCCTGATCCTGCAGAATTTCTCACTGGCGCTGGCCTACAACCTCCTGGCCGTGCCGCTGGCTCTGGCCGGCCTTGTAACGCCACTGTTCGCCGCCATAGCCATGTCTTCGTCATCGCTGCTGGTCACCCTGAATGCCCTGCGCCTGCGCGGTGGGAGGGGCTCATGACATCGTTGCTGGTGCTGATCCCGGCGGCATTGTTTTTGGGCCTGTTGGGCCTGGGCGCCTTTCTCTGGGCCTTGCGCTCCGGTCAGTTCGACGACCTGGACGGTGCGGCGGAACGCATCCTCTTTGATGATGAAGAGCCCGGATCCGGACCCAATGCTGATACGCGAAGATAGTCTTCAGGGCCCGGAAATCGCCTCGCTTCTTCAGGTGCATTTGGATCATATGGGCGAACACTCACCGCCTGAGAGCATCCATGCCCTGGATCTCGACGCCTTGCGCGTTCCGGAAATAACATTTTGGACGATTTGGGATGACGCGGAATTATTGGGCTGTGGCGCGCTGAAGGAACTGGACGCCAAGCATGGCGAAATCAAGTCCATGCATACCGCCCAGGCCCATCGCGGCCGGGGGATCGCCGGGCGCATCGTCCAGCACCTGATCGATGTGGCGCAAACCCGTTCTTATGAACGCCTTAGTCTGGAGACCGGTTCGGCGGATGCCTTCGCCCCGGCACGGGGCCTTTATGCCGGATATGGTTTCGTGCCGTGCGGCCCCTTTGCTTCCTATCGCGCGGATCCCTTCAGCGTCTTCATGACATTGGATTTGGCAACGACGCCGTAGCGGCGGAGCAAAGGCGTGGGCAGACTACGAAGCCGACATTTGCCGCGTCAGTTCATCGATGTTCCGCAGCATGACCTGCCTACCCTTGATGCGCACCAGGCCTTCGTCATGAACCCTGGTGATACTGCGCGAGATAGTCTCCGGCGAGGCGCCGATCAGAGCGGCGATATCCTGCCTCGAAAGCGGTAATTCCAGTACGGGCTCGCCATTTTCGTCCAGACGCCCGAATCGTTCGTAAAGCACCATAAGCAGGTTTAGAAGCCTGTCTTTCACCGTAAAGGTTATGGTTTCGAAATAACGCTCCTCGAATTCAGCCGCGTCTTTTACGTTATGATCCAGGAAGCGCAGGCCCAAATTCGGGTTCCGTTCCAACAAGGCACGGACTGTTTGGCGGTTAATGAAACAGACAATGCTGGGCATCATGATTTCCGCCGTCGTGCGATGCTCTGACTTGAGCAGAAACGAGCGATAACCGATGGTTTCACCAGGGCCGCACAGGCGCAATAAAGAGGAGTTTCCCGCCGAATCCAGCCGCCTGATGCCGACCAATCCGAATTGCAGGCAATAGATGCCGTCACAGGCATGGCCTTGGTGAAAAAGCGCGCTGCCAGCCTCGATCGATTTCTGCACCTTGGCGTTATTCAGCAGCGTCAGTTCATCTTCCTTCAGGGCGCACCATTCCGACGAAGGCCGTGCCTGACAGTCATGACAACTGATACTTAGTTTGCCGCTCATCGATACATCCCCATGGGCAAAACAATACCCGAAACCCCCATGCCGTGGCTGTTCCAATCCGTCACCCAATAAATGAAATTAGACAGTTGCGGCATAAAAGCAATGGTCAAAACCAATATGCCGCTTGACGGTCGTCAAGGCGGCCATTTGCCGGAATCCTATCCTCTCAACTAACTTGGGAATAGGTGCGACCTGAATGAGTGAAAAGTCAGAAATCGACGCAGCCGCCCGTAACCTGGTACGCCGGTTCGGAGAAGATGCATCGCACCAGGCCGACATCCGAATTGCGGAGTTGGAACAACACGGCAAGGCGGACAGCCTCGAATTTTGGCGCGGCGTACGCGACGTGGTGAAATGCCTGTTGCGCGGAAATGGCTCCACCAAGCACTGAACCAGCCTTCAAGGTGCCGCGCACCGATATAAAAAGCCGTCTATACTAGTCCCTGGGTAATCCTTGGGAGTGGTCATGGACTGGCAGAGTGAGAAAGACGAGCTGCGGCGGCGTGAGGCGCTGGCGCAAAATTTGGGCGGTGCGGACAAGATCGAGCGCCAGCATCAAGGTGGCCGCCTGACCGTGCGGGAGCGGATTGATACAATCCTTGATCCCGGCAGCTTTCAGGAGATCGGCGGCCTAGCCGGCGCCTACGGCTATGACGAGGCTGGCAATATCACCTCTCATTCTCCAACCAACTGCGTCATGGGGCGGGGAGAGGTCGATGGCCGGCCGGTGGTTATTTCCGGCGATGATTTCACTGTGCGCGGCGGCTCGGCCGACGCCACGATATGGGAAAAGGCAAAGTATCCCGAAACCATGGCCAACGAACTGCGCCTGCCGGTCATTCGCCTGATCGAAGGTTCGGGCGGCGGCGGTTCGGTCAAGACCATCGAAACCAAGGGCCGAGCCAATCTGCCGGGCGGCCTTGGCAACACCTCGGGCTTTGACATCCTGGCACAGAACATGGCCACGGTGCCGGTGGTGGGCCTGGGCCTGGGCTCCGTCGCGGGCCTTGGCGCGGCCCGGCTGGCGGCCAGCCATTATTCCGTACTGGTCAAGGATATCGGTGCCATGTTCGTGGCCGGCCCGCCGGTGGTGAAACACATCGGTGAGGATCTGGATAAGCAAGAACTGGGCGGCCATGCCATTCAGACCGCCGCCGGCGGTGTTGACCATGCCGCCGACAGCGAGGAAGAGGCGTTTGAATGCGCCCGCCACTTTCTTTCCTATCTGCCGCCCTCGGTGTATGAGCTGCCGCCGCGCGGCGAACAGCTCGACGATGTGAACCGCCAGGACGAAAAGCTGGACAGCATCGTCCCGAAGAACACGCGCCAGGTCTACCGCATGCGCAAGATCATCGATGCATTGGTGGACCAGGGCTCGTTCTTTGAAATGGGCAAGATGTTCGGACGCTCCATGATCACGGGTCTGGCCCGCCTGGACGGCTGGCCGGTGGCATTGATGGCATCCGATCCGCATTTTTATGGCGGCGCCTGGACGGCGGATGCCTGCGACAAAATCATCCGCTTCGTGGATATGGCCGAGACATTTCATTTGCCCGTGGTCTATCTGGCCGATTGTCCCGGTTTCCTGGTTGGTGGTGAAGCGGAACGCACGGGCACGATCCGCCACGGCGTGCGCGCCATGACATCGATCAACCAATCCTCCGTGCCCTGGTGTACCATTCTGATCCGCAATGCCTTTGGCGTCGCCGGCGGCGCGCATCGGCCCGTGGGCCGCTACTCAGTGCGCCATGCCTGGTATACGGCACGCTGGGGCTCGCTGCCCCTGGAAGGCGGCATAGAAGCAGCCTATCGCGCCGACCTGGATGCCGCCGATGACCCTGAGGCCAAGCTGGAGGAAATCGAGGAGCGCCTGAACCGCCTGCGTTCGCCCTATCGCACGGCGGAAGTCTTCTGGATCGAAAGCATTATCGAACCGCATCGAACCCGGCCGCTATTGTGCGATTTCGCCAACTTGGCCGCGCCCCTGCGCACGCCTGGGGCCGTCAGTTTCGGCATGCGGCCTTGATTTGGCGCCCCGGTCCTATTTTGCATCGTTAAGGCGCCAATCATAAGTAGCGCTGTCCAGGCGGCCATGGTCGCCTAGCTTTTTCGCCAGCGCGGGTTCTGCATACTGGCGCAGGTGAGCCAGAACGCCGGCCTCGTCACCGCCGAAATCCGCGATGAACCAATCGTAAATGCTGGAAACGACCAGTTCACCATCCTCGAAGCGCACGCCTCTGGGATGATTGATAAAGCGCCGCGCGGCGGCATCGAGGCGGGCCTCCATATCCTGTGCCGTATAAGCCATGGCCGCCAAATTGGGGCAGCCCATGGAGGCGCAGTTGAGTGCATAGTGGATGCGGGGATCGGTCCAGAGGGGACGCAGAATGCGGTGTTCGATATCATTCAAGCTGACCGCCTGGCCCTCGATCCGCAGCAGCTTCTTGTCCCAGGGGCCAAAGCTGAAAAAACCCGGTGAAATGTTGATGTCCATGATGGTCTCGACGGGATAATGCGCCAGTACCACCTTGACCGTGACGGCGTTGTATAGATTGACCCAATAGGCCCGCTGCTGATCCCGGTTATAACTGCTGATGGGCAAGGCGGCGAGGCGGACGACGAGACGATCCAGGACCGCCTTATCGGCATCCGTGACCGCGCCATAGCGGAAGAGATTAATGCCATCCGGCGCGGCCACCAGATAGCGTTGCAACAGGCCATCCCAGGCCGTGAAATCCACGGGGGTGGAATTTTTCGCATCGGCCGCCCGCCAGCGGGGCCATGGATCAGCGCTGGGCGCGGCCAGGGCCTCGAACGAGCGGAACCCAGACGGCGCCGCCAGCCAAATAATGGCCGCCAAGGCAAGCATTAGGCCAAGACCTACGCGATACTGGCGATATCGGCGCCGTTTCATGCACTCTACCCCTCTTGGCCGCTCTCCACTCTCGTCCGCTGCCGTGCCCGGGCTTCGCGGTGGGCGATATAAGTGGCGGACGTCACAATGATGCCGCCGCCTACCCAGGTCCACAGATCCGGCTCCTCGCCAAAAACATAGAAGCCCAGCAGCGTGGCCCAAACCAATTGCAGAAACGATATGGGCTGCAGGGCCGTGATCTCGGCACAGCGAAAGGCCTGGGTCATGGTCAAATGCCCCAACGTGGCCAGCCCGGCAACCCCGAACAGCCAGATCATCTCTTCAACAGTTGGTGAGCGCCAGACGTATAAAGCGGGCGGCAACAGGGTCAGAGTGACGAAGACGGCCATCACCGCGACGATGGTGCCGTTGTGTTCGGTTTCGGTCAATTTCTTGGACATCAGCAGCGAGGCTGCAAACAGCGGTGCGGCGCACAGCTGGGCGATGGCACCCAGCTCGATCACCTGCACGCCGGGGCGCAGGATCACCAGGGTGCCGGCAAAGCCGATGATCACGGCACTGATCCGCCGCATATACAGCTTTTCGCCCAGGAACAGCGCGGCGCCGATGGTGGCGAAGATCGGCGCTGTGAAGCCCAGGGCCGTAACCTCGGCCACCGGGATATGGGCCATGGCGTAAAACCACAGCATGACCCCGATGGCATGCAGAACGCCGCGGGCGGCATGCAAGCCATAGCGCCGGGTCCGAGGACGGTAGTTTCTAATCTCGCGGAGGATCACCGGCGAGAGGAAAATCAGGGCAATGGCATAGCGCAGAAATGCCAGTTGCAACGGGTCCATGCTGCTGCCCAGATGACGCACCGCGCCGGTGACGAAGACAAAGATCACCCCGGTCAGGAACATCCAGGCAATACCTTTGGCGTTGCCGCTGCTGGCGGCAAAAATCGCGCTTAACCTGGCCATCTGATGTTAGGTCCCCATTTGTCTGGAGGCGCACTATGTCACCGAATTGATTCCACCGCGCGCGGCAAGATGACAACCCAGCCATGCGCCAGACACAGGCGCCAGACACGGCCGGCAGCCCTGATGTATAGTTGCGCAGCGATATCGAAATACGGATTTGCCACGAAAATCAGAGGAGACGGCAATGAGCGAGAGCGAGAACTATAAAAAGGGCCGCGAGATCCGCCGCCAGTGGATGGGCGATGGCATGGAAGGGAGCAGGGCGAGCAAGACAGATAACAAACGGGCGAGGG
>CAYWYB010000098.1:0-15664 GCA_964462145.1 uncultured Rhodospirillaceae bacterium
GGCCTCCGCCGTGATGTCGCGGACGACGTCGCTGGCGCTCTTTATCTGCTGGACGAAGGCAATTGACTGTCCGGCGGCGGCTTCGCCATTTTCCATGTCGCCGCCCATTTGACCATGCCATTGCGCATCCATGGTCGGGGCGCCTTCCATATTGGCATCGGACGGCGTGGCGGCCATGAATTTCTGCATTTCCTCGGCCGCGCCGCGTTTGTCCATATCCTGGAACTGCAATGCGCGCGGAGTTTTGATGACCCGGGACAGGCGCCCAATCATGCGCTGGATCATCACCGTGCCGGTATCGTCGGCCTCGACGATCGCCTGCTTGAAATTCTGGTGCACATGACATTCCGTGGTAGCCAGAAAGGCGCTGCCCATTTGAATACCTTCGGCGCCCAGGGCAAGTGCTGCGACCATGCCCCGGCCACTGCCAAAGCCGCCCGCGCCGACCACGGGGATGGAAACCGCCTCCACCACGCTGGGGATCAGGACCATGGAGGTAACTTCGTCCGCGCCTTCGATGCCGCCGGCCTCGTAGCCTTCGCAGACGACAATATCGACGCCCGAATCTTCCGAGCGCCTGGCCTGGCGCACATTGGCGACCACATGCATGACGGTCAGGCCGTAATCCTTGGCCGTCTGGGTCAGCACGCCGGGGCTGCCGCCGGAGGTGACGACGATCTTCACGCCTTCCTCCACCAGCATCTCCAGATGCCGTTCCGGGTTCTTGCCGATCAATTGCAGGGACATATTGGCGCAAAGCGGTTTGTCGGTCAGCGCCTTGGCCCGGCGCAGATGCTGGCGCACGTTCTCGGTCCGCTCGCTTTGTTTGCTCCAGCCCGGGTTTGACGAGACCACACCCAAACCGCCGCCATTGGACACCGCGGCCGCCAGTTCGCCGTTTCCGGCGATGGCCATGCCGCCTTCGATAATGGGCGTCTCGATGCCCAGCAACTCGGTTACACGTGACTTGATCATGACATACCCTTTACCAACTCGATGACGCGGTCCGCGATATTCGGAACGATATCTTGCCGCCGGAGCACGATCATAGCATTTGCATCGCCGAGAGCATGGATTTCTTGTCAGGTCCGCCCGCGCTGCCTCTCGCGCAGGAAAACATAAAGGCCCGCGCCCATGATCAAGGTGATGCCAAGCAGCACTAGCGCGCTGGGCAGATAGTCCCAGATCAACCAGCCCCACAGCACCGCCAGGGGCATGGCGACATATTCGAACGGCGCTACCGTGGCGGGCTGGGCCAGGCGGTAGGCTTGCGATATGGAATAGCCGATGATGCCCGACAATACGCCCAGGGCCAGAAACAGCAGAGCATCGCCTTCATGGGGCCAGCGCCAGGCCCGCAACAAAAACTGCATGCTGGCGTTATCGATGCCCGCCGCATAGCGGCCATCGCCCGCGGCGGCCCAAAAACCGAGACTGCCCAGTATAAATGTGGCCTGAATATAGACCGCCAGGGCCGAGGCCTTGGTCGTGGCGCCAAGACGCCGCGCCATGATCTGGGACAGGGCATAGGTGAGGGCGGCCAGCACCGGCAGCAGCAAGACAAGCCTTTCGCCGGTGCCGATCCCTTCCGAGGCCCAGGGACGCTGCATCACCAGGACGCCGGCAAATCCCACCAGGACCGCGCTGATCCGCCGGATGCCGACTTTTTCGCCCAGAATGGGTATGGACAGCAGCGTGATGAACAGGGGCGCGACAAAGAACAGCGCCGTGGTGTCGGCCAGGGGTAGCACCGCCAAGGCGGTGAAGAACGCTAGATTGGCAACCACCATCAGCAGCCCGCGCAGCAGATGCAGCAACGGCTTGTCCGTGCGCAGAATTCCGAAGCCGCCTTCCAGCTGCACCAGGGCGAGGCTGAAGACAATACCGATGACGGAACGCAGGAAGACCGCTTGATGCAAGGGATAGTCGCCGGACAACAGCTTGATCAGCATGTCGTTGATGGTGATGCAGGTCATCCCCAGAACGGCGAAAAAAATACCCAATGCGGGTTTGTTGTGCTGGCTTACGGTCATCGAATGCTTCTTTATCGTCGGGAGTTGGTATTATACCATGGCCTTCGATTTAGAGGCAGCGGTGCAGCATCGGCCCGGCACCGGTTAACTGGGAGTTTGTAAAGATGGATATGGCCATGACGGCGGAGGATGCCGCCTTTCGCGACGAAGTGCGGGCGTTTTTCGATGCCAAGCTGACCGAAGATATGCGCGAGGCCTCGAATTTGACCTCGGGCGTTTTCGCGGAATTCGAGATTGGCCGGCGCTGGCACACGGCGCTTTATGAACAAGGCTGGATCGCGCCGGCTTGGCCGACAGAGCATGGCGGCACCGGCTGGACGCCCATGCAACGCTATATCTACGATTCCGAGGCCGGGGCCGCCGGCGCGCCGCGTCTGTTCTCCATGGGTCTGCGCATGGTCGGGCCGGTGGTGATGAAGTTCGGCACCGACGAGCAAAAGAATTTCTACCTGCCCCGCATCCGCTCCGGCGAGGATGTCTGGTGCCAGGGTTATTCCGAGCCCGGCTCGGGCTCCGACCTGGCGTCGTTGCAGACCAGAGCGATCGTCGATGGCGACGATTATGTGGTCAACGGCACCAAGCTTTGGACCACCGGCGCGCAGCACGCCACGCGCATGTTCTGCCTCGTCCGCACCTCGACGGAAGGCAAACCCCAGGAAGGCATTTCCTTCATTCTGATCGACATGAACACACCTGGCATCAAGATCGAACCGATTATCAGCCTGGCCGGCGACCACGAGGTCAATCAGGTATTCCTCGACGATGTGCGCGTGCCCATCGCCAACCGCATCGGGCCGGAGAATGACGGCTGGACCGTGGCCAAGTATCTGCTGGAGTTCGAACGCGGCGGCGCCGCCTATGCCACGGTGTTGGAAGCCGCCCTGGACAAGCTGCGCGCCATTGCCGAGGACGAACAGGTGGGTGGCGGCCGTCTGATTGACGATGATGCCTTTGCCGCCAAAATGGCCGCCTTGGAAGTGCGCCAGATGGCGGTGCAGGCGACCGAGCATCACATTATGTCCGATATCGCCCAGCGCGGGCGCCCGGGCCCGGCCAGTTCGATCATGAAGGTGCTGGGTTCCGAGAACAATCAGCTGATTTCCGAGCTGGCGGTGGAAGCGACGCAATATTACGCCGCGCCCTATCAGCCCGAGGCCCGCGTGCCCGGCAACAATGTGGAACCCATCGGCCCGGCGAAATCCGTGCCGGTGGTGCCGAAATACCTGAACTTCCGCGCCGCCACGATCTATGCCGGTTCCTCGGAAGTACAACGCAACATCATGGCCAAGCTGGTTCTGGGCCTTTAATGGCGGATTAAATCAATGCATCTTGAAATGAGCGCCGAGGACCTGGCTTTCCGCGACGAAGTGCGGGCCTTTCTGGACGAGAAGCTGACCGATGACCTGCGCGATGCCACGCGGTTGAATTCCGGCGTCTTCGCGGAATTTGATATCAGCCAGCGTTGGTACAAGATTCTGTATGAGCAGGGTTGGAGTGCGCCCAACTGGCCGGCGGAATACGGGGGCACCGGCTGGACGCCCATGCAGCGCTATATTTATGATTCCGAGGCCGGCAAGGCAGGCACGCCGACCGTCTATCTCATGGGGCTGACCCTGGTTGCCCCGGTGATCATGCAGTTCGGTACGGACGAGCAGAAAGCGCACTACCTGCCAAGAATCCTCTCGGGCGAGGATATCTGGTGTCAGGGCTATTCCGAGCCGGGCTCGGGCTCGGACCTGGCCTCGCTGCAGACGCGGGCGGTCCGCGACGGCAATGAATATGTCATCAACGGTTCGAAAATCTGGACCACCGGCGCCCAGCATGCCGACCAGATCTTTTGTCTGGTGCGTACGGCGGATACGGAGAAGCGTCAGGAAGGTATCAGCTTCCTGCTCTTCGAAATGGATGATCCGGGCATCAAGGTGGAGCCGATCCTCACCCTGGCCGGCGATCACGAGGTCAATCAGGTTTTCTTCGACGATGTGCGGGTGCCGGTGGCAAATCGCCTGGGCGAGGAGAATGATGGCTGGACCGTGGCCAAGTATCTGCTGGAATTCGAACGCGGCGGCAGTGCCTACGCCGCCATGGTCGACGCGTCCCTGGACAAGTTGCATGACATCGCTGACGCCGAACCGATGGCCGGCGGCGTCTTAAGCGACGACCCGGCTTTTGCCCTGAAAGTCGCGGCGGCGGAGATCAAGCAGCAGGCGGCGGAATACACCGAACACCGTACCATCGCCGAAATTGTCCAGCGCGGCAGGCCCGGCCCGGCCAGTTCGATCATGAAAGTTCTGGGCTCGGAAACCAACCAATGGGTAACGGAACTGATGGTCGAGGCAGTGCACTACTACGGCGCGGCCTATCAGCCCGAAGCCCGCGTGCCCGGCAACAATATCGAACCCATCGGCCCCGGCCATGCGGTGCCGGCGGTGCCGAAATTTCTCAATTTCCGAGCCTCGTCGATTTATGGCGGCTCGAACGAAATTCAGCGCAACATCGTCGCCAAGCAGGTTTTGGGTCTGTGAACGACTTACGTATCCGGTTTCCAGGCGATAATTTCGTCACCGAAATGAGTTAGATAGTCGCGAAACCAGGTGCTATAACTGTCCGGATTGGCGGCTACGTCGGCCAGCAGGGCATCGGCGTCGAGCCAACGGTAATCGGCCGCCTCGTCCGCATTGGCCATGATGGTGCCGTTGAAACAGCCGAAGAAGACATGCACGAATTCATTTTCGATCAAACCGCCGCCCACATCGGCGCAATAGCTGTGTTGCCGGCCGGGATATAGATCGGTCTCAAAACCCATTTCCTCGCCCAGTCGCCGCCGCGCCGCCTGGCCCACGTCATCCCCTTCGCCGGGATGGCCGCAGCAGGCATTGGCCCACAGGCCCGGCGAGTGATACTTGCCCGCCGCCCGTTGCTGCAAAAGGATTTGCCCGGCATCATTCTTGATGATGACCGAAAATGCCCGATGCAGCAGGCCTTGACGATGGGCCTCCAGCTTTTCGCAAAGGCCAACCTGCTGGTCATGTTCATCGACCAGCACGATCGCCTTGGCAGGGATGACGCTTTCGTCCGTGTTGTTTGTATCGACCGTGCTCACGTTTTTCTTCATCCTAGTTGGTATTGTCCGTAAAACAGCCGTCCACCCGCGCCATGATCTCATCGGGCAAGGGGCCGGCGTCGGCCGCCGTCACGCATTCGGCCAGTTCCGCGCGGTTTTTCACGCCCAGCACCACCGTGTCCACACCGTCCATGGACAGCGCGTAACGATGGCCCAGAGTTGCCGCCGACATGCCAAGTTCCGCCGCCAGGGCGCGATAAGCACCGGCCCGATTGTAATCACGAACCTCGCCGTGATCAGGGGGCAGGTCACGGTCGATGGCGTCGGTCAAGGCGCCGGCCTGGACCGCGCGAATACCCATCACGCCGATGCCGTTTGCCTGCGCCGCCGCGATCACATCGCGGGGCCGGGCTGGTTCGTCATAAAACTTCAGGGCGCCGGGAGAATCCATGGCATTGGCGATGCATTGCACCACCGCCGGCGCCGGCCTATCGCTCAACAATTCGATAATGGCGTCGGGATGGCCGATGCCGGTTAGGCCCCAGGCGCCGATCAGGCCTTCGGCGACGAAGGCCTCGAAACAGGGCCGTACCACGGCGACGAAATCGCTTTGCGCCGTCATGCGCGCGCCGGCATCGGGATGCTGTTGCATGGGGTGGCCGTCGGGCGCCACGTTGGAATGCAGAAAGAACAGATCCAGGCGTTCCAGCCGCAAGCGGGCCAGACTGTCATGGATCGATTGGCGCAGGCGGGCTTCAATCTGGTCCGCCGGTGTATTGCCCAGCAGGCATTTCGAGGTGACGCGGACGCCGTCCGGCGGGCGGCCTCCGAAAGCTTCGCCGAAGACCTCTTCGGCTTCGCCCTCGCCGTAGCGGTAGGCCAGGTCGATCAAATCAATGCCCGCATCCACCGCCGCCCGCAGAGTGGCGACGCACTCCGCCCGGTCGGTCGGGCCCCACAGCTGGCCCAGGCCGCCACCGCCCAGGGTCAGCCGGCTGACCGGCCCCAGGGGCCCCAAGTTGCCTTTATCCATGTGCCTTGCCGTCAGTTCTGTGGGGGCAGCATCTTGCCCGGGTTCATGATGTTGTCGGGATCAATGGCCGCCTTGACGGCACGCATGACCTTGATCGCATCGCCATGTTCGGCCCGCATGTATTTCTGCTTGCCCAGACCGACGCCATGTTCGCCGGTGCAGGTGCCGTCCATGGCCAGGGCCCGGTTGACCAAGCGTTCGTTCAGGTCCTGGGCCTCCTGCATCTCCGCCGGCACATTGGGATCCAGGACAAAGGCGAGATGGAAATTGCCGTCGCCCACATGGCCGCACAACGGCGCGGGGATCGAGGCGCCTTCAAGGTCCTTGCGGGTTTCCGCGATGCATTCCGCCAGCCGTGACAGCGGCACGCAGACATCGGTGGCCCAAATCTCGCAACCGGGGCGCAGGGCCTTGCAGGCATAGGCCACATCGTGCCTAGCCTGCCACAGGCGGTTGCGGTCCTCCAACTGATCCGACCATTGGAACTCGCCGGCGCCGAAATCCTCGCCAAAGGCCTTGACCATGGCGATCTGCTCGGCCACGCCGGCATCGGTGCCGTGGAATTCCAGAAACAGTGTCGGTTTCACCGGATGATCCATCTTGGAATATTTATTCAGGGCATCCATCTGGACATCGTCCAGCAGCTCGATACGGGCAATGGGAATGCCGGATTGAATGGTGCAGATGGTGGTGTCGACGGCGCCTTCCAACGTCTCGAATGGCACCACGGCGGAGGATATATTCTCCGGTATGCCGTACAAGCGCAGGGTTATCTCGGTAATGATGCCCAGGGTGCCTTCGGAACCCACGAACAGCCGCGTCAGATCATAGCCGGCGGATGATTTGCGCGAACGCCGCGCCGTGCGGATGATCTCGCCGTCGGGCAGAACCACGGTCAGGGACATGACATTCTCGCGCATGGTGCCGTAGCGCACCGCGTTGGTGCCCGATGCCCTGGTGCCCGTCATACCGCCGATAGAGGCATCGGCGCCGGGATCAATGGGGAAAAACAGACCGGTGTCGCGCAGATAATCGTTCAACTGTTTGCGTCGTACGCCTGGCTGCACCGTGCAGTCGAGATCCTCGGCGTGGACCTCCAGCACTTCGTTCATGCCGCCCACATCGACGCAGACGCCGCCTCGGGTCGCCTGGATGTGTCCCTCGACCGAGGTGCCGGCGCCGTAAGGGATGATCGGCACGCCCGCGGCATGGCAGATTTTCACGATTGCCGCGACTTCCTCGGTCGATTGCGCGAAGGCAACCGCATCCGGCGCCTCGGTCGGATGCCAGCTTTCGTCATGGCCGTGCGCGTCGCGGACGGCTTCGGCAGTCGAAAGGCGGTCGCCCAACAAGGCCCGCAGTTCCTCGATCACGCCCGACGTTGCCTCACTGCTTGCCACGCTCATGGCCTTACCCTTCCAGAATAGTCATTGAGATTTGACGGCCAGTATACATTAGCTAGAGTATTTGCAACATTTGTCGATGCGCCGCACCTCTGCCGCGCCATGGGAGTACTTAAATCTTGGAAATCGAGGAATTACCGCCGAAAGTTACCGGGCCATCCGCCTGGTATGGCCCGGACCTGGCCGCCGCCAACGATTGGCTGGTCAACTTGAACGATGCGCAGGTTGGCGAGATGGAAGCCCAGGCGCGCGCCTACCTGGACGGGGGCGGCGATATCGCGGCCATGACCCAGGCGGATTTTCCACTGCCTGAAAGCGCGCCGCTGATCGCCGAGGCGGTTCGCGAATGCCTGCATGGACGTGGATTCGTGGCCCTGCGGGGCCTGCCCTCCCATGCAGACGACATCGCAATGGCCGCCGCGCTGTTTTATGGCATCGGCACGCATATGGGCCGGGCGCGTTCGCAGAATGGCAAGGGGCATATTTTGGGCCATGTCTGCGATCTTGGCCTTTCCACCACTGATGCCTCGGTGCGCATCTACCAGACTACGGAGCGGCAGAATTATCACACTGATTCCTGCGATATCGTCGGCTTGATGTGTTTGCGCGGCGCCAAGTCGGGCGGACAGTCCGGTCTGGTCAGTTCCATGACCATTTACAATGAAATGCGCGAGCGCCGTCCCGATCTGGCCAAACTGCTGTTCGAACCCATGGCCACGGACCGGCGCGGTGAAATCACGGCGGATGGCCGGGGGTATTTTGAAATTCCTGTTTTCAATGCCCATGCGGGTCATCTTTCAGCGCTCTATGCGCCGCATTACGTGCGCTCGGCGCCACGACTGGACGGCGTGCCGCCGCTGACCGAGGCCCAGATCGAAGCCCTGGATATGCTCGATGCCCTGGCTGACGACCCGGCCCTGAATCTGGAATTCTCGCTACAGCCGGGCGATTTGCTGTTCGTTCACAACCATACCCTGCTGCACGACCGCACCGCCTATGAGGAATGGGGCGATCTGGCCCGCCGCCGCCATCTGCTGCGGCTATGGCTGGCCGTGCCCGGCGCCCGGCCCCTGCCGGAGGTTTATGCCCAGCGTTACGGCAGCATCGAAATCGGCAACCGTGGCGGTATCATTGTCGCCGACACTGAATTGAATGCGCCGTTGGAGCCTGTCTGAGAAAATGAAACGGCCCGTCAGCCGCATGAGAGGTTGAGGCTGACGGGCCGATTTTGCTAGTCGGGTCTATAGCGGCTTTTGCGCCATGAAGGCGTAACCGAAAACCTCGAACCGGCGTGCGTTGGGTTCACCCCCCGCGCCACCAAATGTGTCCACGGGCGGGCCCATCTGGCCGTTCTTGAAGCCTGCGTCCAACATCATCTTCTGCCAGCCTGCACACGGCATGCCACCAGCGATTCAAGCAGTCCACAAATCAATGTTGTTGACGGCGGCCTCCGGCACCGGCTGGCCATTGGCGATATCGGCGAATTGCAGCACCCCGCCAGGCCTCAACACACGCCAGACCTCGGCAAAAACCCGCCGCTTGTCCGAACACAGATTGATCACGCCATTGGCGATGACCACATCCGCCTGGCCATCCTCCACCGGCAGTTCCTCCAGCAGACCTTCGCGGAATTCAACCTGTGGCAGGTCCATGGCCTGGGCCGTGGCGCGGGATTTAGCCAGCATTTCAGGCGTCATATCGACGCCGATGACATGGCCCTCGGCGCCAACCTGTTGTGCCGCGATGAAACAGTCAAAACCGGCGCCCGAACCAAGGTCGACGACGCGCTCGCCGGCCTGCAAGGAACGCAGTGAAAAGGGGTTGCCAACGCCTGCAAAGGATTCGACCGCGGCGTCGGGCATGGCCCCGACCACCGTATCGTCATAGCCCAGGCGTTTTGCCAGCGGACGGCCCGTATGGAAATGAAACTCTCCATGGGGGTCGAGTGCGACATCCCGGTACTTATCCTTCACATCTTCCCGCAGGGCGTCGGCATCGACAAGTATGTCAGTGCTCATTGTTAATTCCCTCTAAGATTGGGCTGTATGTCGCCCGTGATGCTGGACATTCGCACAGCCCTGTTGTGCCATCGTCAAGGCAGGGGCTGTTGAGCGTTAAAAAACTGTGAGATATTGCCCACATTGGATTAATGCTAAAAATTGGGCTTATGAAGACACTTTCCATCAAGGTTTTCGGGCGTTTGACCGTATCGGACGAGGCCGCCGCCACATTGCCGGTAACCGGCAAGAAGCGCCAGGCGCTGCTGGTTTATCTGTGCCTCAACCCGGAGCGTCCTTCCAGCCGGGAAGACCTGATGGCGCTGCTGTGGGGCGAGCGCTTCGAGGATCAGGCCCGCCAAAGCCTGCGCGAGTGCATTTCGCGGCTGCGCAAGGCCCTGGGTGGTGATGACGGCCCCCTGCGGGCGGACCGCAACCATGTCTGGCTGGAGCGCGAGGGGGTACAGGTCGATGCCCTGACATTGTCGCAACTGGCCAATCTGGCGGCCTCCGAAACGCCGGTGCAACCAGCGCAGTTGGTGGCGACGGCAAGGCTTTATGATGGCCCTTTGCTGGCGGACATGAAGGCCCAGCAAGGCGCCTTCGATGAATGGCTGCGGGCCGAGCGGATCCGTTATAACGAGGCCGCCGTCGGTATCCTGGACCGCCTGGCAAGCATGGCGTTGAGCCCGAGCGATATCAAGGCAACCATCCAGTTGGCCCAGCAAACCCTGGCCTTTGACCCCTTGAACGAACGCTCCCACCTGGCCTTGATGCAGGCGCATCTTCAGGCTGGTGAGCCGGGCGCCGCCATCCAGCAATATCGCGCCTGTGCGAAAGTATTGCGCCAGGAATTGCAGGTGGAGCCGGGCGCGCGCATTCAGGCGCTGTACGAGCAGATCAATTCGGCCGGGGCCGATGCCGACATTGCCGATCACGCGGCCGTCGCGGCACCGAAAAGCGCTTCGGCCGTGATCAACGCCCTGCCGGGACAGGCCCACAAACCACGGATCACCGTGCGCCCTTTTGTCTCCCTCAGTGTGGAGCCGGATCAGGAGTTCTTCGCCTCCGGCATCACGGCGGATATCGTCGCCGCCCTGGCGCGGAACCGCTGGCTTTCGGTGATTGCCCACCATGCCTCCACGGATTTCGAGGCCTCGGTACCCGCGCCGAATGGTGAAGCCAACCGCTTCGCCGTCGACTATCTGGTCGAGGGCAGCATCCGCAAGGCGGGCGACAGGGTACGCATCACGGCGCAATTGCTGGATGCGGCCAGCCGGGAACATATCTGGTCGGAACGCTATGACCGTGAACTGGCCGACATTTTCGCCGTGCAGGACGAGATTACCGAGACCATCGCGGCCCGGATTGAACCAGTAGTGGGGGCCGAAGAACGCAGCCGTGTGCTGCGCCGGTCAACTGAAAATCTGGATGCCTGGAGCTGCTATCACCTTGGCTTCGCGGGTTTTTATAAATTCACGGCGGCGGATAATCTCGACGCCCAGACGCAGTTTCTGCGCTGTATCGAGCTGGATCCTGGATTTGGCGCCGCCTATGCCTGGTGGTCCTTCGCGCGAATCCTCTCCATGGTCTACTTCGATGCGGACCCCAGCGCGGAGGCCCTGGATGCCGCTTTGGACGCGGCGCGAAAAGCCGTCGCGATCGATGATCAGAACGCGGTGTTTCATATGGTATTGGGCCGGGTGCATCTGGCGCGCTGCGAATATGGCGAGGCTCTGGCCAACCTGACCACGGCGCTGGAACAAAATCCGGGCCTGGCGGTGGCCCATTGCGGCCTGGGCGACAGTCTGGCTTATGAAGGCCAGCTTGATGCCTCTATAGAAAAATTCGAACGCGCCATACAACTCAGTCCCAATGATCCACAATTGTGGGCCTTTTACACCTATCGTTCCCTGGCCCACTATTTTGCCCGGGACTACGAGGAGACGGTTGCCTGGGCGCAAAAGGCGATCCGCCTGCCGAATTGCCAGTATTGGGCCCATGCGCACCGCGCCGCCGCCCTGGGACAGCTGGGCCGGACGGAAGACTGCGCGGCGGCGGTGGCGGCATTGCTGAATATTCAGCCCGGATTTTCCCGCAGCTATGCCCAGGCAAAGCTGTTTTACATCAAGAGCCCGGAGCAGATGGCGCTGTATCTTGACGGCCTTGGGAAGGCTGGATTGCCGGAGTGACCGCCCCGGCAATCCCATCCAGGGCACCAGGGACCAGCTCGCAAGCCTGAAAACGGCCGCCTTCGACTGTTTTTGGTAGCAGCAGGGCATTGGTTAGATCCGAGGAAAAACCAAACGGCTGATAGAATTCCGGGTCACCGATCACCAGCACCGATGCATGGCCCAGAGCCTTGGCCCGGGCCAGGCTGTGGCGCAGCAGTATCTTGCTAAACCCTTGGCCCCGCCAAGCCTGTCCCACCGCCAGGGGACCCAACAACAGGGTGCTAAATTGGCCATCGATCAGCACCGGCCAAAAGCGGATGGTGGCGCACAGAAACGCGGCGCCGCGCATGACGAAGGATAATTCGGGCAGGGCCTGGGCATCCTCGCGCAGGCAATAGGCGGTTAAGGCTTTACGCTCGGATCCGAATGATTGATCCAATAGTTTTTCGATGTTGGGCCCGTCGCCGGGCTGTTCGAGGCTGACTTGAAACATTTTGAGCTTCCGGATTGACTGGCGCCTGATTGGGCGCTTGCTATTTCAATACGACGCCGGTCCGGATTGCCGCCGCCGTCAGGCTCTAGCTAAGCCGACGCAACGCACGGTCGATCCCGCCGGCGCCCAGGTTGTCTTGGGGGCGTCGGGTGGAACGTCGTCGTCGTCGCTGAACGACTGAATTGTAGTGCCAAATCCACTTTGTCATGGGCTTGCTATAGCAGGGGACGCGTGACAATGCTAGCGTCAGGTCAAGAAACACAAAAAATTGCAATTGGATCAAAACGAAGCGAAGGACGTGACATGGGTTTGATGGATGGCAAGGTTGCCCTGGTAACCGGTTCGGGGCGTGGCATTGGCCGCGCCGTGGCGATGGATCTGGCGGCGGCGGGCGCCAAGGTGGTGGTCAACGATTTCGGCGCCGGCCTGCATGGCGAGGCCACGGATCAGACCCCGGCGGATGAAGTAGTGGCGGAGATCAAGGCGGCGGGCGGCGAGGCGGTGACCAACCTAGGTTCGGTCGCCGAAGCAGCGGATGCGGCAAAAATGGTACAGGATGCCGTCGACAGTTTCGGCCAAATCGACGCGGTGGTGAACGTTGCGGGCATCCTGCGCGATGCCTATTTCCACAAGATGACCGATGACGAATGGAAAGCCGTCATCGATGTGCATCTGAACGGCACCTACAATGTTTCGCGTGCGGCCATGGATCATTTCCGGCCCCAGAAATCAGGCGCCTTCGTGCATTTCACCTCGACCTCCGGTCTGGTGGGCAATGCCGGTCAGGCTAATTATGCCGCCGCCAAGATGGGTATCGTCGGCCTCAGCCGGGTCATCGCAATGGAAGGGGCGCGGGCCAATGTGCGGTCCAATTGCATCTCACCTTTTGCCTGGACCCGCATGATTGAAGCGATCCCGGTGACCTCGGACGAAATGGCCGAGGCCTTTGATAAATTCCGACGCAATGCCTCGGCCGAGCATATCGCGCCGGTGGCGACTTATCTGTGCAGCGAGGCGGCGAAGGACGTAACGGGCAACATTTTCGGCGTGCGCGGCAACGAAATCTATTTGATGAGCCAGCCGCGCCCGATCCGTACCCTGCATAAGGGCGACGGCTGGACGCCCGAGGACCTAGCCGCCACCCTGGAGCCCGCCCTGCGCCATGATCTCTATGGCCTGGAAGGCAGTGGCGAATACTATGCCTGGGACCCGATTTAAGCCCGTAACAAAGGAACGCTCACAACATGTATTTCGATCCTAAGGACGGCATGAAGCCGCCCCCGTTCAAGCATACGGTCTATAATGCTCTGGTGGTGCCCCGGCCCATTGGCTGGATCTCCACCGTCGATACGAACGGTGTTATCAATTTGGCGCCATACAGCTTTTTCAATGCCCTGTGCGGCGATCCACCCTGCGTGATGTACTGCCCGAACGGCTACAAAACCGGCACCACGGAGCCCAAGGATTCCCTGACCAACGTGCGTGATACCGGCGAGTTCGTCTTCAATATGGTGACCATGGACCTGTTGGAGCCCATGAACGCCACCTCGATCCATGCGCCCGCCAGTTATGATGAAATGGCGGAAGCCGGGTTGGAGGCGGCGCCGTGCGAACAGGTCAAGCCGCCGCGGGTGGCGAATTCACCCATCGCCCTGGAATGCAAGGTGCTGCATATCATCGACCTGCCTGAAACCCGGACCGGCGTGCCCAACACGACGGTGATCGGCCAGGTGGTGGGCATTCATATCGACGATGATGTGATCATCGACGGTAAGATCGATTCCGCCAAGGTTCAGCCCCTGGCCCGCCTGGGCTATCTGGACTATGCGGCGATCACGCCCGAGAGCATCTTCGCCGTACCCCGGCCGGACTAGGAAGCGACATGGCAGGCGGCAGCCACGATTATCTGGACGATCAGCGCAACGCATCGATCCTGATTTCCATCAACGGGGAAATGTTTCCCCGTGACGATGCGAAGGTTTCGGTGTTTGATTCCGGCTTCATGCTGGGCGACGGCGTGTGGGAGGGCATCCGACTGCACAAAGGCCGCCTGCTGTTCCTCGAAGCCCACATGGAACGCCTGTACGAGGGCGCCAAGGCCATCGACATGGACATCGGCCTGAGCCCCGAGCAAATGGTGACCAGGATCGACGAGGTTCTGGCCGCCAATGACATGGACACGGACGTCCATATTCGCCTGATGGTCACCCGCGGCATCAAGTCCACGCCCTATCAGCACCCAAAGGTTACCATTACGCCGCCAACGGTAGTGATTATCCCGGAATACAAGGTTGCCGTGGAAGGCGCGGGTCTGAAACTGGCGACGGTGCATGTGCGCCGGGGTGCCCCGGACGTGCAGGATCCAGCCCTCAATACCCACAGCAAGCTGAATTGCATCACGGCCTGCATTCAGGCCGACAAGATGGGCGCGGATGAGGCCTTGATGCTGGACCCGCATGGCTTTGTCGCCACCTGCAATTCGACGCACTTTTTTATTGTCCGCAAGGGCGAGGTCTGGACCTCTTCGGGGCGCTATTGCCTGGCTGGCATTACCCGCGCCAAGGTTTTGGAACTGGCGCGGGGCAATGCCATTCCCGGCTTGGAAAAAGACTTCAGCCTGACCGATGTCTATAACGCGGACGAGGCCTTTGTTACCGGTACTTTCGCCGGCCTGATCCCGGTGCACGAGATCGACGGCCGGGTTATCAGCACCGGCAAGGGCCCGGTGACGGCCAGGCTGCAGGGGCTGTACAGGGATCTGTGCGAGAGGGAAGCGCGCGCATGAGCCAGGACCCGGTGCGCATAGCCATGTGGTCGGGACCGCGCAACATTTCCACCGCCATGATGCGGTCTTTTGAAAACCGGGCTGACGCGGTGGTCTGGGATGAGCCGTTCTATGCCCACTATCTGGCTGAAACGGGCCTGAACCATGCCATGGCGGACGAGATCATCGCGGCCTACGAAACCGATTGGCAAAAGGTAGCCGACAAAGCCATTGGGCCGGTGCCCGGGGGCCGGGCGGTGTTTTATCAGAAACACATGACACACCACCTGTTGCCCCATATGGCCATGGACTGGCTGGACGGCCTGACGAATGCTTTCCTGATCCGCGATCCGGCGCGCGTTCTGGCCTCGTACATCGAAAAGCGGGCCGAGGTAACGTTGGAAGACCTTGGCCTGCCGCAGCAACAACGGCTGTTCGAATGGGTCCGCCAACGCACGGGCGAGGTTCCCGTGGTGCTGGAGTCCGATGACGTTCTGGCCAACCCCGAGGGGATGCTGCGGGCCCTGTGCGGACGTGCCGGCATTGCCTTTGATCCTGCGATGTTGTCCTGGCCGGCGGGGCGGCGGGACAGTGATGGCCTGTGGGCGGCGCACTGGTACGGTGCGGTGGAGACATCCACCGGCTTCGTGGCGTCAGGCAAAGCCGCCCGCTCCGTGCCGGCGCATTTGCGGGATCTGTTGAC
>CAYWYB010000099.1:0-15654 GCA_964462145.1 uncultured Rhodospirillaceae bacterium
CTCGATATCGAAGGCATTGCGGGAGACGAAATGGCGCAAACGCTCCACTGCCTGCGCCTCGCAGGCAAGACCGCCGCCACAGCGCCAATCTACCTCGCCCTCGTCCCGCACGGCAACGGCATCGCAGATCGGGCAAGTGGTGGGAAATTCGAAAGCCTCCTCTGGGCCTTGCTCTACCACTTCCAAAACCTGAGGGATGACATCGCCGGCGCGCTGCACCAAAACTTCCGCCCCGACACGGATGTTCTTTTCCTCGATATAGTCCGCGTTATGCAGGGTCGCGTTGGAGACCACCACGCCACCGACGGTCACGGGTTTCAGGCGCGCCACCGGGGTCAGCTTGCCGGTGCGGCCGACCTGGATATCGATTTCCTCGACCAGGGTGCGAGCCTGCTCGGCGGCGAATTTGTGGGCAATGGCCCAGCGCGGCGAGCGCGAGGCGGCGCCCAGACGCTCCTGCCAGTCCAGGCGGTCCACCTTGTAGACAATACCGTCAATATCATAGGGCCGCACGCTGCGCCCGGCCTCGGTGGCGCCGTGATAGGCCATCATTTCGGCGGCGTTCAGGCAGACTTCATGCTCCTGAACCTGAAAACCCCAGGCCTTCATGGCAGCCAATACACCGGCCTGGGTATCGCTTGGCAGCGCGCTGACTTCGCCCCAGGCATAGGCCCTGAAACTCAATTGACGCGATGCCGTTATCGCGGGGTCAAGCTGGCGCAGGGAGCCGGCGGCGGCGTTGCGGGGGTTGGCGTAAGCGGGCCGTTCGGCGGCTTCCTGCTTGCGGTTCAGTTCGGCAAAGGCATCATGGTTCATGAAGACTTCGCCGCGCACTTCAAATACCTCAGGCGCCGCGCCCAGGAACCGTTTGGGAATGTCATCGATCGTGCGCAGATTGGCGGTGATATCCTCGCCCACCTCGCCGTCGCCCCTGGTCGCACCCTGAACAAAGACGCCGTTTTCATAACGCAGGGCGGCGGACAAGCCATCGATCTTCGGCTCCGCCACGATTGCCACGGCGGCGTCATCTTCCAATTTCAGAAAACGCCGGATACCGGCCAGGAAATCAACCACATCCGCCTCGGCAAAGGCGTTGCCCAGGGACAGCATGGGCCGGCTGTGACGGACCTTGGAAAAGCCGTCGGCGCCCGCCATTGGGGGTGCGCCGATGCGATCAGACGGGCTGTCGGGGCGTTTAAGTTCGGGGAATCGTGCCTCGATGGCGTTGTTGCGTTGTCGCAGGGCATCGTATTCGGCATCGGATATGGCCGGGGCATCGTTTTGATAATAGGCGGTATCGTGGAACCTGATTTCCAAGGCAAGGCGGGCGAGTTCGGCTTTTGCCTGCGCCTCGTCAAGTTCGGCAACGTCCGTCATGACCCCGCCGCCTGCAACAGGCTGTCGGCGGCGGCGCGGGCCTCGTCCGTGATACTGGCGCCGGCCAGCATGCGGGCAATCTCCTCGCGCCGGAGGTCCGCCGCCAGGTCCTCCACCGTGGTTCGGGCGCCGCCATTGCGCTCCTGTTTAATAATGCGCCAATGATGTCCGGCCCTCGCGGCCACTTGCGGCGAATGGGTAACCACGATGACCTGGGTGTCGTCGGCCAGACGGGCCAGACGCTCGCCAACCTTGTCCGCCACTGCGCCGCCGATGCCGCTATCGACCTCGTCAAAAATCAGAGAGGCCGGCTCGCGGTTCTGCGCCAGGGCGACTTTCAGGGCCAGCATCACGCGCGATAACTCGCCGCCCGAGGCGACCTTGTTCAAAGGTCCCGGCGCGCTGCCCGGATTGGTGGCGATGTGAAAGGCAACGCCGTCCCAGCCTTCACTGCTCCAGCCATCCTCGTCCCGTTTGGCAATGACGGTGGTAAACACCGCCTTGTCCAGGGCCAGGGGCGGCAGTTCGCCGGCCATGGCACGGTCCAGTTTTTTCGCCGCCTTGGCGCGCCCCTTGCTCAATCGTTCCCCTGCCTCCAGATAGGCCGTTCTGGCCGCCGCCGCCTCGGTCTCCAAAGCAGCCAGGCGTTGTCCGCCATTATCGATGGTATCCAATCGTTGCGCGAAATCATCACGCAGGGCGGCCAGACCATCGACGCTGACGCGATGCTTGCGGGCGGCTTCGCGCAAGGCGAACAGGCGTTCCTCGACCGATTCAAGGCGGGCTGGATCAAGATCCAGCGAGCGTGCCGCATCGGCCACCGCCTCAATCCCCTCCATGGCCTCGACCGCCGCCCGTTCCAAACCATCTATGGCCCCATCCAGCGCACCACCGGCACTTTCCGCCACCCGCTGCAGGGCCCGCTGGGCAATGCGCAGCCGCTGTTCCACGCCATTTCCGCCGCTGTTTCCACCGCCGCCGCCTTCACCGCCGCCATATAGGGCGCCCTGGGCATCACGCAATGCCTCGGCGATTTTCTCGCCCTGGCGCAACAGGGTTCTGGTGCGGTCCAAATCCTCCTCATCGCCCGGCTTTGGATCCAATTCATCCAGTTCGGCGCAGACATGGCGCAAATAGTCCTCTTCCTCCCGCGCCGTCAGCAGCGCCGCCCGGGCATCCGCCAAGGCCTCGGCGCTCTGGCGCATCCGCGCATGCGCCTTGGCACAGCCATGGACCTGCCCTTCCAGGCCGCCGTAAACATCCAACAACGCCCGATGCCCGGCCGGATTGAGCAAGCCGCGCTCGTCATGCTGGCCATGCACCTCGACCAGGGTCTCCCCCAACCGGCGCAGTAACCCGGTAGAGATCACCTGATCGTTGACAAAGGCCCGGCCCCGGCCATCGGCGCCGACCTGGCGGCGCAGAATCAAGCCATCGTCGCTGTCCAGATCCTGCTCCCGCAGGATATCCCAGGCCGGATGATTGTCCGGTGGATCAAAGGTGGCGACGACCGTGCCTTTGTCGGCCCCCTTGCGCACCAAGCCCGCCCCGCCACGGCGACCCAGGGCCAGCCCCAGGGCATCAAGCAAAATGGACTTGCCGGCCCCTGTCTCGCCCGTGAGCACGCACAAGCCGGTCCGCAGATCCAGATCCAGGCGATCGATCAAAACAATATCGGTAATGGACAGCGCGCTCAGCATGCTCGGATATTAGTGGCCAGCGGCGCGATAGGATAGTGGCCAATGTCCAGGTTCAGGGCGTTTCTAAAATACTGAACTCCACATTCGGCTGTACCAGGGCTCTTCGATCTCGCCGGCCCGCTGATCCTCGCCGGTCAGCAGGGCATAGCTGTCCAGATACCACTCACTGCCCGGATAGTTATAGCCCAGGATGGCGGCGGCATTCTTGGCTTCGTCCACGATGCCCAGGGACAAATAGGCCTCCGTCAGGCGATGCAGGGCCTCGGGGACGTGCGAGGTGGTCTGGTATTTCTCAACGACATAGCGAAATCGGTTGATCGCCGCGCCTTTGTGGCCCCGTGTCAGGTAATAGCGGCCAATCTCCATTTCCTTACCCGCCAAATGGTCACGGGCCAAATCCATCTTCAGGCGGGAATCGCGCGCGTATTCACTATCGGGATAGCGGTCAATGACCTCGCGCAGGGCGTCGAGCGCCAGCTCGGTAATTTTCTGTTCCCGGCCAATATCGGCGATTTGTTCGTAGTACGAGATGGCAATCAGATAATAGGCATAAGGCGCATCGCGGTTGCCCGGATGCAGTTGCAGGAAGCGCTGGGCGGTGAAAATCGCCTCGTCATAATTGTTGATTTCGTACTGCGAATAGGCCGCCATCAACTGCGATTTCCGGGCCCAGACCGAATAGGGATGCTGGCGTTCAACCTCGTCAAAGTCGATCGCGGCCAGTTCCGCGTTGCCGGAAAGTAATTTGTCCATGGCCTGGTTGTAAATTTCCTCCACCGGCCGCTCTTTATAGGCGACTTCATCGCTACTGCAGGCGGTCAGCAAGAACACCAGGGCCAGACCAGCCAAGGCGGCGACGCGAAAACGCCGCGGCTGATTTGGTGAACGACCAGGCAGGGCGGTGTGCATCACTACATTTGGCATATGCGAACCAGTTTCCGAATTTACCATTCTCTCAATCTCGATTCCTTATACCACGTTCCAAAACCAGGGCAGACTGCCAATTTCCGCAAAAATCAAAAAAAAAATCTACTACAAGGTGTCAATCATGACGAAAGGCACTATCTTTTTCATACGCCATAAGGCATCATTACTATGCAACCGCCAAACTTGAAAACAGCCACACGTTGTGCTACTGATTCACTGGTGTATTTCGTAGCAGGGGACAGATAAGTCAACAACGCATAAGGCATGAATGTAATGTTACCAATTTGTTACAATGGCAAAAACGTAACAATTACGGGATTGGCGGAAAATATTTCTCGCGGCTGGGGAATGCCATGAACCTCACCGCCAAACATTGAGGTGATTATGGGTATACTAGCAAAACGTGTCGATGCCCATGTTGGTGGCCGCATCCGTGATCGGCGTACCGGCTTGGGCCTGACCCAGGAACATTTGGCGAATGCCTTGAATATTTCCTATCAGCAGGTGCAGAAATACGAGACGGGAGCCAATCGGGTAAGTGCCGGCCGGCTCTATGAAGTATCGAAAATTCTGCAATCCGACGTCAGTTTCTTCTTCGAAGGGCTGGATGAAACGGCCGAGACCGAGCCATTGGGACATGGTGGTAAGAATCGCTCCACCATCGAACTGGTGCGCAACTTTGGTGCGATCGACAATCCTTCTATCCGCTCCGCCGTTTCCGGCCTGGTGAAAAGCATCGCCAAGCCGGAAAAAGAAACCTTGTATTGAGCCCAAGGGCACAATTCGGCTAGATCAAATTCGGCTAGATCAAACAGCATAAAATTAGAATCAATTTTATGCTGATAATTTGATCTAATCCAATAAGTTAGAGCAACTTGTCCGTGTTCGGATGAACGCAGGTTGCTCTAATCGGCCAAAGAAAAAAAGGGGTCCGATGATTAACCTCATCGGGCCCTTTTTCTATTTGCGCCTCCCGCACCATGGCACTGATGTGACAAACATGATCCAATGGCGGCAATGGTCGTCATGACAAGAATGGGCAGGAGGCGGAAATGAAACTATCCCTGATGCTGGGCTATTCAGGCGCCCAGTTGGATATTCCAGTGGCGCGGGTACAACGGGCCGAGGAGCTGGGTTTTCATTCCGTCTGGACGGCGGAAGCGTATGGTTCCGATGCCATAACCCCCCTGGCCTATCTGGCCGCCGTGACCAAGAAAATCAAATTGGGCACCGCGATCATGCAGCTTGCGGCGCGGACGCCGGCAAATTGCGCCATGACGGCGGCGACCCTGGACGCCCTGGCGGGCGGCGACCGCTTTTTGGCCGGAATTGGTGTATCGGGACCTCAGATCGTGGAAGGCTGGTACGGCCAGCCCTGGGGGCGGCCTTATTACCGAATCAAGGATTATGTCGCCATCATGCGGGCCATCTGGGCCCGCGAGGCGCCGGTTGCCTATGAAGGCAAGGAAATTTCCCTGCCCTTTACTGGTGAAGGCTCGGCCGGCCTGGGCAAGCCGTTGAAGTCGATTTTGCACGGCAACCCGAACATCCCCATCTTTCTCGGCACCGGCAACGAGGCCACCGTGCGCCTGACCGCCGAAATCGCCGATGGCTGGCTGCCGCACGGCTTTATCCCCGGCTCCATGCCCGAATACCTGCCCTGGCTGGAGCAGGGCTTCGCCCGCGCCGGAAACGGCAAATCCCTGGATAATTTCGAGATCATGGCCCTGACCCACGTCGAAGTGGACCAGGACGTGCAAGCGGCCCTGGACCGCCAGAAACCCGATGTGTCGCTGTATGTCGGCGGCATGGGTCACAAGGACAAGAATTTTCACAAGGATCTGATGGTTCGACGCGGTTTCGGCGATGCGGCGGAGCGTATCCAGGAACTGTTCCTGGCCGGGCGCAAGGCTGAGGCGACGGCTGCCGTACCCGACGAATGGGTCGATCAAAAATCCCTGGTCGGCCCGCCCGAACGCATCAAACAGCGTTATCGCGCCTGGGAGGATTCCGGCGCCACCGGTTTGGTGGTCTGGGCCAGCCAGGATGAGGCGGTCGAAGTCATGGCCCAGGCGGCGCGCTTGAACTAGACCATTTTCGGAATTGACTTATCGACCCGCTCCCCTTGCCGTTGTCGCGGCGCCGTGCTAGCGAAAGGGCATGCAGAAAAATCAAACCGACGCCGCCAACCGCAATACAGCTGATTCCGGCGACAAACGCGCCACTGGCATTATTGTCATCGTCTCCAACTTCAACGACGAGGCAAACCATGCCAGCCACCGCGTCGGCGACCGCTATGTCATTGCCGTACGCGAGATTTGCGGCGCCCTGCCCCTGATGCTGCCGGCACTGGGCGCGGGCGCGGATCTGGAAACGCTGCTGGACAATATCGATGGCGTCATCCTGACCGGCGGCGCCTCGAACGTGAACCCAGCCCATTACGGCGGCGGCGAAGCACGGGATCAGGGCCTCCTGGATGCCCGGCGCGACGGCGTGGCGTTGGAGTTGGTCCGCGCCTGTGTGGAACGCAACGTGCCCCTGTTCGGCATTTGCCGCGGCATACAGGAGATGAACGTCGCCCTGGGCGGCAGCCTGCATCAGTACATGCACGAAGTACCGGCCCATTTTGATCACCGCAGGCCAAGGGAAAAGCCCATGGAGGTGCAGCTTGCCCCGCGCCAGCGCATCACCTTGACGCCGGGCGGCACCTTGCAGGGCCTGGCCGATGGCGCCCGCCAGGTCATGGTCAACACTCTGCATGCCCAAGGCGTCGACCGCCTGGCCGAAAGCCTGGTGGTTGAGGCGGTGGCTGACGACGGCACGATCGAGGCGGTGCGTGTCGCGGATTCGCCCACCTTCAGCATCGGTGTGCAGTGGCACGCGGAATATCGCACCTCGGAACATCACCTTTACCGCGCTCTGTTCAACGCCTTTGGCGAGGCGGTCGCCGAACACGCCGATGGGCGCGCCAATAGGACCAGCATGGGCCGGGTGGCCTGATGGTAGTTTAGCGCCATGGCGCCTGAAATCCGCCCCGTCAGCGATGACGATATGGCGGCGATCCAGACGATCTATGCCCACCACGTCCTGCATGGCCTGGCATCCTGGGAATTGCAGCCGCCCGACATTGCCGAACTAACCGCCCGGCGCGATACCTTGCTTGCGGCTGGATATCCCTTCGTTGTTGCCATGGTGGACGGTGAACTGGTTGGCTACGCCTCCGCCGGGCCCTATCGGACGCGGCCGGCCTACCGCTTTACGGTCGAGAACACGATTTATCTGCATCCCGACCGCCCCGGCCAAGGCATTGCCCAGCCCCTATTGCAGCGGGTGATCGATGATTGCACCTCGCAAGGGTACCGGCAGATGATCGCGGTGGTTGGCGACAGCGGCAATCAGCCCTCCATCCGCTTTCATGAAAAAATGGGTTTCCGCCAGGTTGGGCTGATTGAAAGTATTGGCTGGAAGGCCGGGCGCTGGCTTGATTCAGTTATTCTGCAGCGCCCCTTGGGCACCGCCGCCAGCGCGCCACCAGTTGAATCGTAACGCCATTTAG
This sequence comes from uncultured Rhodospirillaceae bacterium, assembly GCA_964462145.1. Taxonomy (GTDB): domain Bacteria; phylum Pseudomonadota; class Alphaproteobacteria. Next base: position 7,561 of record CAYWYB010000099.1, read on the forward strand.
CGGCTGGCTGTGCGGCATTTTCTGTCAAATCCCTGTTCAAAAAGGACAAAACGTCCTTAATTTTTCAATTCAATGCTTGCAACGACCGGCTGGCGATGCCATGAAGGGTCACTCGTTGCACCTCGCCTCGACGTTTCTTGTTATGGCGCTAGCGCGCCGGACCAAGTTGCGTCTGTGACTCGTGCATCTTTTAGAGGTGCGGCTCGGCTAAAACCGATCGCCGCTGCTGTAAATACTATGTTGAAGGGAGTAGCTGATGGCTACCGGAACAGTGAAGTGGTTTAACCCGACAAAGGGTTTTGGTTTTATCGAGCCTACGGACGGCGCCAAGGATGTCTTCGTGCACATCTCGGCCGTTGAGCGTGCCGGCATGCAGAGCCTGCGTGAAGGTCAAAAGGTTGAGTTCGAGTTGGTCGCGGGCCGTGATGGCCGTTCGGCCGCCGAAAACTTGGTTGCGCTCGACTAGGCACGACCGGTTTCAGCTCGAGCGTTTACGCTCGAGCGTTTAAGTTCGACCGTTATAAGTTAAGACGCGTACTTGCTGACACGGCGGCCTAAGGCAGCCGCGGTCAAAGTACGGACCGAGGGATCGGCGGACCGGAAAGTAGATATACTTTCCGGCCGCGTCTTGCTATTCGGGCGCCGCCATTCCGGCGCCCCTTATCCTGGAACCAGGATTGTCATGGGATGCGTTCACGCGTGCGGGCATGGCATCCAAACACAGGCGGAAATCATGGCGCGAAAACCCAACTATAATTTCGAACGCCAGGAGCGGGACCGCCGCAAGGCCGAGAAAAAGGCCGCCAAGGCAGCCGCCAAGGCCGAAAAGGCCGAGTTGGCAAAAGCCGAACGTGAAGGCGTCACGCTCAACGAAACGCCGGAGCAGGATTAACCCCCCATCCCCGCTGATTTAGCGATTTGCTCGGCAGGGCCATCGGCCTGCTTTGCACATTCTCCAACACGCTCTAGTTTAGTCCCAATGTCTCCCGCGCCTCGGCCGGGCTTTGCACCCTGCCGCCCAGGCTTTCAACGATGGTTACCGCGCGCTCCACAAGTTGTGCGTTGGAGGCGAAGACACCCCGGTCCAGATACAGATTATCCTCCAGGCCCACACGCACATGGCCGCCAAGCAGCATGGCCTGAGCCACCATGGGCATCTGCATGGGCCCAAGGCCAAAGCCGGCCCAGATGGCGCCGTCGGGCAGGTTATCGACCATGGCCTTCATGGTCTGGGTATTGGCCTCCGCCCCATAAGGCACGCCCAGGCAGAGCTGATACAGGGGCGGTGGATCGAGCAGACCCTCGCTCATCATCTGTTTGACGAACCAGAGATGGCCGAAATCGAAAATCTCCACTTCGGGCTTAACGCCCGCATCCTGGATGCCCTGAGCCATGACGCGCAGCATATCGACGGTGTTGGTCATGACGTAGTTGCCTTCGCCGAAATTCATCGAACCGCAATCAAGGGTACAGATTTCCGGCTTCAGCTCGACCACATGCTCCAGGCGGGTTTCCGCGCTTGCCATATCGGTGGCGTTGCCCAGTTGCATGGGATCTTCGGGTGGGCCGAAATAGACATCGCCGCCCATACCCGTGGTCAGGTTCAAGACCACGTCCGTATCGCTGTCGCGCATCCTCTCCACCAGCTCGCGGTACAGGGCGGGATCGCGGCTGCCCTCGCCCGTCTCGGGGTCGCGCACATGCAGATGCACCACCGTCGCCCCCGCCTTGGCCGCCTCGATGGCCGAGGCCGCGATCTGTTCCGGCGTGACGGGCATCGCGGGATGCTTGCCAACCGTATCCCCCGCCCCGGTCACGGCACAGGTAATAATGACGTTTCGGTTCATGCTCATCCTCTCTTTCAGTATGGCCCGCCCAGGGTTTCGGTATGGCCGTCCAGGGGTATCACCTGTCCGCTGATCTTGGCGCCGGCATCGGAGGCCAGAAACAGCGCCATCGAAGCCACCTCGTCAGCCGAGACAAACGTACGCAACGATGAGGTGCGGTAATAGTCCTGGCGGATTTCTTCCGGGGTCACCCCCCTGGCATCCGCCTCCGCCTTGATCACCCGGTCCAGACGCTCACCCTCGACCGAGCCCGGCGCGATGGCGTTGACGCGGATACCGAAAGATCCCGCCTCCATGGCCAGGCTTTTGGTCAAACCGACCACGGCCCACTTCGATGCCGCGTAAGGCGAACGCATGGGAAAGCCCAAAATTCCGGCGTTGGAGGCCATGTTGATGATACAGCCCGAACCCTGAGCCTTCATCAGGGGCAGGGCCTGGCGGGCGCATAGAAAGCCGCCATCCACATTGACGCTCAAGCAACGGCGCCATTCCTCCACTGACAGATCTTCCAAAAAGCCCGCCGGCCCCGCGATGCCCGCGTTGTTGACCAGCACATCCAACCCGCCCAGTTTTTCCTGCACGGTCCTAAACAGCGTCTCGACAGCCGCTTCGTCGGCTACGTCGGCGGCGATGGCCGTAATATCCGGCGCCTCCGATACCAGGTCATCAAGTGCTGCCGTATCAATATCGCAGACCGCGACCTTGGCGCCCTGGCGCTGAAAAGCCTGGGCCATGGCGCGGCCGATGCCGCTGCCACCCGCGGTTACCAGGACGCGTTTGTCCTGTAACCCGGCCGGTATCATGACGGGCCGCCAAGCCGGGACAACAATTCAATCAATTGCGCCTGTTCCGCCTCGTTCAAGTCCTTGGCGACGCGCGCCTCATGCGCCACGACCAGCTCACGGGCCTGATGCAGCAAGGCCCGCCCCTGGTCCGACAGGTGCAAGGCATAGGACCTGCGGTCGCTGGGCGCCGGCTGCCGATTGACCAGGCCGCGCCCCTCCAGGCGGTCGATCACCGCGACCACGGTCGAACGGTCGATCCCCAGGGCGTTGCCCAGGCGGGTCTGGTTCAAGCCCGAATTCGCCTCGATAAGAACCAGAACGCCAAACTGTCCCGGCGTGATATCGCAGCCTTTCAGGCTTTCGGAAAAATTCTGAAACGCCGCCGCCTGAGCCTTGCGCAGGTTGTAACCGATCAGACCGGGCAGCAGGTCGTAATCAAAATCTTCGGCACCCTGACCAGGGCTATTCTTGGCAATACTCATGACATCGTGAAGCTAGGCCACTTCGTCGATTGGAGAAAGGGAATTTGTGCTTTAGATTAGCCCGGCAAGCAGAAAAATGGGGAATGGCGGATACCGTGAGTTATCAGGTCAAGATCAGGGGTGCGGAGAAAACCATCCCCGTGGGCAAGGACGAAACCATTCTGGAAGCTGCGTTGGAGGCCGGTATCGACTATCCATTTGGTTGTCAATCGGGCACCTGCGGCACTTGCAAGTCCCAGCTGCTGGCTGGCGAGATCGAGATGGAGGATTATTCCGATCTTGCCCTCAGTGACGGCGAACGGGCGCAGGGGCAGATCCTGGCTTGCAGCGCCATTCCCGTGGCCGATTGCGAAGTGGCCTGGCTGGAGCAGGATGAAGCAGAGAAATCATGAGCAAGAACGATCAAATCAAGGGCGACAGGCAGGCCTATTACGAGCGCATCGCGCCGTCGAATTTGACGCCATTGTGGGAAGTCTTCGCCGATCTGGTAACGCCGGAGCCAAAGGTTCAGGCCAGGGCGGCGATCTGGCATTATGACGATATCCGTTCGTTCATTATGGAATCCGGCGGCCTGATCACCGCCAAGGAAGCCGTGCGCCGGGTGCTGATTTTGGAGAATCCCAATTTGCGGGGCCAATCCAAGATCACCAATACGCTGTATGCCGGCCTGCAGCTGATCCTGCCCGGCGAGGTGGCCCCGGCCCATCGCCACAGTCAGTCAGCCCTGCGTTTCATCGTCGAGGGCACGGGTGCGTACACGGCGGTCGAGGGCGAGAAAACCATCATGCGGCCCGGCGATTTCGTGACCACGCCGTCCTGGGCCTGGCACGATCACGGCAACGACAGCGACGAACCCATGGTCTGGCTGGATGGCCTGGATATCCCCATCGTCAATTTCTTTGATACCTCGTTCGCCGAGGATCTGGATCAGGACAGCCAGCCGCTTTCACGGCCCGCCGGCGACAGCCAGGCCCGCTATGGCGCAGGTCTGCTGCCCATGGGTTATGAAAGCGTTTCGCCGACCTCGCCGGTCTTCAACTATCCTTACGAGCGCACCCGCGAGGCCTTGGAGCAGATGCGCGGGGCCGAGGAATGGGACCCCTGCCATGGCCTGAAAATGCGCTACGTCAATCCGGTCACCGGGGATTATGCCATGCCGACCATGGCCACCTTCATGCAATTGATCCCCGCCGGCCTGGATACCGCACCCTACAAGTCCACCGACGGCATGGTATACAGCGTGGTTGAAGGCACGGGTAAAACCTTTGCCAATGGCCAGGAACTGTCCTGGGGCCCGCGCGATACATTTGTAATTCCCAGTTGGTGCTCCCATCATCATGTGGTGGATGGGGATGCGGTGCTGTTCAGTTTTTCGGACCGTCCGATCCAGGAAAAGCTGGGACTGTGGCGGCAAGACCGCGGCAATCATTAGGATCCGGGTAGTATGGCAGGGAACGAGTACGAATTTCTCGACGAGGCTGAACTTAGCGACTTTCCCGGCCTGATGGCGGTCTCTCAATTCGTCCGCATGCTGGGCGAGGTGCCGTGGTTCGGCGGTCTGGGCGCCGAATTGGATGGCCGCGAGGAGTTGTTGGCGGAGGATTATCTGTTGGCACTGGGTTTTCCCGATGCCCGCATCGCGCCAATTTTGGATTGGGAAGAGGCAGCCGACGCCGCCGCCAATCCTGATTGGAACACCGAATGGTGGGAGGCGGAAGAGCAGGTCCGCGTCGCCCTGGTGACTGAGGCCTGCCAGCGCGCCGACGAGGAAACCGTCATGGTGGCCCTGACCCATTTGCAGAACCAATCGGTCGAGGCTGTGCTGGAACCGGCGGAACTGGCGGCCGAGGCCGGCGGCGTCGATGATCCTGAGTTGATTCGCGCCGCGGTAGGCGCCGGGGCCCAGGCGATCTATCAGGCCGGGCTGTTATTGGCGGCGGAGCATGAAGACGATGAACACCATGTCTTTGCCCTGAAATACCGGCTTTTCGAATCCGGCCGCTGGCCTATCGGCGTGGTCGGCAACAGTTTTCACATTTTCTAATCACCTATAGCAGCGACGAACAGGAGCCAAGCATGGCCTCAGAAACGACTTATGCCATTACACCCGCACCACAAGCCACGATTCCCGTCGAAGACGGCGATCCCTTTCCCGTACGCCGGATCTATTGCGTGGGCCGGAACTATGCCGCCCATGCCCGTGAAATGGGCCATGACCCGGATCGGGAGCCGCCGTTTTTCTTCATGAAGCCGGCCGATGCGGTAACCATGGACGGCAGCAATATCGACTACCCCCCGGCAACCTCCGATCTGCACCATGAAATCGAATTAGTGGTAGCGCTTTCCAAGGGCGGCGCCAATATCCCGGAGGATCAGGCCCTCGATCATGTCTTTGGCTATACCGTGGGCCTGGACATGACCCGGCGCGATCTGCAGGGCGAGGCCAAGGAAAAGGGCCGGCCCTGGGATACGGGCAAGGGATTTGATAACGGCGCCCCCATGGGCACACTACGTACGGTGGCCGACGTGGGCCATCCCACCGATGCCCGCATCTGGGTGAATGTGAATGGCGAAAAACGTCAGGAAGGCAACGTCAACCAGATGATCTGGAACGTGCCCGAGACCATCGCCTATCTGTCCGGTCTGTTTGAATTGCAACCCGGCGACCTGATCATGACCGGCACGCCCGACGGCGTTGCCGCCGTCGGCCCCGGCGACCGCCTGGAAGGCGGGGTCGAGGGCGTTGCCACCCTGGCCATCACCTACAATCCGAAATCCTAGGACCGCCTGGCAGTGAAAATCTCAATCGCCACCTGGAACGTCAATTCCGTCCGGGCGCATATCGCCACCATCGAGCAGTTCCTGGCGGCACGGCAGCCGGACGTATTATGCCTGCAGGAGATCAAGGTCACCAACGAGTTGTTCCCCCTGGAGCTGTTCGAGGCGCATGGTTACGTGCATCATGCCCTGCACGGGCAAAAGGCCTATCACGGCGTCGCTATTTTTTCCAAGGCGGGGCTGCCGCTTGAAAAAGTAACGCGCAAACATTGGTGTGATATCGAGCAGTCCCGGCATGTCTATTGCACCCTGCCGGGCGGAGTGGAGTTGCATAACTTCTATGTCCCCGCCGGCGGCGATAAGCCGGATGTGGAGAAGAACGACAAATTCCGCCACAAGCTGGATTTCATGACCGAGGTTTCGGCCTGGTTCAAACGGCGAAAGCGGAAGAAAAACCGCTTTGTCCTGGTCGGTGATCTAAACGTCGCGCCCCTGGAAACGGACGTGTGGAACCACAAACAGCTCCTCCGCGTGGTCAGCCACACACCGATCGAGGTCGAGCATATGGACAACTGGTATGCTTCCCACGACTGGGTCGACGCGGTGCGCCATTTCGTGCCCGAGGATCAGCATATTTATTCCTGGTGGAGTTATCGTTCACCAGCCTGGGAAACCGCCGACAAAGGCCGGCGGCTGGATCATGTCTGGGTCACGCCGGCCCTGACACCGGCCCTTCGAGGCGCCGAGGTTTTCAAACCTGCGCGAGGTTACCAACCCGCCTCGGACCATGCTCCAGTTATCGTTGAATTGGAGATCTGAAGAGTCGCGCGATACAATTGCAAATCATTCTAATCAGCGTTTTGTTAAACAGACTCCGATACAATAAGATAAAAAATTATAAGCTGATTATGGATAAGCTCATGCCATGAGCGATGTTGACGAACATAGTACGGAAACTGCGGGTGCCTTGCAGCGCCAGATCCTATGCGTTGGACAGTTGGCGGCCAGCACCGTACTGGTGGATCAGGGTCTTGGCCCGGCCCTGCGGGAAATTACCGAGCTGGCGGCAAAGGCTCTGGAACTTGACCGTATCAGCATCTGGCGGCACGACGCGGAGGCCGAGAATGCAACCTGTCTGGAGGCTTTCGATCGCGCCGGCAATTCCCACGAACAGGGACAGACCGTGGATTTGCTGGTCCATCTTCCCTATCTTACCGAGCTTCAACGCACACATGTCATAGCTGTTGCCGACACCAGACGTGATGAGCGAATGGCGGAGATTCGTGAAAGCGTGCTCAATGTGATCGGCATTGGCGCATTGCTCTACATCTCCATCCGGCGGGAGGGCCGGCTTATCGGCTCCATGGTGTTTTCCAAATTCGGCGGGCCTCATGACTGGACAGCGGAAGAGCAGGCCTTTGCCGGGGTTTATGCAGAGTTCGTTTCACGGAATCTGGAAAGCCATGAGCGCCGGGAAATGGAAGCGGCGTTCAAGGATTTTGCTGATTCAACCAGCGACTGGTTTTGGGAAACTGACAGCAAACACCGCCTTACCTATCTTTCCGACCGTTTTTTCGCGATTTCCGGCGAAAATCCCAGCAACATCATCGGTAAACACATTTCCGAAATTGGCATTCGAGTTGAGGATCCGGCGCTTGCGGCGGATTTTCAACGTGCGTTGGCAGCGCGCCAACCCTTTCGCGATATCATCAATGTACGCACCCTGCCATCTGGTAAGGAGCAATGGGTCCGCGCCAATGGCGTACCAATCCTAGACGAAGCAGGCGAATTCAAAGGTTATCGTGGGGGCAGCGCCGACGTCACCGATCATGTCCGCATGGAGCAGGCCCTGCAGGAACAGGCGATCAGCTTCCGTGCCTTGATTGATGCCGCACCGCTGCCACTAACTGCCAGCGTTGACGGAAAATACATCTATGGAAACAAGCTGGCGCAAGAGCTGCTTGGCATTTCATCCGAAGAGATCGTTGGTCTGGACCCCACCACAGTCTATGCCAATCCCGCCGATCGAACGGTTGCCATCGCCAAACTGAAAGAGCAAGGCTTCCTGCGGGATTATGAAGTTCGCCTGAAACACAGGGATGGAACCCTATTCTGGGGTGCGATGAGTTTTAACATCGTCGATTATCAAGCTTGTGTAACCTGACGTCTGGAAATTCTTTTGGAGTTTGCGCTTTGTCCCAC
>CAYWYB010000100.1:0-15518 GCA_964462145.1 uncultured Rhodospirillaceae bacterium
ATGCTCTTTCGGTTCGAAATCGAAAACCGGGGGCGTGCCGTGGCGGCGCACCTCGATATTGGCCTCTTCATCCGGGCCCACGGGCACCTCGGCTTCAGGCTGATTGGGCAGGCCGGACAATGTCTCGCGCAGGCCTTGAGAGAGCTCCCGCTCGGTCTCCTCGCCGCTTTGCAAAGCTCCCTTCAGCTCGCCGACCTCGGCGATCAGGTGATCCGCATCCTCGCCCTTGGATTTCGCCGCGCCGATCTGTTTCGACAGCGCGTTTCGGCGGTTTTGCATCTCCTGAAGAGTGGTGCGGTTGGCCCGGGCCTTTTCATCACGGGAGAGAATTTCGGCAGCCTGCGGGGGCAGGCCACGGGCGGCCATGCCGGCATCAAAGGCTTCGGGATTTTCGCGAATCCAACGCAGATCATACATGGCGACGTGTCTCTGACTTTGTGTGCTTCAATCGAATTTTGGCAATTGGGGATAGCTCTTGCCGACTCGACGCAGGGCATGGCGGATAGCCTATACCGGGCTACGAAGAGCGCGCCCTGTATACGCCCAAGCCCCTGGCCCGTCCAGAGCTAGCGCATGCGGCGGCTTATTGTTTAAAGCCCTTGGCGCCGCGAAAGTCGGCGTTTGTCAAAACCGCGTCGCGAAAATCAGCACCCGTCAGATCCGCATCCAGAAAGACAGCGTCAGCCAGATTGGCTTGCCGAAAATCAGCTTTTTGTAGGGCGGCGCCTTCCATATTGGCAAAGCGCATATCGGCCGACTTCAGGTTGGCACCGCGTAAATCGGCACGGCATAAATTGGTCGGCCATTCCGCTTCCAGACCATTGGCGATCCGCATCCGTGACATACGCACCCGGCTAAGATTGGCGCTGGTCAGGTTGGCGCCAACCAATTGCGCACCGCGCATGTCGGACTCGCTGCATTTGACATTGCGCATCAGGGCACCATCCAACTGCGCCATGGAAAGACTGCAACCGGTCATATCATTTCCGGTCAACGTGGCCCGTTCCATCTTCACCGCCGACAATTCCACCCCGCGAAGGGAAATTCCGGTCATATCGATACCGCTCAGATCGGCTTGGTCGCCTTCGTTGCCCAGGGTGCGCACCCATCTGGAATGCTCGCGTAGGATATCGGAAATCGTGCCGCCAACCTCCGACAGGGTGGGCGAGACCACGGCACTGCCAAGTTGATCGTCCTCCAGGTCCGATTTCTTGAATAATGACGCGGTCAAATCCGCGCCGCTGAAATTGGTGCCGTCCAAGGTGGCGCCCAGCAACACCGCCCCTTGCAGATTACAACCGCCCAGATTGGCGCCGGTCATATCCGCGCCGCTTAAATCGGCGCCGGCCAAATTGGATTCTGCCAGATTGGCCTTGACCAGATTGGCATTGCGCAGATTGGCGCCGCTCAAATCCGTACGCGGCCCAATCGCAGCGCCCATTCTGGCACCGCGCAAATTAGCCCGTGCCATCATGGATTCATCGATCCGGCTGATACCGTCACCGACCGGCTGATAGCCACCGTTTTCGCTTTGCACGAACAGACGGCCATCACGGATATCCGCCTCGGCCATGTTAGCGCCTTCCAGATTGGCCCGGCGCAGAGTTATGCCGCGCAGATCGGCCTTGGACAGATCGGCGCCGCGCAGGTCCGCGCCATCCAGGTTGGCGGCGAAAAGCGAAACGCCGATCATGGACGATTGCACAAAGATGCAACGGCGCAGGTCGGTTCCGACCAGCTCGGCCCATGAGATGTTACGTTTCGCAAAAATCAGATCGGCCGCATCGTGCATCTTTAAAACCAGGCGCTGTCCGCCGTGAACGCCCGCCAAAAACTGCTTGTGTGCGACTAACTTCTCCTGCAACGCATTCTGATTAATACGCGCCAAAACCCAAACTCCATCCGGAACCTACCCCCTGTAACCATGATCACGGATGGGCGTTAATATTTTCATACCAAATCAGGCATCGGCCAGCACCTAAAGCCAATCGCGGCCTAACCCAGAACTGTAAAACTACTGTTCGGATTAACCTCCCGATTGCGGGAGAAGAAGCCGATATTGGCCTGACGCTTAGTATAGAGATAATCAAAACAAACCGGGTCGGCATCATGGTCGTGGCCGTCCTGGCAACGGCTGATCAATTCCGCCATCATCGCGCCCGCGACCGGGGCGTTCTTGAACTGATTGCCCGAGCTGCCGATCGCCATGTAAAAGCCCGGCAGATCGGAACAGTCGTAAATCGGGATCCAATCGTCCGTTACATCGTAGAGCGAGACAACACCGGCGGCCTGACTGGGAATTTTTAGGCTAGGCACCCGCTGGCCGGCGCGCAAGGCCTGGGTTTGCCATTGCGCCGTGAATTCCGTGTTGTAGTCATCGGGATCGGCCCATTCGCGGGCATCGCATTCCGGATCCTCGCTGCCGAACAGGATATGGTTACCCACTTCCGGGCGGCTGTAACAGGCGATATCGCTGTCCGAGGCGACGGGACCGTGGGTCATGTAATCAAAGCCATCCGGCGACGGCAGATGCACCACTTCCTGGCGCAGGGCTCGGGTTTTGATTTTCATGCCCTGGGCCACGCCCGCCATTTCATTGACCTTGGCGGAATGGGGGCCCGCCACGTTGACCACGACGGGGGCATTGATTTCCTCGCCGTTGGCCAATGTGACACCGCATGCCTTGCCGTCCTGACGGCGGATTTCAGTGACATTCGTGTTGAAACGAAAGCGCGCGCCGGCGGCTTCCGCTGCCACCTGGATATTGTGCGTGGCCAGTTGCGGGTCGGAGATATAGCCCGCCTGGGGCATGAACGCCGCGCCTGCGATGGCCGGCCCCGTCGCCTCGCCGAACCCTGGATCGTCCGGCAGCTTGGCCGGCGCGAAAGAGCGCAGATCATAGATCGGCAGGCGCCTTTTCAGGGTTTCATTGTCCCAATCCTCCCAAAGGATGCCCAGGGCGTCCAAATTTTCGCAGATCGATTTCAGATAGCCGTTGATCGGTGTTTTCATTACCGCACAGCCGACTTCTTCAAAGCGGGCCAGGCCGCGCTCGTCCTCCACCCCCAGGTGCTCGGCCCAATGACGCCAGTACTGATAGCCCTCGAACGCCAGGGCGGTGCCGTCCAGGGTCGAATAATGACTGCGGATAATGGCGCACGAGGCGGAGGTCGAGCCATAGCCGGCGGCGGGCAGACGATCAACATTAAGCGTGCGCCAGCCCCGCCTGGCCAGCTCCAACCCGACCGAGGCACCGATTATTCCGGCGCCGATAATTATCGCGTCGTATTGCTCCGCCATGACCGTGCATCCTCCAAAACTACTGCTGTTCGAAACATTCTTAAGGCGTCCTTAACCACAATCAAATACCTAGATTGGGTAGGCTAGCCAAGGACGAAAATATCATGGATCAGCTTGAGACATCGGTGCATACATTCGCCACGACCGAGCCATGGCGGGGCGAGGTGCCGGAAGGTTGTTTTCCGAATTTTCTCGGCGTGATGACTCAGCATGCCTTCGTCGCCGATTTCGCGCCGTCCAATAATCTTCTGTCGGTCGATGACGAGGCCAACACGACGCCCGCGCCAACCTTTAACGATGGCGAAATATTCTTTGAGCAGGCCGCTATTCACAATGCGGTCACGGCGGCCTCCGGGCAATTTGTCATGGTGGAATTGGGCGGTGGTTACGCGGCCCGTACAGTTGATGCCCACGCCGCCCTGCAACGCCACAATCCCCTGCCCTGCCGTTTCGTCGTGGTCGAGGCGGAACCGACCCATTTCGCCTGGGCGCAACTGCATATGCGGAATAATGGCATCGATCCCGATGCCCATTGGCTAATCAATGCCCTGGTCGGCACGGACACCAAGCCCCAGGTTTTCATGCTGGGTGAAGGGTTCTATGGCAACGCTATCATTTCCGAATCCGACGCTATTCAGTTTGTCGAAAATTTGCAGGGCGATATCACACCCGAACAGGTTCTGAGGAGTCTTCTCATCCACGGCCGTTGCGATGTGCGCCAACCTTTTACGGTGGCGGGCGGGACGCGGGAATTTGATTTCGGTTTCGTTTCCTCCGTGCCGCTGCGGGATATCCTACAGCCCCTCGATCATGTGGATCTGATGGACGTGGATATCCAGGGCGGCGAGCGCGAGGTCTTACCCTCGGCGATCGATGTGATCAACAAAAAGGTCAAACGCATTCATCTCGCCACCCATGGTGCGGAGTTGCACCAGGAGATGTGGGATTTATTTTTCGAATACGGCTGGATGTGCGAAGCGGACTACGCCCCGAATTCGCGGCACCAATCACAATGGGGCAGCTTCGAAAATAACGACGGTATTCTGGACTTGGTCAACCTTGATCTAGCCGCCACATGAACCAGGCATGGCTGTCATCCAGCCGGACCCGCCAGCCCGGCGGCACCAGTATGGTCGTGGTGTCCTCCTCGATCACCGCCGGCCCCTCGATTTCGCCGCCGAAAGCAACCTTGGCCCCGTCATAAACCGGAACATCCAGGGTTTGCTCGGGTGAAAAGCTGGCTTGGCGACTGTGGCTGACCGCATCCTCCGGCGCCTGGGCGCCGCCACCGGGCATGCTGATGCGCGAAAGTGGAGCCTCCCGCTGTCCGTAGGCGATGACGCCAAGGCCCATCAATTCCCGTTCGCAGTCGGGATCGGCGAAGGTAAAGGCGCGCTCATGCTCCTGATCGAACAGGATTTCGACCACCGCCATGCCGTCGGCGAACAGCTCGTCCTCGGCCAGGGTCAGGGTCAGAACCCCCAACTCGCCCAAATACCGCACATCCATTGTGCGCTGCAGATGGATATGTTCGGGATCAAAGCCTTCCGCCGCCAGATCAGCGCGGGCCGAGGCCATCATTTCATCGAATTGCCGATTGATATCAAGGGCATCGCAATCGGCGAAATGGGCGGCGTAATTGCGGCTGTAATCGTGGCGCACATCGGCGATGACGGCGCCAAAGGAACACAGTAGGGATGCCACGCGCGGCACGATAATCCGCTCCACGCCGAGGCTTTCGGCGATCCGGGCGGCGTGCACACCACTGCATCCGCCGCCGCAGACAAAGGCGAAATCACGCAGATCATGGCCCTGTTCGGTGGAAACCTGGCGCACCGCATTGGCCATGTTCTCATTCACCAGGGTGTAGATGGCGTAGGCGGCCTCCAACATATCAACGCCCAGGGGCTTGGCGATGGTGTCGCGGATGCTGTCGCGGGCCAGATCACCGTCAATGGCCATGGCTCCGCCCAAAAGCTGGCGGTCCGAGAAGTAGCCCAATGCGACATTGGCATCGGTCACCGTGGCTAACTCGCCGCCGCGGCCATAACAGGCGGGACCGGGCCAGGCCTCGGCGCTTTGCGGACCCACATGCAGCAGGCCGCTTTCATCAATCCAGGCGATGGAACCGCCACCCGCGCCTAGGGTACGTACGTTGACCATGGGCACGGCAACGCGATAGCGGTGCACATCAACATTCTTGGCGGTGTCGATCTGACCCTGATGCACCAAGCTGACATCCAATGACGTGCCGCCCATATCCAGAGTGATGACATTGTCGACATCAAACAGCCGGCCGAAAAACCGTCCCGCCGCCGGACCCGCCGCCGGCCCGGAATCCAGGGCCAGAACAGGGCGTTCGCGCAGACCGGCGGCGGAGGTGGTGCCGCCGTTGCACTGGATATAACGGATCGCCTTATGAAAACCGGCGGCCTGCAGATTGCTTTCCAGGCGGCCGATATAGTCATGCAGCCGGTTGCCCAGCGCGGCGCACAGCGCCGTGGTCGAGAAGCGCGGATACTCGCGCAATTGCGGCGACACGGCGGAGGACAGATAGACCGGCGCGCCGGGCATCTCCTCGGCCAACAGTTCGCGGATCCGTTCCTCATGGTCCGGATTGACGATGGACCATAACAAACAGACCGCAACCGCCTCGACGCCCGCATCGCGGAAGGCCGCCGCGGCCGCCCGCACCTGAGCCTCATCGAGGGGCCGCAGCACCGCGCCGTCCTTGTTGATGCGCTCGTCTATGGGCAGACGCAGATGGCGCGGCACAAGGGGTGTGGGCGGCGGCTGGGTATAGTCATAGCGCCGCTCCTTCAGGCCCTCGCGCAACTCCAGAATATCGCGGAAGCCGGCGGTACACAGCATCCCCGTCCGCGCCAGCTTGCCCTGGATCAGGGCGTTGGTGGCAATTGTAGTACCGTGCACCACAAGGTCGAATTTTTGCAGCAGGGCGGGGATATCAAGATCAGCACTCGCCGCCAACTGGCCCAGCCCCTCGTCTATGACCGAGGCCAGGTCTTCGGGATTGGATGATACTTTCGCGACCTGTAGGTCGCCGCTCTCGGACAACAGAACGAAATCGGTGAAGGTACCACCGATATCAATACCCAGACGGTGACTCATCTTGTACGCAACTTTGCTGTTTCGGTTTCATTGATGGCGTGATTGTCGGGATCAATGACTACGCCATAATCCAGTGCCGCGCCCGCGATGGAGACAAAGCCATTGATCACGTCCCGGCGGACGGCGTCGACATCCCGTTCAAACGCATCGCCGACCCCGCCGCCGCCCGGCGGGCACATCTCCAAACGCCCTCCCCGCGCGGAATGAAGACGTGAGGCGCCACCCGATTTACGCACGCTGCCGTCGGGATCGATTGCATTGCGCTGGCCTAGCTTAGGCTCCAACATGGCCGACTTCGCGCCTTGCACGCTGAGGGCGGGAAAGGTGTCAATGGTGCCGTGAAAGCGCGCGGTCTGTTCGTGATCAATCGGCTCCCACTCCGTATCCACCGCCAGGCCGCCGCGCCACCGGCCCGCGCCGCCCGAATCCATGCGGTATTCAAGGCGGCTGACCAGAAAGGGCATCTCATACTCCAGCAATTCCACCGGCTCCTTCAACACCGCGCCGCCCGAGTTCTCGGAACCGACCCCGGACCAGCCGTCGGCGCCATAAGCCGCCCCGCCGCCGCCCGAGCTGCCGCCGTTGGGATGAAAATGGCCATAGAATGCGCCGGTATCAGGATGAATACCGGCCAGAACGATAGAGGCGGCGGGACCCCAACCAGCGGTTTGCCGTTCATCGGGAATAATTTTCGACAGGGCATCGCGGACGGAATCAACGATCTCGCAGAACGGCTGCGTGGTGCAGCCCAGGGTGGGCGCCGGCGGTACCTGGGCATTGGTGATGGTGCCCAGGGGGCCGTAGTCAATATCCAGCGCACGGTAGAGGCCGTCGTTGAAGGGCGGCTGCAGGCCCAGGGCAATGGTCACCGCATGGCCGACGGCGGCATGGGTGGCGCCAAAGGGTGAATTGCGCACCTCGCGCAGCTGCTCGGGCGAACTCAGGGTAATGGCCATCCTGTCGCCGGTCACGGTGACCTGCGCCGCAATCTTTTTGTGATCATCGCCGGTCCGGGCCGAGAGCCAGCTTTCCCCCTGTTGGCTGCCGTCAGGCAGATCGCCGATGGCCTTGCGAACCCGGCGTTCGGTCATATCATACAGCGCCTCGATCCCGGCCCTGGTCACGCCGATGCCGTATTTTTCGGCCATGGCGCGCAGACGCCTGCCCGCGATCTCGGCCGCCGCGATCATCGCCAGCATGTCGCTATGCTGTTGCTGGGGAAAGCGGATGTTGTTGAAATAAAGCCGCATTACGTCGTCGCAGGGCTCGCCGGCGGCGATGACCTTCAGGGGCGGTATGCGGATGCCCTCGCCATAGCTGTCCGATTGCGCCCGGCGCAGATCTGCCGGCGACGGCCCGCCAAGGTCCAGCCAATGGGCCCGGATCACGGCCCAGAACAAAAGCTCGCCGTCAATAAAAACGGGCCGCAGCAAGGCCACATCGTTCAGATGCAGGCCGCCAAATGCGGGATCGTTACAGAGAAAAGTATCGCCCGGCGCGATATCGCCTTCGTAGGCTTCCGCCACGGCGCGGCAAACAAAGGGGATGGAGCCCACATGCACGGGCAATTCCGCATCGCCCTGGATCATCTGCCGGGCCTGCCAATCACAAAGCGTGCAGGAAAAATCCTTGGCTAGCTTGAAGACCGGCGAACGGGCCGTGCGCACCACCACCTGGCTCATTTCGTCGGTGATGGAGGCCAGCGCCCCCTGCATGGTGGCCAGGGTGGTGATATCCACTTCGGTCTTTTCGGTGCTGTCCATGTTTACTCCCAGGCATAACAAGCCGTGATGATACAGCACATTGTCATCGCCGGGGCGGAGAAATCCATGATAGCCTTGGCAAAACGCATTGTAGCCAGAATGCCGCCACTTGAAGCGCGCCGAAAAAGGGAATTGTAGAAAGATGGATCTCACGCACATTAAATTCGACGTCAGCGATGAAATCGCCACCATTACCTTGAACCGCCCGGAGGCGCGTAATGCCCTGAGCCGGGAAATGCGCGATGATTTCCGCGTTGTGTTGCGGCAGGTCAAGGAACAGGCGGGGGCGGAGATCAAGGCCTTGATCCTGACCGGAACGGGCGGCGCCTTTTGCGCCGGCGGCGACGTCAAGGGGATGGGCAGCGACGAGCGGACCTCCTTGATCACCCGGCGCGGCCTGCGTCTGGATCACGACATCATCTATGACTTCGCGCATGTGGAGCTGCCGGTGATCAGTCTGGTCGACGGCGCGGCGGCAGGTGCGGGATGCAATCTGGCCCTTGCCGCCGACTTCGTCTTCGCCACGCCCAAGGGTTACTTCATGCAGGCCTTTGGCCGCATCGGCGCCGTGCCTGATTGGGGCGGCTTCTATATCCTGCCGCGCCTGGTTGGTCTGCAACGGGCCAAGGAGTTGGTATATTCGGCCCGAAAAGTCGGCGCCGAGGGAGCCAAGGAGCTTGGCATGATCCTGGATGTGGTCTCCCAGGAAAACGCCATGGACGAGGTGCGCGAATTCGCCGGCCGCTTCCGCACCGCCTCCACCGCCGCCATCGGCATGGCGAAAGTTGTCCTGAACCAATCGTTCAATCTGGATCACCGTACCCTGTTGGAGCTGGAGGCCGATGCCCAGGGCATGGCCCTGGTCACGCCTTATCACAAGGCGGCGGTGAAACGTTTCAAGGACAAGGAGCCGTCCCTGTTTGATTGGGAAAAGTTGAGCGCTGAAAAGAATTGAGCAGGCATATTAAGAAACGGGAGTATGAAATGCATTTGGACGGAAAAACAGCCATCATCACCGGCGCCGGTCGCGGCATCGGCATGGAAGTCGCCTATCTGCTGGCCAAGGAAGGCGCCATCGTCACGGTCAACGACCCCGGTGTCGGCCGCAGCGGCGAGGAGATTGAGGAAACGCCGGCCGACGAAGTTGTCGCGCAGATCATAGCCGACGGCGGCAAGGCCGAGGCCAATACGGATTCGGTGGCGGATTACGGCGCCATGGGCCGCATGATCCAAAAGGTCGTGGATGATCATGGCAAGATCGACATCGCCGTCAATTCCGCCGGTCTGCTGCGCGAGCGCATGATCTGGAACATGACCGAGGAAGACTTCGACATGGTCATCAATGTGCATCTGAAGGGCCATTGGAACGTTTGCCACCACGCCATCAAACACATGCGCGGGGCCGGTGGCGGCCGCATGGTGAATTTCGCCTCCGACGCCTTCAAAGGCTCCGTCGGGCAGTGCAATTACAGTGCCGCCAAGGCCGGTATCATCGGTTTAACCCGCTCCATCGCCAAGGAAACCAGCCGCTACGGCATCACCGCCAACGCTATTTGTCCCTCCGCCGATACCCGCATGACCATCAACGACGCAGTCATCGCCAACCGGGCGCGCAAGTTGGCGGATGGCCTGATCACCCAGGAGGAGTTCGACCGTGCCTCCCGCCCCCGCGGCCCGGAATATATCGCCCCCATGGTGGGCTATCTGTGCACGGACGCAGCCTGGGACGTCAACGGCCACGTCTTCCACGTAGAGCGCAACCGCATCCACAGCTATTACTACGGCGAGGAACGCAAAGCCCTGCACATCGGCGGCGACGGCATGTTCACCGTGGATGATTTGCTGCGCGATATCCCCTCCACCCTCATGAGCGAGGCACCAAGGATCGCCGCACCCTTCGAAAAGGCCGGTTGAGGCTGCATAAACCGGGCGGGCGCATGTCCGCCCGGGCATATGACGGGTTTACCTCCCCTTTACGTTTATTTGCCATAATCCTGACGTGGACAGTGGCTGGCATATGGAGGGATAGACCCATGCCCCAGGATCCAAACGCCCAAAAGACAATCCTCGTGGTCGAGGACGATGCCGTGCTCTATGAGCTAATTCGGCTGAATTTCGCCAAACACGGCTGGAACTGTAAATGGTTTGATTATGCCCCCACGGACATGAACCAGGTCCGTGCGCTTGGCGCCGACGCGGGCCTAATCGATGTCAATCTGCCTTCTTCTTCCGCCTCGATTGTGGATGTGCGGTAGAGCTGTTTGCCGTTGTCATGGTCAATCCCCGACAAAGTCACTTCGTAGCCCCATAACGAACGGATATGTTTCAAGACCTCGCCGCGGCTATCTTCCGCCAGGCCGACGCCATTGCGCACGCTGTGTTCCAGTATCAATTGACGGTCGCCGCGCAGGTCCGCATCGACAACCTGAATATCGGCATCGATGTGGGCCGGATCATGGTTATTAGCCAGCGCATCGCGCACCTTGCGGTAGCCCTGTTCGTCATGGATCGCACCCACGACATAGTGGCTGTCCTCGGCATTGTCGGTCAGATCGAACAATTTCATCTGCCGGATCAGATGCGGGCTCAGATATTGCCTGATGAAGCTTTCATCACGGTAATTGGTCCAGGCGTGGCGTAGCGCCCCGCGCCAATCCTCCGATCCCGCCAGATCGGGGAACCATTCCCGGTCCTCGTCCGTGGGCTCAGTACAGATGCGGCGAATATCGCACATCATCGCGAACCCCAGCGCGTATGGATTGATGCCGTTGAAGCGCCGGTCATCAAAGTCGGGCTGGAACAACACGTTGGAATGGGAATGCAGTATTTCCAGTATCGCGCCTTCGCCGATCTGGCCGCGGTCATAAAGGGCGTTCATGATGTAATGGTGGCAGAAGGTCGCGCAGCCTTCGTTCATCACCTTGGTCTGGCGCTGGGGATAAAAATACTGCGCCACGTTGCGCACGATGGCCAGAATCTCCCGCTGCCAACCGTCCAGAATGGGGCTGTTGTGCTCCAGGAAAAACAGCAGATTTTCTTCCGGCAAGTGTAGCTGCTTGCGCCGGGCCAGCTTTTCCTTTTCCGCCTCCGTGGCTTCCTCCGCACCTTCCTTGTCGGGCACCGTGCGCCACAGATCATTGAATGTGCGTTCGCGGTATTCTTCAATCTCGCGCTTGCGGGCCTGGCGCTGTTCCGTGGTCAATTCCGGTGCGCGGCGATAACGGAAGACGCCTTGGTCCATGATCGCGTGGGCCGCATCAAGGACCTTCTCGACCTCCTCCAGACCATGGCGTTCTTCCGCACCCGCGATGAAATTCTTGGCATACTGGAAATAATCCAACACGCCGTCCGCATCGGTCCATTGGCGGAACAGATAGTTGTTCTTGAAGAAATGATTATGGCCGAAGGCCGCATGCGCCATCACCAGCGCCTGCAGCGGCATGGTGTTGTCTTCAAGGTTATAGCTGATGCAGGGATTGGCATTGATGACGATCTCGTAGGCCAGGCCGCTGTGACCCTGACGGTAGGACTTTTCGTCACGGGCGAAATGTTTGCCGAACGACCAATGGCGGTACATCAAGGGCATGCCGAACGAGGAATAGGCATCCAGCATCTGTTCCGTCGAGATGATCTCCACCTGATTGGGGTAGACGTTCAGACCCAGATCATCCAGCGCCACCCTTTCTATGGCGTCATAGGTCCGGGATAGGCTTTTGAAGCTCCAGTCGGCATCATCGAACAGCAGATCGGAAGTATCGCTATCCGTCGGGCTTTCCGTTTTGCTTTCCGTTTTGGGGGCGGCTTTCATATCAGGCCTTCTCCCCCTGTTTCAGGAACAGCTCGCGGAAGACCGGATAGATATCGGCTGGTTTGGTCACCCGCTTCATGGCGAAGTTTTCCCGGCTTTCCGCGACCTCGCGGTATGAACGCCACAGCGCGGCCCCCGCCTCGGGATTACCGAACAGTTCGAACTCCCGCTCGTCCAGGATCTCCACGTAGGCATAGTACTGACAGACCGGAATCACTTCCTCGGCCAACAGTTGCGAACAGGTCTTGCTGTCGCCCGAGAAATTCTCGCCATCCGAAGCCTGGGCCGCGTAAATATTCCAGGTATCACTGGGATAGCGGTCGTGCACGACCTCCATCATTTTTGCCAACGCGGTGGAAACAACGGTGCCACCGCTTTGCCGACTATAGAAGAAGGTATCCTCGTCAACTTCCTGGGCTTCATGGGTGTGGCGGATGAAGACCACCTCGATGCGCTCGTAACGCCGTTTCAGGAACAGATGCAGCAGGACGAAAAAGCGCTTGGCGAGATCCTTTTCCCGCTCGCCCATGGAGCCCGAAACATCCATCAAACAGAACATCACCGCCTGGGTGTTGGGTTGGGGCACGGGCTTGCGTTGTCGATAGCGCACATCGACCGGATCAATATAGGCCACGATCTTTTGCCGCCGCTGCAGCTCTTCCAGTTCCTCGTACAACGCATCCAGACGTTTGCGGTCCTCCGCCTTTGGTTCCGTGCATTCTTCCAGCGCCGTAATTTCGTCCTGCATCTCAGCCACCGCATCCATATCGGGGCGGTTGAGAGCAATGCGCCGGCCAAGGGAATTACGCATGGTCCGCATAACATCCAAATTGGCCGGGTTACCCTCGCGGGCAAAGCCGGCCCGCTGGTAGGTCACGGATGTGGTTTCACGCAGGTCGGTCTTGATCAGATCGGGCAATTCCAGATCTTCAAAGAACAGCTCCAGAAACTCATCCCGGCTGAGGGTGAAATTAAAAGCATCCTCGCCCTCGCCGTCTTCAGAGCCTTCCTTGCCACCGCCCTCGCCGCCACCTTTCTGCGGCTTCTTGATCTGATCGCCGGTGACGAATTCCTTGTTGCCCGGCAAGACCCGGCCTCTCCGCCCCTGATCACCACTGCTGCGCAAACGCGGCTCGGCAATACCCTTGGACGGAATGGACAGATCTTCACCGTTGGAAACATCACCCAGCTTGCGGTCGCGGATGGAATTGTTCAGGGCCTCCTTAATCTGGGCCTTGGCCCTGCGGATGAAACGCTGCCGGTTGCCCAGACTTCGATCACCAGGATTTTGCCTGCGATCAATAAAATGGTGCATGGCCATAACTGAACTCCTAACCGGCCTTGTTCACCCGCATGTACCATTCGACCAGACGGCGGACCTGACGCTGGGTGTAACCGCGCTCCTCCAACCGTTCGACAAACTCGGCATGCTTACGGTCACTGTCACTGTCTTTCTTGGAGCCGAAGCTGATTACCGGCAACAGATCCTCAACCTGGCCGAACATGCGTTTTTCGATCACTTCGCGCAGTTTTTCGTACGAGGTCCAGGACGGGTTGCGGCCATCATTGTTGGCCCGGTGACGCAGGGCGAATTTGACGACTTCGTTGCGGAAATCCTTGGAATTCGCCACGCCGGCCGGTTTCTCGATCTTGGAAAGTTCGGTCTCCAGAATTTCGCGGTCAAAAATCTGCCCCGTATCGGGATCCTTGAAGTCCTGTTCCTCAATCCAGGCATCGGCATAGGCGATATAGCGGTCGAAGAGATTCTGGCCGTATTCGGTATAGGATTCCAAATAAGCCTTCTGGATCTCGTTGCCGATGAATTCGGCATAACGGGGCGCCAGTTCGGCCTTGATGAATTCCAGGTAATTCTTCTCGACTTCCTCGCCGTATTGCTCCCGCTTCACGGCCTGTTCCAGGACGTACATCAAATGCACGGGATCAGCGGCAACTTCGTCATTGTCGTGATTAAAGGTCTCCGACAGCACCTTGAAGGCAAAGCGCGTCGAAACGCCGGTCATGCCCTCGTCGACGCCGGCGGCATCGTGATACTCCTGGGCCGATTTCGCCTTGGGATCGGCCTCCTTGATATTCTCACCGTCATAGACCCGCAGCTTGGAATAGAGGTTGGAGTTTTCGTGCTCGCGCAATCTGGTCAGGACGCAGAATTTGGACAGCATGTCCAAGGTCTCCGGTGCGCATTTGGCACCATGCAACTCGCTGTTTTTCAACAGTTTCTGATAGATCTCCGCCTCTTCCGTGATGCGCAGGCAATAGGGCACCTTGACCACGGAAATCCGGTCGAGGAAGGCCTCGTTGTTCTTGTTGTTGCGGAACTGCTGCCATTCCGCCTCATTCGAATGAGCCAGAATAATGCCCTGGAAGGGGAAGGCACCGAAATTCTCCGTGCCCACATAATTGCCTTCCTGGGTCGCGGTCAGCAGGGGATGCAGCACCTTGATGGGTGCCTTGAACATTTCGACGAATTCCAACATGCCTTGCGTCGTGCGATTTAGACCGCCGGAGAAGGAATAGGCGTCCGGGTCGGCCTGGCTGAAATGTTCCAGTTGGCGGATATCGAGTTTGCCCACCAGGGCCGAAATATCCTGATTGTTCTCGTCACCGGGTTCGGTCTTGGCGATACAGATCTGGCGCAATTTCGACGGCATCATCTTCAAAACCGTGAAACGGGACAGATCGCCTTCGAACTCGTCCAAACGCTTGACCGCCCAGGGCGACATCAGACCGGTCAAACGGCGCGGGGCAATGCCGTACTTATCTTCCAGCAGTTCACCGAACCGATCGGCATCGAACAAACCCAAGGGGGATTCAAAAATCGGGCTGATCTCATCGCCGGCCTTCAGCACATAGACCGGATAGGCCTCCATCAGTGTTTTCAGGCGCTCGGCCAAGCTGGATTTACCGCCGCCCACCGGACCCAGCAGATAGAGGATTTGTTTGCGCTCCTCCAACCCCTGCGCGGCATAGCGGAAATATCCGACGATCCGTTCGATCGTCTGCTCCATGCCATAAAAATCCTTGAAGGCGGGATAGCGCTTAATGGTGCGATTTAAAAAGATCCGACCCAGGCGGGGATCGGTGGAGGTGTCGATAACCTCTTCCTCGCCAATGGCGGCGATCATGCGCTCCGCCGCGCTGGCATACATCATCGGGTCTTCGCGGCAGCCTTGCAGGTAGTCCTGGAGACTGAGTTCTTTCGCCGCCTGGCGGTGATATTCATCGGTAAAGGCCTGGAATACGTTCATGACCGCCCCCTTTCACAACTATGACTAACAGTGAGCAAGGTAACATTGAACGTATACATAGGAATCATATCCCCTCTGGTTTCTGTTACAGACCAATCATCTCCAAGTCTTTTCCCGACGGCTTCCTGTTTTTCTTTTGTAAACACTTCATTAACTACTGATTCGGCATTTCCATAATACCTGAATTTACCATAATGAGCTTGTGTAACCTGACGTCTGGAAATTCTTTTGGAGTTTGCGCTTTGTCCCACA